>DATAPF010000198.1:0-8853 GCA_036265355.1 Kofleriaceae bacterium | reverse complement strand
CGCCGGGATGTGGCGGAAGTGGTTGACCATGGGGTCGCCGTTCGGGTTGCAGATCACCGGAGCGCCGCAGATCCCGCCCGCGGCGTTGCTGGCGATGGTGCGGCTGAACGGGACGATGCCGGAGCTGGGGTCCTGGCTGTAGAACTGGTCGGCGGCGATCAGGTCGGTGCAGGCCCCGCGGTCGCTCGGCGGCAGGAACGAGCAGGGCACGGTGTAGCGCGTGCAGCCGCACGGGTCGAGCACGCTCTGGACCCCGACCTTCTGCCCGGGGTCATCGACGCTCATCACGAGCTCGGCCGACACGTCGCCGGACGGAGCGCCGGACGGGACCGGCAGCAGGATCTGCGCGCTCGGGCTGATCACCGGGATGTCCCAGCTCACCGTGCCCTGCGTCGGCAGACAGCCCTCGAACAGCGCGCCGGCGACCGCGACCCGCGGGATCGTCATGCAGCCGGTGCTGTCCGCGCAGTCGAGGCTGTCGCGGCACAGATCGACGCAGTGGCCGAGCTCACAGGTTCCGTTGCGGCACTCGTTGTCGCCGGCGCACGACGAGCCGGCCGGGTGCCCGTTGAGGTTCTCCTTGACGCAGTTCGAGACCAGGCGATTGGTCATCGGGTCGACCTCGGAGCCCTTGATCTGGCACGCCAGGCCGGCGGCGCAGTCGGACTCACCGTGGCAGATGTCACCCTGCTGGAGATCCGCGGCCACGCACAGGTGGTCGCGGCAGGCGTAGCCGTCGCCGCAATCGGGTGCGCGCTCGCAGCGCGGCTCGCAGATGTCGTTCAGGCACTGCAGCGAGCCGTCGCAGTCGTCGTTGCTACCACAGGTCTCTCCGATCCACGCACCCCCACGGCAGCCGCCGAGGGCGGCGCCCAGGGCGGCGAACCACATCAGCGCGGGGAGGAGATCGCGTCGCATCGGCGAGGAGCACCGCGTCAGGCGAGGGCGAGTATATTATGCGCTCAGCTCGGGGGGATCCTATGCAGTTCGCTTCGCCTGTGGTTTGCCTGGTGTTGCTGGTGATGACGGGGCTGGTGCGGCCGGCCGCGGCCGGCCCGGCGCTCGATGACGACAAGGCCAAGCCGGTGACCACACCGGCCCCGGCGAAGGAGCCGAGCGCCCCGGTCTCGGGGGCAGACAGCCCCGAGACCGAGCCCGACTGCAGCAAGCCGGGCGATCCGCGCTGCGCCGCGGTCACCGGCACGGTGGCGGGCGGTGAGGTCGAGTACGGCGTCGGCGTGCGGCTGCGCAGCGTCTGGGTCCCCAGGCCGGTGCTCGAGCTGTTCGTGACCCGCGCGGCCGGCGGGGCCCACAACTACGGGATCGGCGTCGATCTCACCCGGCGGCGGGGCGCCACCGAGCTGCAGCTCGGCTTCGAGTTCGAGCACATCAACGTCGGCCAGGGCGTGTGGATCAACAAGGGCGACAACGTCGCGATGGGCGACGAGGCCGACTATGTGCTCGGCCCGGATCGGTCCACCGGGTCCGGCAACCAGTTCGGCTGGTTCACGATGGAGTTCAGCTTCTTCAACCACGCCGAGATCACGCCGTGGCTGTCGGTGCGCTATGGGGCCGGCCTCGGCCTGGGGGTCCTGATCGGCGAGATCGACCACTACAACATCATCTGCGCGCCCGGGGCGACCAACGCCTCGCCCACGCCGGGCTGCGTCCCGATGCCGCGGTTCAATGGCACCGGCACGTTCAGCGAGGGCCAGGAGACCCTGGTCAAGTACGACCTCGGCACGCCGGTGTTCCCGGTGGTCAACGCGGTGCTCGGCGTGCAGCTCAAGCCGACCGATCACACGACGATCAACCTCGAGGGCGGGATCCGCACCATGCCGTTCGTCGGCGTGTCGTCGTCGATGTTCTTCTAGCGCTTGCGGCGGACGTCGCCGACGCGGAGGGTGACGCGCTCGGTGTCGAAGTACTCGGCGAGCGGGATCGAGAACTTCCGGCTGGCGCCGGTGATCTCCTTCCACTGCTGGGCGTCGATCGTCTTGTGGGCGTCGAGGAAGGCGAGCAGCCGGGTGCGCAGCTCGGCGATCGCGTCGGCGTGGACGAACAGATCGGGCTTGACCCGGACCAGCTGCTTGCCGGCGATCAGCCGGTCGAGCATGGTCTTGACCTGGGGCTCGGGGAGGCGGAGCTCGGCGTGGATGTCCTTGGGGCGCGGCGGCTCGAGCGCCCAGGCGCGGAACTGGTCGGCGAGCCTGGCCTCCGCCGGGGTCAGGCTGGCGCCGCGGCTCGGGGCGCTGGCCTTGCGCACCCGGTCGCCGTCGCTGGCGATCGCGGCCTTGCGCTCGAGACCGCCGAGGATCGCGTCGTAGGCGCGGACCGGGAGCGCGGACGGCAGCTGGGTGCGCAGCTCCTCGCGCAGCACGCCCTCGGGGGCCGCGGCGACCGCCTGGACGATCCGGCCCTCGAGCTCGGCGACCGCGGTCGCGTGGAGGTAGTGGGCGTGGTCGCCGGCGCCGGTCGCGAGCAGCTCGCCGCTGCCGACCAGCGTGGTGAGCGCGGGCGCGAGCACGTCGCCGGGCACGCCGGTGCGGCGCACCAGGTCGGGCAGGCCGAGGCCGGCGAACGCGGCGGTCTTGATGTCGAGCGCGAGCCGCTGGTCGTGGCGGGCGGCGGCGAGCCGGGCGACGGTGTCGCCGTGGGTCGAGCCCGTGCGCGCGCGGGGCGCGAGCACGCGGATCACGCGGCCGCCGCCGATCGTGGTGCCGTGGGTCGCGGTCGCGACGAAGCCGCGCACGATGAAGTGGTCGCCGGGCAGCGCGCCGAGCGGGGTGGTGGCGGCGATCCGGAGCTGGGCGAGCGCGGTGTCGCCGAGCGCAAGCTCGGTCCGGTCGATCCCACGGGGGGCTCCGCCCCCCGCCCCACCGGCAGAGCCGGCAGGGTCCCCACCCCCCGTCTCGCTGCGCTCGACCAGTACGAGGCTGGCGAGCACCTGCGCGGTGCCGTGGTGGACCAGGACCTTGGTGCGCGGGCCGAGCGGACCGGGCGCGGTCGGCAGGTAGCGAAACTCGACGTCGAGGATGTGCGACGCGGCGACCCGGCCGGGGTGGGCGAGCAGGTCGCCGCGCGCGAGGTCGTCGACCGCGACGCCGCCGAGGTTGATCGCGGCGCGGTGGCCGGCGACCGCGCGGTCGACCGCGCCGCCGTGGACCTCGATGCCGCGGACCCGCGCGGTGAGGCCGCCGGGCAGCACGGCGAGCTCGTCGCCGAGCGCGACCGCGCCGCCGAGCACGGTGCCGGTCGCGATCGTGCCGAAGCCCTTGACCGTGAACACCCGGTCGATCGGCAGCCGGAACACGCCGGTCGCCTCGCGCGGCGGGACCTGGTCGACCGCGGCGGCGATCGCGGCGCGCAGCTCGTCGAGCCCGGCGCCGCTGCGGGTCGAGCACGCCACGACCGGCGCGCCGGCGAGGAACGTGCCGGCGACCTCGGCCGCGATGTCCGCGGTCACCATCGCCAGCCACTCGTCGTCGACCAGGTCGCGCTTGGTCAGCGCGACGAGGCCGCGGCGGACGCCGAGCAGCTCGCAGATGTCGAGGTGCTCGCGGGTCTGCGGCATCACGCCCTCGTCGGCGGCGATCACCAGGCACACCAGATCCAGGCCGGTCGCGCCGGCGACCATCGACTTGACGAACCGCTCGTGGCCGGGGACGTCGACCACGGCGATCCGCCGATCGCCGAGATCGAGCCGGGCGAACCCGAGCTCGGTGGTGATGCCGCGCGCCTTCTCGACCGGCAGGCGGTCGGTGTCGATGCCGGTCAGCGCACGGACCAGCGAGGTCTTGCCGTGGTCGATGTGGCCGGCGGTGCCTAGGACGATCGGGTGCGCCACGCGGGGACCTTACCGCGGCGGCGGCGGGCCGGCCGCTCCACCCAGCTCGCGCAGCTCGCGCTTGAGCACCTTGCCGGTCGGGGTGCGCGGCAGCTCGCGGACGAACGTGACCTGGCGCGGCCGCTTGAAGTCGGCGAGCCCGGCGCGGCAGTGGTCGATCACGCCCTGCTCGGTCAGCGCGTGGCCGTCGCGCAGGACGACGAACGCGTGCAGGGTCTCGCCCCACTCGGGGTCGGGCACGCCGACCACCGCGGCGTCGAGGATCGCGGGGTGGGCGCACAGGTGGTCCTCGATCTCGCGCGGGTAGATGTTGACCCCGCCGGAGATCACCAGGTCGTGCTTGCTCGACTCGAGGTAGTAGTAGCCGTCGGCGTCGCGCCGCGCGAGGTCGCCGACCGAGAACAGGCCGTCGCGCAGCGAGGCGGTGGTCGCCTGGGGGTTGCGGTGGTAGCCGGTGATCAGCATCGAGTTGCGGGCGTAGAGCTCGCCGACCTCGCCGGGGGCGACCTCGCGGCCGGCGTCGTCGAGCAGCCGGATCTCGTTGCCGCACAGCGCGCGGCCGATCGTGCCGGGCCGGGTCACGTGGTCGCCGGGGCCGGCCAGCGTGACCAGGCCGGTCTCGGTCGAGCCGTAGAAGTTCCACAGCACCGGGCCGAACCGATCCATGAACCGGCGCGCGGTCTCGGTCGCCAGCGGCGCGGCACCGCTCATCACCCAGCGCAGCGACGACGCGTCGTGGCGGGCGAGGACGCCGGCGGGCAGGCCGGTGATCCGGACCAGCATGGTCGGCACCATCAGCGAGCAGGTGACGCGCTCGCGGGCGATGATGTCGAGCGCGCCCGCCGGGTCGAACTGGTTCATCAGCACGATCGTCGCGCCGAGCGCCATCAGGATCCCGGCGAACGCCGGCGCCATGCTGTGGTACAGCGGGCACACCACGAGGTGGCGGTCGTCGCCGCGGATCCCGACCTGCAGCACCAGGTCGGCGACCGACTCCAGCCCGGTGTGCCGCAGGTTGCGGTGCGCGCCCTTGGACTTGCCGGTGGTCCCCGAGGTGTAGACGATCACCCCGCCGCCGGTGCCCCCGCGGGTCCGGGGCGGCGCGTCGGGCGAGGCCGCGGCCAGCGCGCGGCCCCACGCTGCGACCTCGGGGGCGAGCCGGGCCGGCGCGCCGCCGGGCTCGCCGGCGACGAGCATCGGGTCCGAGCGGCCGGTCTGGGCGCGGGCCGCGGCCATCTCGGCGAGGTAGTCGGCGTGGACCAGCGTCGCGGCCGGCTCGGCGTTGCCGAGGATGTGGGCGATCTCGCCGGCCTTGAGCCGGTAGCCGATCTGGACCGCGGTGGCGCCGAGCAGGGCGAGCGCCTGCTGGGCGAGCAGGTACTCGGCGCCGTTGGGCAGCATCAGCGCGACCCGGCTGCCGCCGGCGATGCCGCGCGCGTGCAGCGCGTTGGCGAGCCGGTTGGTGGTCGCCGCGAGCTCGCCCCAGGTCATCCGCCGGACGCCGGTCTCGGCGTACTCGACGAGCGCCTCGCGGTCGGGGTGCGCCGCGGCCCGGTACATCACCGCGAGGTGCGGGCCGCGCGGAACCCGGGCCGCGCCGCGCAGGAACTCGACGAGCTGCGCCGGCCGGGCCAGCTCGATCGAGCCGGTGGAGCGCAGCGCGCGCGCGTAGAGCACGGCGTTGGACCACCTCGTGCGCAGGGCGTCGATCACGCGCCCACCATACTGCGCCCGGGCCGGAAAGGTCACCGTGCCGCGGCAAGCGCTGGTGGGGCGCCAGCCCGCATCATTCACCCCGCCGCCAGCTGCGACCGTCGCGGCGCGGGCATCTCGGGTCGTACGGCCGGTTCCGGGCGTGCGGCGCGATCTGCCTCACGCCGCTTGCCACCGCGAGCGCAGCGAGCGGGAATGGATCGACCTCGACGTCGTGGTGAATGATGCGGGCTAGTGGCTGAGCGTGGTCGCGAGCAGCTGCTTGACCTCGGTGAGCTGGGCCGAGGCCGGCGGGTGGCGTGCGACGTAGAGCTGCCAGGCGTCGCGCGCGGCCGGCTCGTTGCGGAGATCGAGGTTGACCCGGCCCAGGAGGTAGAGCGCGTCGGTCAGCCACGCCACGGTCTTGCCGGTCTTCTCGGCGTCTCCGGCGAGCCGGATCGCGCTGGTCAGGGCGAGGATCGCCGCCGGCCCGTGATTGGCGTCGCGCTCGAGCTGGGCGATCCGCCAGTAGGCCTCGGGGGTGGCCGCGATCTTCACGGCCTCGCCGAGCCAGCGGCGCGCATCGGCCGGGCGCTGGCTGTCCTGGTAGGCCGCGCCGAGCAGCAACAGGGCCTCGGCGTTGTGCGAGTCGAGCCGCACCGCCGCGCTCAGGTGCGGCACGGCCTTGACCGCCTCGTGCCGGAGCAGGTAGAGCCGGCCCTGGCCGACCAGGGGGTTGACCAGGGTGTGCGCGGAGGCGTCGTCGGCCTCGGCATAGCTCCGCAGCGCGAGCTCCTGGGCATCGCGGTCGCCGGCGTTGCCGATCGCCTCGGCGGCGCGGCCGAGCGCGTCGAGATACTGGGGATCGCGGTCGGCCTCGACCGCGCGCTGGAACTGCTGGCGGGCCTCGAGCAGCTTGCCGGCCTTGAGCATGCCCTCGCCCCGGAGGTAGTGCCCGCTGGCGTCGTGCGGATCGGCCGCGAGGATCTTCTCGCCCTGCGCGGCGGCCTTGTCGATCGCGCCGGTGCGGGCGTAGAACCGGCCGGCCCGGGCGCGCAGCTCCAGGCCGGGGTCCGGCCCGGCGAGCAGCTTGTCGTACAGCGCGGCGGCGTCGGTGTCGCGCTGCAGCGCCTCGTAGCTGTGCGCGAGCTCGGCGGTGATGTCGAGCCGCGACGGGCCGAGGCTGAGGGCGGCGCGCAGGGCGTCGAGCGCCTCCTGGGGCCGGTCGAGCACCAGCAGCGCGCGGCCGAGCTGGAACCTCGCCTCGGCATCCTGCGGGAGAGCCTCGACCGCGCGGTGCAGCCACGGCTCGGCCTTGTCGGCGTTGCCGGCCTGCAGGTAGCTGATGCCGAGGGTCAACGCGAGCTGCGGATCGCGCGCGGCCTGGCTGGCGAAGTTGCCGAGCAGCTCGTCGGTCCGCTTGCGCAGCGCATCGGCGCGCGCGGCGTCGTGATCGCCGATCGCGGTGCGGGTCAGCGCGGCGAGCTTGCTGACCGCGGCGACCATCGGCTCGAGGTCGAGATCGCGCGCGACCTGGGCGGCCTTGATGTAGGCGTCGGCGGCGCCCTGGCCATCGCCCTGCGCGTCGGCGAGCTTGCCGCGCACCACCTGCAGCCGGGCGAGCTCGAGCGGGGCCAGCGGCGGCGTGCGGGCGGCGAGCGCATCGAGCCGCTGGCCGGCGATCTGGAACCGGCTCTGCTTGACCTCGATCTCGCTCTGCACGAGCTGGGCGGCGACGTTGTCCTTGGACACCGCGAGCGCCTTCGAGGTCAGCCCGGCCGCGAAGCCGAGCTTGTTGTCGCGCAGCTCGGTCTCGGCGAGCGCGGCGGTCGCGCCGAGGTCGTCGGGGGTGAGCCCGAGCGCCTTGCGGAACCGGTCGCGCGCGACGTCGTAGCGCCCGGCGCGCATCGCAGCGTCGCCGGCGAGCGTCCACGCCCGTGCCACCGCGCGCGGATCGGCGGCGGGGATGTCCTTGCGCGCGAGGATCGCGAGCAGGTCGGCCTCGCGGCGCTGGGCGGCGGCGGGCGGCTGGGCGGCGGCGAGCCCGACCTGGGCGCCGATGTGGTCCTTGGCGAGCTCGAGCACCTTGGCGAAGTCGGCGCGGGCGTCGTCGAGGTCGGCGAGCTCGAGCCGGGCGTTGCCGCGCCCGTACAGCGCCGAGAGCCTGGCGCCGGGCGCGTTGATCGCGAGGTCATAGGCCTGGATCGCGCCGGTGGCGTCGCCGCGGGCGGCGCGCGCCCAGCCGGTGTACAGCGCGAGCGCGCCATCCTCGGATGCCTTGCCGGTCAGCGCGGGGAGCTGCTGCAGCGCGGTGTCGGGCTGATGGGCGGCGAGCGCGGCGAGCGCGCGGGCGCGGGTCAGCATCGTGCTCGAGATCCCGTTCGTGCTCGCGGTGTCGAGCATCGCGTGGGCCTGGGCGATCTTGCCGGACGCGCCGGTGCCGTCGTCGAGCGCGCCCGCGAGCAGCGCCTCGGCGCCGATGCCGAGCGCCTCCGGGTTGGTCTCGTCGAGCTCGACCACCCGGTGGGCGGCGGCGGCGGCGCGCTGCCAGTGCCTGGCGTCGCTGGCGGCGTACGCCGAGCGCGCCTGCATGAGCTGCTCGGAGATCGCGGCCCGCCGCTCGGCCATCGCGACCCGCCGGCGATAGATCGCGAAGCCGCCGGCGGCGAGCGCGGCGATGACGATCAGGACCACGATCGCGGCGCGCTTGCGCGTCCGGCGATCGGCGCCGGGCCGGGCGGCGGGCTCGTCCTTGCCCGGGCGCCGCGCCACCGGCGGCGCTGCGCCGGGTCGGGGCGTCTCGAGCTCCAGCACCGGGCCGAGCTCGACGTTCCGCGCCTCCGCCTGCACGGCCCGGGGTGCCGACGGCCGGGTCGGTGACTCGAACCGCACCGGCGCCGACGGCCGCGACAGGTCGAGATCGTCGAACGTCCCCGACGAACGCGCCGCGACCGGCGGGCTGGCGGACGCGGGCAGCGAGCCGACGTCGGGCTCCGGGCCGGCCGCGAGCTGAAGCTCGACGGCATCGCCGTCGGGTCGCTCCGCGACGGCGCGTCCGGGCGGCGGACGGTCCTCGAAGAAGCCCCGGGGCGCGGACTCGGGCTTGGGGGTGCTGGGGAGGCCGGGGATATCGTCGAAGTACCCCGGGGGCGCGGACTCGGGCTTGGGGGTGCTGGGGAGGCCGGGGATGTCGTCGAAGAAGCCCTTGGGCGCAGGGACCTCGGGCTTGGGGGTGCTGGGGAGACCAGGGATGTCGTCGAAGTACCCCTTGGGTGCCGGGGGCTCGGGCTTGGGGGTGCTGGGGAGGCCGGGGA
>DATAPF010000197.1:0-6018 GCA_036265355.1 Kofleriaceae bacterium | reverse complement strand
ATCAGCGCGCCGTACAGGTTCTTGGCCATGGTGAGTATGCGTAGGCCCCGCCATATGAGCAGGGCATAGAGCGAGAGCACCAGCGCCGCGCCGATGAAGCCGTAGCGCTCGCCGACGACGGCGAAGACGAAGTCCGTGTGGTGCTCGGGGAGGAAGTTGAGCGTGGTCTGCGTCGGGTGCGGCCGGCCGGACTTCTGGCCCGAGCCGATCGCAATCCGCGACTGGTTCTGCTGGTAGCCCTGGTCGGCTGGGTTGTCCGATGGGTTCAGGAACGCCGTGAGGCGATCCGTCTGGTACGGCTTGAGCACGTGCACGCCCACCGCCGGCGCCGCCACGAGCACCAGCGAGAGCGCGATCGCGAACAGGGCGAAGAGCGCCGCGAAGTGCTTCCAGCTCGTGCCGGCGACGAACAGGACCGAGAGGGCGATGACCACGTAGACGATGGCCGAGCCGAGGTCGGGTTGCAGCATCACCAGCAGCGAGGGGATCAGCGCCATGAGCATCGTCCTGGCCGTGGTGTCGCGGTCCTGGAGCCGGCGGATGCGGTCGACCACGAAGGCACTGATCGCCAGCACCAGCAGGAGCTTGCCCAGCTCGGAGGGCTGGAAGCGGAAGAACGGGAAGTCGATCCAGCGCTTGGAGCCGCGGGTGGCGCCGCCGACGGCGAGGACGAGCAGGATCGACGCGAGCATGAAGCCGTAGAGGCCGTACTTGAGCTCGCGCAGGCGCGAGTAGTCGAAGCGGCTGATGATCAGGCACAGGACGAGCCCGACGGCGGCGAATCCGGCCTGCCGGTAGACGTAGTAGTTCGGGTCGCCGGGGATGTCGTCGCGCGTGGCCGCCGAGAGCGTGACCAGCGAGCACGCGACCAGGCCGAGGACCGCCACCAGCAGCGTCGGGTCGATCGGGAACACGGCTCGGATCGGCCGGGCCGACACCCCGCCGCCCTCGGCCGGGTCCTTGATCGGGCTGCCGACGGCCGCGCTCATCGGGTCGTGGACGAGCCGCGGACGACCTTCTTCTTGACCCCGAACCACTGCGACAGGATCAGCCGCGCCGCCGGCGCCGCAGCCTGGGCGCCGAAGCCGCCGCGCTCGATGGTCGCCGCGATCACGATCGGGCGCTTGGCGTCGGGCACGTAGCAGACGTACCAGGACTGGTCCGCCTGGCCCGGGCGCTCGGCCGTGCCGGTCTTGCCGTAGACCGGGTGCGGGAAGCCGCGGAACACGTCGGCCGACGTGCCGCCCGAGGCCGAGGCCGCGAGGTGCAGCCCGTCGAGGATGGCCTGGCGGTTCTGCGGCGCGATCTTCACGTGGCGGGCCGGGCCGGGATCGATGCGCTGCAGCGTGCGGCCTGCCGCGTCCTCGACCTCCATGCCCACGTGCGGGCGCGGGACGCGTCCGCCGTCGATCACCGTGGAGTACGCGGTGGCCATCTGCAGCGGCGTGGCCTGCAGGTCGCCCTGGCCGACCGCGAGGTTGACGTTGTCGCCCACCGTCCACGGGCGGTCGGTCTTGTTCTCCTTGAACAGGCGGTCGCGCCACTGCGGCGTGGGCAGCAGGCCCTTGAACTCGCCCGGGATGTCGATGCCGGTGCGGCGGCCGATGCCGAGCTTGCGCGCGTAGCGCTGCAGCGGGTCGCCGGGCTGGCCGTTCAGCCGCGCGCCCATCGTGTAGAAGAAGACGTCGGAGGAGACCTGAATGGCCTGGCGCAGGGCCACAGCGCCGTTGGCGGCGTTGCCGGAGTTGTGGAAGGTGATGTTCCCGATCTTGACCGACCCGGGGTCGTCGATGACGGTGCTCGGCGTGATCGTGCCGGACTGCAGCGCGGCCACGCTGGTGATGACCTTGAAGGTCGACCCGGTCGGGTACAAACCGGCGATCGCGCGGTCGTAGAGCGGCGCGCCGTTCGCGGTCGACTGCAGCTTCTTCAGCGTCGACGGCTTGACCGGCTTGGAGAAGATGTTCGGGTCGAACGAGGGCACCGAGCCGAGGGCGAGGATCTCGCCGTTGCGCGGGTCCATGGCCACGAAGGCGCCGGGCAGCCCACCACCGACCGACTTGATCGCCTGCTGGGCGGCCTGCTGGAGGTTGAGGTCCAGCGAGAGCTTGAGCTGCTTGCCCTGCACCGGCTCGCGGGTCCGCAGCGGCGGGCCCTTCTGGCGGCCGAGCGCGTCAACCTGCACGCGCGTCGCGCCCAGCTCGCCGCGCAGGTAACGGTCATAGGACCACTCGATGCCGCTCTGGCCCACGAGCGTTCCCTGCTGCACGCCGCGGAAGCGCGCGATCTTGAGCTCCTGCGGCGAGATCTGGCCCACCGTGCCGAACAGCTGGGCGGCGGTGTCGTGGTGCGGATAGCGGCGCTGGTAGACCGGCTCGGGGACCACGCCCGGGAACTGGTCCTGGCGCTCGAGGATGTAGGCGAGCTGGCTCTGCGACGCGTCGCTCTTGATGGTGACGTTGGCGTAGGGCAGCGCCTTGCGCTGCTGGGTGATGTCCTTGCGGATCCCGCGCGGGCGCAGGTGCAGGACCGCGCGCAGGCGGCGGTAGAGCGCGTCGCGGGGGGCGCCCCGCGCCGGCAGTTTGTTGACCTGGATCTGGATCGCGTTGGCGGGACGGTTGTCGACCAGCACGGTGCCGTTGCGGTCCACGACGTCGCCGCGCGGCGCCGGGATGGTGATGTCGCGCACGCGGTTGTCGTTGGCCTCGGCCAGGTACTTGTTGCCGGACAGCACCTGCAGGAACCACAGGCGCATGAAGATCACGGCGAAGATGGTCAGCGCGACGCCGCCGAAGATCGCCACCCGCCAGGCCAGCTGGGGGGTGATCGGCGGGCGCCGGTCGTCGTGGATGGGCGGCGAGATCATGTGGCGCGCAGGCCGCGGCGCCGGCGGCGCGGCGAGGCCGATTGCGAGAGCGGGCTGAGGCCGCCGGTGACCGAGGCGGCGCGGCGGGCGCGGCGGCGGCGCGGGTCCTCCGGCAGCGCGCCGGCCACGAGGCGGCGCACGAGCGCGTAGACCGGCAGCGCGATCACGGTGTTGACCGCGATCGTGAACAGGATCTCGCGCAGCAGCAGCCAGGAGACGGGCGCGTCGACGCCGAGCAGGAACTGGATGAGCGAGAAGCCGATCTGCGAGATCGCGGTGGCGGCGGCGCCGACGGCGATCGGAACCAGCGTGTGGGACGGGTCGCGCACCTCGTGCAGGCGGCCGGCGCCGTAGCCGATGCCGGTGAGCAGCAAGGAGTCGACGCCGAGCGTCTGCACCAGGGCGGTGTCGACGAACAGCCCCATGCCGAAGCCCATGATCGCCCCGGGGATGGAGCCCGCGAGCAGGCCGACCGACGCGACGATCAGCGGCGTGAGGTCGGCGCTGACGCCGAGCAGCGAGATCTGCGAGATGGCGGTGATCTGGACGAGCACGGCAACGATGCCCAGCAGCACCAGGCGCACGATCAGGCTCACGTTGATCGTCGGCGAGGCGTTCACTTCGTCGCGGCCCCCGCGCTGGCCACCACCTGCGCGTGCGGCTGGGTGAGCACCTGGACGAAGTCCAGGCGGCGCAGGTCGGCGAACGGCTTGACGTGGACGCGCTGGTAGAGGTTGAGCTCCTCCGGGTCGGCCTTGGTCACAGTGCCGATGGGGATGCCGGGCGGGAAGAGCGAGTCGAGGCGGCTGGACTTCGTCCCGCTGGTGACCACGGTCTCGCCCACCTTCACGGCCGACTTCGGCGGCAGGAACGACAGCAGCAGGTCGTTCGGGTTGCCGGCGGCGGTCTGGAGGATGCCGGAGTCGTTGAGGCGCTGCACGGTCGAGGACACGCCGCTGGTGTGGTCGGTGATCAGCGTGACCACGGCGGCGTCGGAGGTCACGTCGGTGACCTTGCCGACCAGCCCGGAGCCGTCGAGCACCGGCTGGTTGTCGTGCACGCCGTCGCTGGAGCCGACGTCGACGGTGATCGTGGTGAACCACAGCGACGGCGAGCGGGCGATGACGCGGCCGGTGACGGGCTTGTAGGTGGACAGGGAGAGGTCCTTTTTGGCGTTCAGGTTGACCATGCGCTTGAGCTGCGCGTTCTCCTGCACGGCCTGGTTGGCGCCGATCACCTGCTTGCGCAGCACGTCGCGCTGCTTCTCGAGCCGGCTGGCGCGGTCCTTGGCGTCGAAGGTGTCGCCGACCCAGTTGGTCAGGTCCTTGAACGGCTTGAGCGCCCGGCTGGCGCCGTCCTGGATCGGCGAGAGCACTTCGAGCATGCCCCGCTGGATGGTCTTCAGGGGGCCGCCGACGGACTCGCCGAAGAATGCCGTCAAAAGGATCAGCGAGAGCCCGACGAGCAGGGCGAGGATTGCCCTTCGTCTGCGGACCTGCTTGTCGTACACGCTATCTCCGGCGGCGGTTGCGAGAGTTCTTGTTGGACCGGTGGATCGCCTCGAACTCCTCCAGCGACCGACCCGAGCCGACCGCAACGCAGGTCAGCGGGGACTCGGCCAGGTGCGCTGGCATCTGGGTCTCGGCGCGCAGCCGCTCGTCCAGCCCCTGCAGAAGCGACCCGCCGCCCGCAAGCATGATGCCACGATCCATGATGTCCGCGGCCAGTTCGGGCGGGGTGCGGTCGAGGGTCTCCTTGACCGCGTCGATGATCTGCGCGACCGGCTCCTCCAGAGCGTTCCGGATCTCCTCACTCGTGAGCACGACGGTCTTGGGCAGGCCGGAGACCATGTCGCGCCCGCGGATCTCGGCCTGCACCTCCTCCTCCATCGGGTACGCGGACCCGATCTCCAGCTTGATCTCCTCGGCGGTCTGCGACCCGATCAGCAGCTTGTACTCGCGCTTGGCGTAGCCGATGATCGCCTCGTCGAGCTCGTCGCCGCCGACGCGGATCGACTGCGAGACCACGATCCCGCCGAGCGAGATCACCGCCACCTCGGAAGTGCCGCCGCCGACGTCCACGACCATGTTGCCGGTGGGCTCGCCGACGGGGAGCCCGGCGCCGATCGCGGCGGCCATGGGCTCCTCGATCAGGTAGGCCTGGCGCGCGCCGGCCGACAGGCACGCCTCCTCGACCGCGCGCTTCTCCACGCCGGTCACGCCGGAGGGGACGCAGACGACGACGCGGGGGTGCGCCCAGCGGTTCTGGTGCACCTTCTGGATGAAGTGGCGCAGCATCTCCTCGGTCACGTCGAAGTCGGCGATCACGCCGTCCTTCAGCGGCCGGATGGCCTGGATCGTGCCCGGCGTGCGGCCGAGCATCCGCTTGGCCTCGATGCCCACCGCGTGCACCTCGCCGGTACGCGAGTCGACCGCGACCACCGACGGCTCGGACAGCACGATCCCGCGACCGCGCACGTAGACGAGGGTGTTCGCAGTGCCGAGGTCGACCGCCATGTCGCGGCCACCGAAGCCGGTGAGGTAACCGAAGAAGCTCATTGGGATCGACGCTCGCGACGCCACGCCTGCCGTTGTGCGGGCAGCCGGTGGGCTGCGAGCGGACGCCGCGTCGGCGGGCAGTCTAGCGAACGTCCATGCGCCCTCAGACGCGCTGAAATCCCCGGTTCACGCGGATTTCCCTGGAAATCCCAGGGTCGCCAGAAGGTCGACCAACGCGGGCACCGGTAGCCCCACAACGTTCGCGTAATCGCCGTCGATGCGCCGCACCAGCGCGGCGCCACGACCCTGGATCGCGTAGCCGCCGGCGCGCTCGCGCCACTCGCCCGCGGCCAGGTACCAGTCGACGAGCGCGTCGTCGACCGGGCGGAAGGTCACGCGGGTGGCCGCGACGGCCTCGCCGACGTTCGTAAGCACGAGGCCGGAGTGCACGGTATGCGTACGGCCGCCCAGCGCCTGCAGCGTCGCGCGCGCGTCGGCGGCTTCGCGCGGCTTGCCGTAGAGGCGGCCGTCGAGCGCGACGACGGTGTCGACGCCGAGGACGTGGTCGCCCGCGACCGCGCCGGCCTTGCGCCGCGCGTTCGCGAGCGCGACGTGCTCGGGGTCGCCCTCCTCGAGCTCCTCCACCCCGGAGGG
>DATAPF010000196.1:0-4108 GCA_036265355.1 Kofleriaceae bacterium | reverse complement strand
ACGCGCGGGTGGTGCGGCCGGCGGCGGCCGCGGCGAGCCGGTGATCGTCGGCGATGGCGCGCGCCAGGTCGTCATCCCGGGCCGGGCAGGAGCGCGACAAGGGGGTGGAGCGCGACGAGCAACGTGAGCGCGAGCGGATCGATGCCATTGGCACGCTGCTCACCCAGGTCCGCAGCGCGCTGTTCATCACCGGGCCCGGCCTGTCGATCGAGTCCGGGCTGCCCCACTACCGCGGAATCCCGGGTCTGCTGCGCCGGACGGCCCAGGACGCGCGGATGATCGAGTCCGCGCTGTCGGTCGATACGCTGCACAAGAAGCCCAAGCTGACCTGGCGCACCCTGCTGGAGATCGATCGCCGGGTATGCGACGCCCAGCCGTCCCGCGGCCACGAGGTGCTGGTCGGGCTCGAGCGCCGGCTGCAGCGCGCGACGATCATGACGGTCAACGTCGACCGGCTGCACCAGCGCGCCGGCTCGCGCAGCGTGATCGAGATGCACGGCGCGCTGCACGACCTGCGCTGTGCGCGCTGCGAGATCTCGACCCGGCACGATCGCTACGCCGGCCTCCCGCTGCCGCCGCTGTGCGCCGCGTGCGGCTCGGTGCTGCGGCCGGACATGGCGCTGTTCGGCGAGCCGCTGCCGCCCGACGCGTTCACCCGGCTCCAGGCCGAGCTCGAGATCGGCTTCGACATCGTGTTCGCGATCGGCCTGGTCGCGGTGTTCCCGTACCTCGCCCGGCCGGTGCTGCTCGCCAAGCAGGAGGGGCTCCCGACCGTCGAGATCGCGCACACGGCGACCGAGATCTCGGAGATCGTGGACTTCGGCCTCCGCGGCTCGCCGGGCCGCATCCTCGACCAGATCTGGGCGGTGTTCGCTCAGCTGTCCGCGCGGCAACCGGGCTGATCCGCGCGCTCCCCCTGTGATACCAGCGCTCAGTCACCGAATGACACTCGCGTCCATGAAATATCCGGGGTCTCTTCTACTCGGAGGTTCGTAATCTAGCTCGCTGCCAGCAGGGGTCCAGAAGCACTTTGCCGAGGAGAAAATGCTAGCAGAAATTTACTGACATCATAAGTGTGCCGATCTGTAGGTGGAAAAAAACGAAGCCAAAGCTGAGCGGTTTTGATACGTCGTGCGGCGATGGCACTACAAAACAAGCTCACGACCGCGTGGATGCTGGGTTTTCTGATCAGCTGTGGGACGAGCCCCGCGACCGGGAGTGGCGGTGTGGACGATCCGATGGGCACCGATCCGGGGTCCACGGGGGGGTCCGATGGCACGGGCGGCAGCGGGGGCACCGGTAGCACGGGGGGCTCCGACTCTTCCGGCAGCGGCATGACAACCGGCGGCACGACGCCGGTGTTCCCGACCGCGCATCCGCGGATCTATCTGACGCCGAACCGCGCTCGGCTGGCATCTGCGCTGTCCGCGGGCACACCGGCGGCGAGCCGGTTCAAGTCGATCGTCGACCAGTGGATGGGCGGCGCCGACCTGTGGGGGTTCTCGGCGTGGAACGCGGCGCTGATCGGTCAGCTCACCGGCAACGCGACGTATTGCACCAAGGCGGTGGCCACGATCGAGACCCAGGTCAGCACCGCGGAGGGCAAGATCGCGGCGGGCCAGGCGCCCGAGGTCGCCGCCGACAGCTACCTCGACGTCGGCGACCTGATCGGCGACCTCGCGCTGGTCTACGACTGGTGCTTCAACCAGGTCACGGCGGCGCAGCGCACGCGCTGGCTGGCCTACGCCGATCAGGCGGTGTGGAACGTGTGGCACTCGTCGACCGCGAAGTGGGGCAGCGCGACGATTCCGTGGACCGGCTGGGCGACCAACGATCCGTCGGACAACTACTATTACTCGTTCCTGCGCGCGACCATGCTGCTCGGACTCGCGAGCAAGGGCGAGGACAGCCAGGCCGACGCGTGGATCGGCCAGTTCCACGACACCAAGCTGATGAACCAGCTCGTGCCGACGTTCAACGCCGACCTGGTCGGCGGCGGCTCGCGCGAGGGCACCGGCTACGGCGTCGCGATGCGCCGGCTGTTCGAGCTCTACGACCTGTGGCAGTCGACGACCGGCGAGAACCTCTCGACCGCGTCGCCGCACACCCGGGCGTCGATGCTCAGCTCGCTGCACCAGCTGGTGCCGACCCTCGACCGGTTCGCGCCGACCGGCGACCAGTCGCGCGACTCGACCGCGTCGTTCTTCGATTACCAGCGCAACTACCTCCAGGAGCTGATCCAGGAGTTCCCCACCGACCGGCTCGCGCCGCGCGCCAAGACCTTGCTCCAGGCGTCGAGCCTGCCGACCATGAGCTCGGGCTTCATGGCGGTGTACGACTTCCTGTACGACAACGCCGGCGTGACCGCGCAGCCGATCGACCTCAACACCACGTACTACGCGTCCGGCATCGGCGAGCTGTACGCGCGCTCGGGCTGGGACACCCACGCCACCTGGATCAACCTGATCGCCGGTCCCTACACCGAGGACCACGCGCACCAGGACCAGGGCTCGCTGATGGTCTACAAGGACGGCTGGCTGGCGTACGACAGCGTGATCGACTCGCACTCCGGCCTGACCCAGGACACCACGGCGCACAGCCTGGTCCGGATCAACAGCGGTGGGGCGCCGGTGCGCCAGGTTGTGGGCACCAAACCCCAGCTGTCGTCGCTGCACCAGGGGCCGGGGTACACCTACGCCTCCGCTGACCTGACCTCCGCCTACAATGGCAACAGCGCGGTGCAGAAGGTTCAGCGTGAGGTGGTCTACCTGCAGCCCGACGTCGTGGTCGTGTTCGATCGCGTGCAGAGCGCCGCGGGCACGACGCAGACCTGGCAGCTCGCCTCGCCGGTCGCGGCGTCGATCAGCGGCACGCTGGCGACGATTGCCAGCTCCGGACACGCGCTCAAGGTCCAGCAGATCGCGGGCGGATCGATGAGCGTGACGGCGTTCACCAGCGTGTCGTCGGATTATTCCGGCGGGTTCCGCCTCGACGAGACGATGTCCGGTGGCGACAACCGCTACCTGCACGTACTGTCGATCGACGGCGCCGCGGCTTCGGTGACTCCCGCGGGTGGCGGTGCCAACCCGGGTGTGACAATTGCCATGTCGAATGGCCATACGGCCACGGTCACGTTCGTGCGTGACAACCCAGGTGCGACGCTCGTTCTCGACGGGACGACCCACTCATTCGCGGCGGGCCTCGACCGGCTTCCAGAATAGGTCCGGTTCGTGCTACCCGTGGCTCTCTCATGAAAGCAATCTGGGGTGCTGTGGTGGTTCTCGGGCTGGCATCGGCATGCGGCGGCGGCGACATCGGCAGTTACGGGCCGGTGTCGTTCTCGGCCGACCACCCGCGGATCTACATGAAGAGCCACAAGGACGCGCTCGCCGCCGCCCTCAAGGCGGGGCAGCCGGAGGCGATGCGGTTCAAGCAGATGGTGGACCGCTGGGTCGGCGGCGGCGACGTTTACAACTTCTTTTCGTGGAACGCGGCGCTGCTCGGCCAGCTGACCGGCGATCCGAAGTACTGCGCCGCGGCGATCAAGGACGTCGACCAGCAGGTCAACGATGCCAACAACGATGTCGGCGGCGGCAACTCCCCCGCCGTCGCGAACGACAGCTACCTCGACGTCGGCAACCTGATCGGCAACCTCGCGCTGGTCTACGACTGGTGCGCGGAGTCGCTGCCCGCCGACCGCCGCGGCGCCTGGCTGTCGTACGCCGACCAGGCGGTCTACAACGTGTGGAACCCCGACGCCGCCAAGTGGGGCTCGATGAAGGCGATGTGGTCGGGCTGGGCGATCGACGATCCGTCCGACAACTACTTCTACGCGTTCCTGCGCGCCACCATGCTGCTCGGCCTGGCCGCGCACGACGAGACGCCGCAGGCCAAGGGCTGGCTGTCCCAGTTCCGGGACACCAAGCTCGGCGAGCTGGACAAGGTGTTCACCCAGCAGCTGACCGGCGGCGGCTCGCGCGAGGGCACGGGGTATGGCGTATCGCAGCGCGACGTGTTCGAGCTCTACGACCTGTGGCAGGGCTCGACCAGCCCCGGCGAGCGGATCGCCGATCTCACGCCGCACACCCGGGCGTCGATGCTGGCGATG
>DATAPF010000195.1:0-5370 GCA_036265355.1 Kofleriaceae bacterium | reverse complement strand
CGCGGCGGGTCGCGCCGCACTTGGGGCACACCGGCGCCGCGGCGGCCGGGGCGAGCGGCACGGTCATCGCGTGGCGGCATGCCGGGCAGGTCGCGCGCACCGCACCGGCGTGGAGCTCGAAGCTCGCGATCACGAGCTCGTGGCAGGATTCGCACTCGACGCGCATCGCTGAGGCTCTGCGAGACGCTGAGACTCGGTGAGATCGTGACACAGCGCGGGGCGGAACGGCACCGGCGTCGCGATCAGAAAGAACAGGACGAGCATCCCGACCGCGTAGCGCCGCCGCCGCGGATCGAGCGGCGCGTCGTGGACCGGCGGGTGGTACTCGCCGGCCTGCCGGCGCATCCAGCCCAGGATCAGCGTCCATACCATGTACGGCAGGAGGCCGTACGACGCGTAGCTCAGCGCATCGCCGAGGTCGGCGCCTTTGCTCCGCGCCGTCCGGAACATCGCGGCGCCGATCGCGAGCCCGAGGATCGGCAGCGCGACGTGCAGCCGCGCCGACCAGCGCTCGTGAGTCTGGCCGAGCGCCGCGCGCGCGATGTGGCCGCCGTCGAGCTGGCCGATCGGCATCAAATTGATCACCGTGAGGAACAGGCCGTACCACCCGGCCTCCGCCATCGGATGGAGCCGGACATCGACCCCACCCGACGGCAGCCAGCGGCCGAACACCGCGTACTTGAGCAGCGCGTAGAGGATCGAGTTGCCCTCGATGCCGTCGTGGAGCTGGAGCGGCTCGAGGTGAGACAGATGCAGGCCGACGACCAGCAGCGGGATCGCGACGACCAGCCCGGCGATCGGGCCCGCCGCGCCGACGTCGAACAGCGCGTTGCGATCCTCGATCGCCTTGCGCATGCGGATCACCGCGCCGAGCGTGCCGATCGAGATCACGGGCGGCAGCGGGATGAAGTACGGCAGCGAGACGTCGATCCGGTGGCGCCGGCTCACCACATAGTGGCCGAGCTCGTGGCATAGCAGGATCGTCATCAGCGTCGCCGCGAACGCCGGGCCGCCCGCCCACCAGGTGGTCGCGCAGCACGCCGCGAACAGGCCGACATGGATCGCGGCGGTCCGGTTGCTGACTTCCACCGCCCGAGTGTAGCGCAAAGCCCCGGCCGCGCCGGCTCGAACGCGCCGGCAGTGCGCCCAGGCACGGCAAGGGCCGCGGCGATTCACCGCGGGGGGCGGCCGCCCGCGCGGCGCCCGCCGGATCGCGCGCGTCCGCGGCGAGCCGCGAGCCACAAACCCGTTCGATCGAATCAGCGCAACATCACTCGAGATCTGATTTTGAACTCACGCACTCGTCATTGACACACGATCCTCGTACCGCTAGATTGCCGGCCGACCGGACACAACGGCCTGGTGCCCTCGACGGCATCCTCACCGATCTGGTCGGCGATCTCGTCGTCGATCTGCTCACCGGTCTGGCCGAGCGAGAGGCACGCCTGCCCGTGCGCAAGGGAGTGAGACCGCCAGTGACTCTTCACGTTCATGAATGGCAACGTCACATTCGTTTGAGGATCCTCGCGCCACCGTGCGTGCGCGCACGGCGCCAGGTCGTCGCTCCAGCATTCCCCCGGCCGGCCCGCCCGGCGGGTGCGCCGTGACCGCGGTCAGATCTCGTGGTTCAGCACGCGCCGCAGCGTCGGCTCGTCGATATTTGCGCCGGACAGCGCGATCGCCACGGTGCGGCCGGCCAGACGCTCGCGTCGTGCGAGCAGGCCCGCCAGACCGGCGGCACCCGCCCCCTCGACGAGCTGATGCGTGGTTCGCAGCAGCATGCGCACCGCCTCGGCGATCGCCGCCTCGCCGACCGTGAGGAAGTCGGCCAGCCCGGCGCGCAGCGCCGGGAACGTCAGCGCGCTGGCATCCACCGCCCCACTGTAGCCCGCGGCCCGCGGCGCAGGCGAACAGCGGCCGCTACGGCGCGAGGATCAGCGCATCGCCCTGGACCTCCAGCACGCTCGGCGTGCGCTCCAGCTCTCCGTCCGGCCCGATCGCCGCCGGCCCGCACACGCCGTCGTCGAGCCGGCCGCGGGCGAGCGCGGCGCGCAGCGCGGACCGCGGCGCGGTGGTTCTCGCCCCGGCGTCCGCCACCTCGCTGCGCGCCGAGGCGATCAGCGCGGCCGCGTCGCGCGCCTCCGCGGCGGCGGTGCTCGGTGCCCGGCGCATGCGCTGGCCGAACTCGGCCGCGAACTGCACCGCGGCATCGCCGCCGAGCTCGCCCGCGAAGTCGTCGACGATCAGCGCGCCCTGCACCGCCGGCCCGCCGCGCACCGGCAGCGTCGGGTGGTGCCAGCCCGCGCCGCCGACCAGCTGCACGATCTGCGGGACCTGGCCGCCGTGCTTGCGGGCGAGCCGGTCCGGGTCCGTCGTCGCGCCGGTCCGCAGCTCGACGTTGTAGTACGGCAGGAACGCGGCGACGATCGCCGCCCGGTCGTGGCGATCCGGGATGTAGAGCAGCGTGAACGGCACCTCGGGCGAGAACGTCGTCCAGCCCGCCTTGCCGTGGCGCGCCAGGTGCGCGGCGAGCCGCGGATTGGTCGCCGGGACCAGCCCGAGGAACGCCCGGACGTCGGCCTCGACGTCGCCCCCGGTCGGATCGTAGCTGCCGCGCGCGGTGACCTGCAGCCCGAGCCGGGCGGCCTCCGCGGCAAACGCGTCCGCGGCATCGCGGCCGACGTCATCGCGCGGCGCCAGCACCCCGACCGTCGGGAACCCGTCCTGCGCGGCGAGCTGCGCCACCGCGCGCCCCTCGCCGGCCGGCGACGCGACCATCCGGAACACCCCGGCCTCCGCGTCGGCGCCGTCGGCCGGCGCCAGCAGCGCGATCGGCACGCGGTGCAGCGCCGCGATCCGGGCCGCCGCGATCGACTCGCGCTGGCCGACCGGCCCGAGGATGCCGATCGCCCCCTTGCCCACCGCCGCCTCGACCGCGGCGACCGCACCCTCCGTCGTCCCGTGCGTGTCCAGGTACAGCCAGCGCGTCCCCGCCGCCGGCGCCAGCTCGATCGCCGCGCGCAGCTCGCCGCCGATCCCGCCGTACGGCCCCGACAGCGGCAGCAGCACCGCGATCAGCGCCGGATCGACCGCCGCGGTCACCAGCTCGCGGCCGAGCGCCGCGGCCGCCGCCGCAACGTCCCCCGCGTCCGCCGCGCGCGCCGCCCGCGCCAGCAGCTCGCTCGCCTCGCCATCGTCACCGCGGTGGTGCGCCAGCCGCGCCAGCCGCAGCGCGAGCTTGCCGGCCGGCGCGCCGTCCCCTGCTACAGCCAGCGCCGCCCGCGCGGTCGCCTCGTCGACCTCGTCGATCCGCGCCGGATCGATCCGCGCCGGATCGATCCGCGGGGGCGCCCCCGGCTCGCCGCGCGGGGCTTGAACTGCATGGGTCGACACGTCGCGCTCGATCCAGCCCGGCTCGCCGGGCGCGGGCCTCGGCCCGCACGCCGCCGCGGCGATCACGGCGATCGCGGTGGCGGATCTTCGAGCGGCTCGCAGCGGTCGCACGGACGCACCGAGTCTAACCGACGCCGGTCACGTCGGGAGATAGGCGCGAATGACCCAGATTCCACCGCTGTGCTGTGCCTGGGCGACGTCGGACGGCCCGATGAGGATCGGAGCATCGTGCGCAAACCCGGCGGTGCGAAGCCGCGCGAGGTAGTGGTCGAGCGAGACCTTGTAGTCGCCGCCGGGTGTTTCGGGCCGGCCTTCGACCACCGCGAGCCCCGACTGCTTGGCCTCTTCTTCGAGCCGCAACAGCGTACCGAACGCTGCATGCTCGCTCGCGGGCGCCTGCTGCTGCTGGGTACGAGCGAGCTCGAGGATGTAATCGTGGTACGCGATGATCGCTCGCCGCCGCTCGTCCGGGTTGCGATGATCGTGCTGACCGAGGAACTCGTCGCCGACGATGAACGACGAGCGGTGATGCATGTTGCGCTTGACGTTGTCGAGATAGCGTGCGGCGGTGTCCTCATCGGTCGCGATGTGGTGATCCGAGAACGACGAGAACACGAAGTCGAACTTGCCCGGGGGATCGAACGTCACGCTGTTCTCGTTGTAGACGGTCACGTGCGCGTGGCGCCCGACATGATGGCGGAGCAGGCCGTAGCAGTTCTGGTCGAGCTCCAGGGCAACCACCCGGTCCGCGGCCTGCTCGGCCCGGAGCAGTCGGCGGGTGAACAGCCCGTGCCGGCGCCCATCTCGAGCACCTTCAAGCTCAGCCCCTGACGGTGCGCGCGATAGACGGTGAGCATCCGCTCCATCATCTCGACGTAGTGGGGGTGCTTCTCCTCGCAGCGATCGTAATCCCCCACGTCGATGTAGCGCGACATCTCATGGGTCAGCCCGGTCGCGTCACCGCGGAACAGCGCGCGCATGAGCTCGAGCTTTCCGTCATCCGTGACGCCGAGGGCATCGTTCGTGACCCCGCCGGGAAGCGCGCGCGAGCCGTGCCAGATCTGCTCGAACGTGTCTCGGTACTCCTCGAGCTCGACCGGCGCCGCGGTGAACTCGATGGTGCGCATGGCGCGACCGTCATCGCGATAGCGCGCCAGCACGCCGCCCTCGTCGGGGCGATCGACGATGCTGAAGTCATGCGCGTGCCCGGGGAACCGGGTGTCGAGCTCGGACCGGCGCAGCAAGCGAATCTCGTAGTCGGCGGCGTGCCGGACCAGCACGTGCATGTGGTCTCGCAGGCTGTCCTCGCTGCGGAACACGAACACGCGCCGGGCGCTCCTCGCGGCCTTGCTCCTGAGCCGGATCTTCTCACCTGCGTCACGCGACCAGAAGTGCCTCCGCGGTGCCGGGAGCGTGCGGCTGCGCCGGCGCTGGCGGTTCAGCTCCGCCACTCTGACGGTGGCCGGCAGGGGCAAGGACGGCGCCCGACGCGTGCAGCGCGGCCGGACCCGACGGTCCGTGAGCGACGGCGGACGGCGCGCCGGTCGGCACGCCAGCGCCTGGCTTCCCCACGCGGCTGACCCGCGGTGGGAGGAGTCGCTCCCGCATCGACTCTCGTGGCGGTCGGTGCGGGTGGCGCTGTGGCGCCGGCAACCGCCACCGCAGGCGCTCCCGGCTGGGCGCTCGTAGCTGCCGGTGCAGACAGCACCGTCCCGGCCGCCACGGCGCGCGTGGCCGAGTCTCCGCCGTATCCGAGTTCCGCGGCCTTGTCCGTCAGGCCATGCGGCGACATCGATGTCACGGCCGGGCCCTGCGGCCCTGTCGGGGTCATGCGGCGCCGTCAATGCCACGGCACGGACCTGCGTCCACGCACCCGCTGCTTGCGGGTCCTCGTGCTTCAGAGCGCTGGTGTCAGAGCCTGCGAGCTCGTTCGAGCGGGGCGGCGCAGCGGACTCCGGCGCGTTACTCTCCTCGGAT
>DATAPF010000194.1:0-35449 GCA_036265355.1 Kofleriaceae bacterium | reverse complement strand
CGATCGCCGCGCTTGATCAGCTCCTTGATCGCGATGTCACGGCCGAGCTCGCGGTCGTGCACCCGCGTCACCCGGCCGAGCCCGCCGCGGCCGTGCTCGCCGATGACCTCGTAGCGCTCGGGATCGCGGCGCAACCCCGTGGCCGGTTCGCGGCTGTCCTCGGCGGGCGGGGCCACCGACGGTGCGCTCGTGAGCGTTCGCTCCGGCGCGCCGGCCGGGTCGCCTTGCGGATCATCCTTGTCGCTGGCGTTCACGGTTGCAGCCACGATCGTCGAGTCGTCGCCCAGGTTCCTCGCACCGCCCATCGCTCTCCAGCCTTACCACTTTCCGACGGATTGCCACACGCACAGCGAGGCGCGGGCCGCGCCGGCGCAGTGGGACAGTGTTCCGCCCGTGGTGCACCCCGGAACGTCGCACGCGACACTGCCTTCGAATGTCGAGCCACTGGACCGGTGGAACTCCACGTGACGACCAGGCTCACCGAGGGTTTGTGATGGGGCTTACGTTGTCGAGGAGGCGCGCTGACGCCGGCGCGGTCCGGCCGCATGGCTCCGGATAGCGCGCGGAGAACGCGTGCACGCTCGGCTCGCCGTGGGCTGCTGCGCGGATGGGCGTCGGAGCCGCGCCCGCCGAATCACCACCGACGCCCGCGCGAACGGCGCGAGGTATGTGCGGGACAACACCGGCCAATCCTGGTCACGGTCGCGGCGTCCGACCCCATCCTGCTCGCGGTCGCCCACGGCGCGTCTCGCGTTGGCGTCCCACGATGGCCGGTGATCAGAACATCCAGCGAAGCAGCACGCACAAGATCAGCATCACCAAAGCCAGCACGGCCAGCGCAAGCAGGCTCACACGGCGAGCCGTCGGCCAGTGGCTCGGAGGCCGCTGTGGATGGTATGGGTTCGCCGGCTGGGGCATGCCCGCCTGCTGGCCGTACGGGCTCTGCTGCATGCCCGGCTGCTGGCCGTACCCCGCTCCCAGCGACGGAGCAGGCCCGTCTCGCTCGATGAGGAGCTCGAGAGTCGGTGGGCACTTCCTCGGTTCAGCGGCTCGGCTCTCCGCCTGGTCTCGCGCGAGGATCTCGTGAGCACCCGTGTGTTCCCGCGGCGAAGACAGGACGTCCGGTGGCAGCATCATCGGTGGATTCGGGACAGAGCCGGTGCGGCTCGATGTTCCGACCCCGGCCATCGCGTTCATCGCGGCGAACGGGTCCTCGGCGGTGTTGGGGATCACCGGCTGCGGCGGCGCCGGGCAAGAGTGCCTGGGCGGCCGCCCCACGCCGCCGGCAGGGCGGTTCGGCCGCCCAGCGGCGGCACCGGCGAGCGGGGGGGTGGCTTTCTTCAGTCCCAGCCGCTGCTTGAGCTCGCTGATGTCACGGCTACCACCACGCTTCGGATCGCCGAGCTTCTGGAAGTGAAGCCGCCGCAGCGCCTCGGGCGGCAACCCCTCCGCCTTCGGCATCGGCTCCTCCCAGTACGTCGGCCGCACGAAGCTCGGCCGATCGAGAGACAGCGCGTACTCGTACTCCCGCCGCACGTAGATCGAATGCATCGAGTTGTGCGACCAGAACAGCTGGAACGCGTCCGCTTGCTCGATCAGCCGGAGCAGCTGGTAGCTCCACACCTCACCGGACCGGAGCTGGATCGAATCGCGCAGGTACTCGTCGCCGAGGGCACGGGCGTAGCGCTCGAACTGGTTCACGATCGCGCGGTCGCGGTGCGAGTACGAGGCAAAGATCCGGCGATACGTGCGCACCTGGGTGTGCTCGACCGCCGCGGTCGCCGGCGCCGCCTCGACGCGCACCGCGAGCGGCAGCTCCGCGATCACGATGCATCCGAGGAACACCGTGAGCCGGCCCCGCGCGGTGGTTCCGACGCTCTGGGCTCCCGCGCGGATCCGGAACTCCTCGCGATGCACCGGCTCGGTCCACAGGAAGCTGCGGCGCGGCGGGTTGACCTCCACGCCGGGGATGTCGACCACGAGCACCAGCTCTCCCTCGGCCGGGATGGCCGCGCCGCTGTCCTGGGTGGTCGACTGGTAGGCGGCGGCGTGCTCGCCGAGCACGGCCTCGGCTTCGCGGCGCACCTCCTCGATCGGGTCCGGCGCGTCGAGCTCGCCGGGGCGACGCTCTGCGAGGTGGGCAAACGCAAGCAGCGAGTACCAGTGCAGCGGAGCGATCGCGCGCGGCCGGTACACCGTGAACTGCACGTTCTCGTCGAGCGCGAGCGGGGGCGCCGCGGGCGGAGCTGTGCTCTCGCGGCTGTCCGACAGCGCCCGAGAGCCTGGCGTCTGCGAACCTAGGCTCTCGCGGCTGTCCGACAGCGCCCGAGAGCCTGGCGTCGGCAGACCTTCCATCGCGGCGCTGCCGGGCAGCGCCCGAGAGCCTAGCGTCGGCACTTCCGTCGCGATGCTGCCGGGCAGCGCCCGCGACGCTGTTATGGGCAAGTCCCCGCCAGGTCCTGTGACGTCACGATGGATCTGGCTCAGCGCGGCGACCAGCTCGTCCATGGTCTGGAACCGCTGCGCCGGGTCCTTCTGAAGACACCGCGTGATGATCTCGGCGAGTCCAGGCGGCAGCGAGCGCCCGGCCCGGGCCGCGCGCTGCGCGATCGGCTCGGGCTCCATCGTGACGTGCTGGTTCAGGATGGCGAGGGGCGACTCGTCCTGGAACGGCAGCGTCCCGCTGAAGGACTCGTACATGATCAGGCCGAGGGCGTAGATGTCGGTGCGCGCGTCGACCGGTTTGCCGCGCGCCTGCTCTGGCGCCCAGTAGAACGGCGTGCCGAAGATGATGCCGGCCCGGGTCCGGGGCTGGTCGTCGGTGCTCGAGGCGTCGGCGATCCCGAAGTCGAGTAGCTTGGGTACGTCCTCCCCGGCGGGGCCGATCGTGACGAAGATGTTCTCGGGCTTCAGATCGCGGTGGATGATGCCCCGGGCGTGTGCCGCAGCGAGGCCCTGGCCGGCCTGCATCAAGGTGCTCAGCAGCCGATCGACGGCCATCGGCTGGGCGATCAGGTCGCGGAGCGCGGCTCCCGAGAGGAGATCCATGCACAGGTAGGCCCGGCCGTCGGCGAGCTGACCGAAGGCCACGATCCCGGTGATGTTGCGGTGGCCGATCGACGACGCCGACCGGGCCTGCTCGAAGTACCGGGTCACCGCGATCGGGCTGGAAGCCGTCTCCCGGTACAGCACCTTGACCGCAACCATCGCAACCGGCTGCCCGACCAGCAGAAACTCGGCAGCGTAGACCTCGCCCGTCCAGCCCCCGCCGAGCTTGCGGAGGATGCGGTAGCGGCCGTCGAGGATCTGCCCGACCAGCGAAGCGGAATGCGCCTGGCGGATCGCTTCGTCTGCCGCCGTCTCTGCGCTAGCCATGAGCGATCACCTCCGTCCCTCCGGGTAAGTATGGCAATGCCACGAAGGCAGCGTCCAGCGCCACATGTTGCTTCACGGTAGGTCGTGGCGGTCGGTGGTGTGCGATGCCCGGATGGAAGCGGTACGCAAGCCGGGTGCAGGGTCGCTGGTCGACAGCGTCGGCGATGGGGCGAGGTCGGCGGGCGTGTAGTCGGCCGACGCGACGCCGGGCAAGCGGACATGAACGGGGTTGCTGCTGACGCCGGCGCGCGCGCGGATCACAATGGCCGGGTGCATCCGCCAAGTACGCGACCGCCGGCCGAGGCACTGGCATGGGTCGAGCGGACCGTCGGGCCCGGCGCTCGCGTGGTCGGCTGGCGGCGCCTGACCGGCGGGATCACGTCGACCGTCCATCGGCTCACGGTGAAGCAGAACGGCCGGCGCAGGTCCTTGGTCCTGCGCCGGTGGGTGCCCGATCGCCAGCACGAGGCGTACGCCGCGGGCGCCGTGGGATCGGAGACGGCGGTGCTCACCGCGCTCGAGCGCAGCGATCTCCCGGTGCCGCGCGTGGTCGGCTCGACCACTGACGCGGCCGACGCGGGCCCGGCCGTCCTCATGACGCGTGTGCCGGGCCGCGTGTACCTGATGCCTCGCGATCGAGAGCGCTGGCTATTGCAGATGGCGCACACGCTCACACGCATCCACGCCCTCGACATCGACGCCCGGCCATTCCAATCGTGGATCGACGGCCGCCGGCTGTCGCCGGTCCCGGACGCCTCGCGCCCCGAGATCTGGCGCCGGGCCATCGCGCTGGTCGCCGAGCCGCGCCGGCCGATCCACACCTGCTTCCTGCATCGCGACTATCAGCACTTCAACCTGCTGTGGTCGCGCGAGCGGCTGACCGGCGTGATCGACTGGATCGAGGCGTGCGTCGGACCGCCCGACGTCGACGTCGGCCACTGCCGCCTCAACCTCGCCGTGCTGTTCTCGGCCGAGCTCGCCGAGCGGTTCCGGCAGATGTACGAGGCCGAGGCGGGGCGCAAGGTCGACCCGTGGTGGGACGTCCACGCGCTGCTGTCGTTCGGACCCGACTGGAAGCGATTCCTCCCGATCCAGATCGCCGGCCGCGCTCCGCTCGACATCGCCGGGATGACGCGCCGGGTGGAGGACGTGCTCGAGCGGACGCTGCGCCGGTTGTGAGCCGATGAGCTCGCCGGCCGTTCGCTTCAGGCCGAGCTCCCGACGTGAGCCCGCTCACCTCGTTCCGCGCTCGTGTCCCACCACCACCGCCAGCGGCGGTTCCGATATCGGCCAGCGGCAACCACGCTTGAACTTCGTCGCCGCCCAGACCGATAGTCCACGGGCCCATGAGCTCGACCTCGGCGCGTGCGACTCCCGGCGTTCGATGCCACCGTCGCGAACCGCTCGCGATCGGCCGGCGCAGGAGTCCGCGACCTGGCGCTCCGACTGCCGGTGAGATCTTGTCGTGAAGGACTGGCAGCGTACGGCCGTGCTCGTCGCCGCGCTGGCCGTGTGCGCCTCGGCGGCGTACCTGCCGGCGATTTCCTCGGGCTGGGTCTGGGACGATGTCAACCTGGTCCAGCCCAGCCCGGCGCTCCAGGACCTCGACGGGCTGCGCCGGGCGATCGCCACCGATCTGTACAGCCAGGCCGCCCCGCGCCTCGAGGTCAGCCCGTACTGGCGGCCGCTCGCGCTCGCATCGTACTGGCTGGATACCCGGCTGGGCGCGGCGCCGCGCGCGTTGCATATCGGGAACATCCTGCTGCACGGGCTGGCGACCGCCCTCCTGGCCCTGGTGCTGCTGCGCCGCCGGACCGACGGCGCGGGCCTGGCCGGGCCTGTGCTCGCGACAGCCTGGTGGGCGTTTCATCCGGACAACGTCGAGACCGTCGCCTGGATCTCGTGCCGCTACGAGCTGCTCAGCGGCGTCGCCCTGCTGGGGCTGCTGGCGCTGCCGTGGCGCCCGGGCGTGGGCCGGGCGGCGCTGCATGGCCTGGTGTTCCTGGCCGGGCTGCTGTCCAAGGACGGCTTCGGCGTCATGCTGGTCGTGATCGCGGCGATGGACTGGTCCGAGCGCCGGCGTCCGGCGGCTGCCGCTCCGCGCTGGGTGGCGGTCGGTGTCGCGGTGGCAGCCTGGTGGGCCGCGCGCGCCGCTCTCGACCTGCGCGACTTCGGCCTGCCTCCGCTGCGCGTGCTGCCGGCCATCTTCCTCGATGCCGCTCGCACCTACTTCGTGCGCGGCATCGTGCCGCCACCGCTCACCGTCGGTCATCCCTACGCCTCCGGCGGCGTGCTCGGCGGCGCGATCGGCGGCGCGGTGATCGTCGCGCTGGTGGCCGCGGCGGTCTGGCGCCGCCGTCTCGCCGTGCCGGTCGCCGTGTTCCTCGCCGGACTCGTCCCCGCCGCCGTGGCGATCGCCAGCTTCGGCCAGGTCCCCGAGCGCTACTTCTACTTGCCCTCGATCGGGCTGGCGCTGCTCGTGGGTGACCTGGTCGCGGTTTCGCTGCGCTCGCCACGCCGGCTCGTGCGGCTTGCCGCGCCGGTCGTGGTCGGGCTCGTGACGCTCGCCGGGCTCGTCCGGCTCGAGGCGCGCCTGCCCGACTGGCGGAGCGATGATGCGATCTTCGCGGCCGCGCTCCGGGTCAACCCCGAGGACGCCGATGGGAATCTGAGCGCGGGTATCGCGGCCGGTCATCGCGGGGACTGGGCCGAGGCGCGCCGCGCGCTCACGATCGCCCAGCGGTCGGATCCGCGCTCGGGCCGGATCGCGACCGCGCTGGCGCTGGTGCTGCTGCGAAGCGGCGATGTCGTCGGCGCGCTCGGCCAGGCCGAGCGGGCGACCACGCTCCCACCGTACCAGCCTGACGCATGGTTCTACCTGGCCCAGGCGCACCACCAGATCGGCGACCACCGGGGCGAGCTCGCCGCGATCGAGCAGCTCCTCGAGCGATCGCCCGACTATCCGCGTGCGCGGGGTTCTCGCGTCTACGCGCTCTGCGAGGTGAGCGGCGGATCGGGCTGCGCCGAGGCGGCGCGGCAAGCCGAAGCGACCCGGTAGCGCGGTCAGCACCCACCGGTGCGCCGGCGTTCGATCGGGACCACGCGGGCCGGATTGATCGGTGCGCGGGGCTCACCGTCAGTCGAACCGTCGTGAAACGGTGATGCAGGTCCGACCGGCGTGAACGGCGACGCAGGTCGGACCGCCGTGAAACGACGGCGCAGGTCCGACCGGCGTGAAACGGCGACGCAGGGAGATGTAGCGGAATGCCGCGATCCGTCCGGGCGGTGGTTCGTCGCCGGCATCGCGCCGAGCGCGGCAATTGCTTCGCCTGGGCCAATCGTGCAGACTTCTGCGCAACCGCGCGTTGCGACCGGCGCGCGTCGTTGCTCGGCGACAACAGGATCGTTGTACTCGTGAGCTACGAGCACAGAGGCTGTTTCGCAGTTCACGGAGATCCTGGGCCCGAGACACCGGCGCACTCCGGATATCACACGCGGAGATCGACAGAGTCTCCAAGTCAACGCCACACTCCCGGGAGGGAATCATGAAACGACGACTGATGTGTGCTGTGGGCCCATTCGTGCTGGCCGCCGCTGTCGTGCTCGCAGCCTCGCAGGACGCTGCCGCCGCGCCCGGCGATGGGTTCTGGTCGACCTCCGGATCGAAGATCGTCGACTCGGCCGGCAACGTCGTCCGGTTCACCGGCGTCAACTGGTTCGGCTTCGAGACCAGCAACCTGATGCCGCACGGCATCTGGTCGGCGAACTGGAAGGTCCTGCTCAATCAGGTCAAGAGCATGGGATTGACCGTGATCCGCCTGCCGTACTCCGATGACATCCTGGCCAACCAGGTCGTCCAGGGCGTGAACACCGCCGCCAATCCCGATCTGGCCGGTGTCACGACCCTCGCGCTGATGGACAAGATCATCGATTACTGCGGACAGCTCGGGATTCGCGTGATCCTCGATCGCCATCGTCCGGATTCCGGCGGGCAATCCAAGCTGTGGTACACGGCCACGGTCTCCGAGGCGACCTGGATCGCGCACATGCAGACCCTGGCCGCGCGCTACAAGGGCGATCCGACGGTGGTCGGCTTCGACCTGCACAACGAGCCGCACGCCGACGGCACCGAGCCCAACGGCACCGGCGCGTGCTGGGGCTGCGGCGACCCCGCGCTCGACTGGCGGCTCGCGGCCGAGCGCGGCGGCAACGCCGTGCTGCAGGCCAACCCCGACCTGCTGATCGTCGTCGAGGGCGTCAGCTGTCCGTCGGGCGCCACGCCCAACATCTGGGATGGCATCCCCGATCCGGACTGCGGCTGGTGGGGCGGCAACCTGACGATGGCCGGACAGTTCCCGGTCCGCCTCAGCAATCCCAGGAAGCTGGTCTACTCGGCACACGATTACGGCATGTCGGTGAATGGCCAGCAGCGCTGGTTCCTCGACCCGACGTTCCCGGCCACACTCCAGCCATTCTGGGAGTCGATGTGGGGCTACCTGGTGCGCCAGAACATCGCCCCGGTGCTGCTCGGCGAGTTCGGATCGACGCTGGCCGATCCCAAGGACGCCGTCTGGATGCCTGCGCTGCTGAACTACACGCAGAGCCTCGGGATGAGCTGGACCTACTGGTCGCTCAACCCCAACTCGGGCGACACCAAGGGCCTGCTGCTCGACGACTGGGCCAGCATCGACCACGTCCGCTACGACGTCATCCACCCGTTCCTGGTCCCGGGCACGGCCCCGACGAAGTTCGTGCTGAGCGTGACGGCCAGCGGCAGCGGCAACGTGACCTCGGCGGCCGCCGGGATCAACTGCGGCGCGGCGTGCGGTGGCAGCTACCAGAGCGGCACCGCGATCACGTTGACCGCCACATCGACCAACGGCTCCACGTTCGCCGGGTGGAGCGGCGCCTGCACCGGCACCGGTCCGTGCACCCTGGCGATGACCGCCACCCGATCGGTGACCGCGACGTTCACCGGCGGCAACGGCCCGGTGTGCTCGAACCCGGTCACCTTCACCAACCAGTCGGGTAACTTCAACACCATCGGTCCGATCTGCCTGCGGACCAGCCAGCCGGTGAACGGCTGGGGCTGCTCGAACTTCGATGGCCGGACGGTGAGCGTCAACGGCCGGCCACCGGCCACCACCTGCGGAGGCGGCACTCCGATCACGCCATCGGCTGACGGCTTCACGTACTTCATCATCACCGCCGGCTCGTTCTCGTACGCCAGCCTGTTCACCTTCTGACCCGGCGGGCCACGATGGTTAACCTGACGCTCGATCGCCTCTCGCCGTGATCACGTGGATCACGCCCGGCGTGCGCCCCAGTACGACCTCGCCCTCGGGCCACAGGTCGGCGGCCAGCCGCCGCGCCGTCTCGGCCGACCAGCTCGGGTGGCTCGCCGATAGCACAGCACCAGCTCGCGCCCCCGTCGACGAGCGACGAGCGTCACGAGCGCTGCCACGAGCGCGAGCGCGACGCCGAGCGTCGCCGGCCCCGGTCGCCACACCGCAACCGCGATTGCGGTGGTCGCGGCGGTCCACTGCGCCTCGCTCGCGCCGAGCCAGTAGGGACGCCCGCCGTCGCCACGCACCAGCTCGAGCGCGAACCGGAGCGGCGCATAGCCGGCGATGTAGATGACCGCCGGAACGCCGGGCGCGTCCCAGCCGAACCCCAGCGCGATGACCACCAGCGCGAGGCTTGCGGCGCTCTCCACGAGCTGGCTTGGCCACAGCGGGCGGCCGGCGAACAGCTCCGACAGCCCGACCCAGACGTGCGCAGGGCCGTACACGACGCCGAACCGCGCCGGCCGGCCGTGGCAACAGGCGACGGAGAAGCAGCCGAGCCGGCCGAACACGAGGAACGCGCCGATTCCGACCGTCGCGACATCGACGTCCCGCGCGGCGTGACCGCCGGTGAGCGCTGCGACGGCAGCGACCAGCGCGACGCCCGAGGTTGCCGCCTGGTAGAACACGATGCGCTCGCGACCAACGATGGTGCGAACCACCGTGAGCACGACGAGAAAGCCGAGCGGTGGCGCGAATGCACCGACGAGCCGATCCACGAGCGGCAGCTGCCACGCGTCGAACAGCACCGCCGCGAGCAACGACGCGACCGCGTAGCCGGTGAAGCCCAGCACCGTGTACGTACTCGTCCCCCTCGTCGAGGACCGCTCAACTGCCCAAGTTGCCTGGGAGCGCCGTTATGAACCCTGGCGCTGCACCGTGAGGTCAAGACCGGCGAGTACGACAAGCCACGCGCCAACGCAATCCGGTTCCAGTATTACCAACGCGCATATCGCTACATCTTCGAGGCCGGCTACTGATGCTGCGGCATCCGCGCGCGCTGTGCGCCGGGCTTGTCGTCGCCGTCGCCTGCGGCCGCGCGCCGGCTCCGGGCTCCGCGGAGGCTGTGGGGGCGCCCGGTGCGGCCGGTGCTTCGACATCCGCTGCGAGTGTGCCTGCTGTATACGCTGCTGCGCCGCACCCGGAGACCGGGCTGATCGGCGCCGGCAAGCTCGCGGGTCCCGACGTCCTGCTCGGCATCGTCGATGATCCGCCGCGCGTCTGGCAGCATAGCGCCACCGGCGATCGCAGCTGGCCCGCGCCGGCCCAGGTTGGCGCGCTGGCAGCCGGCGCACAGACGACCGAGATCGTCATCGCGGCGGCGTGGCCCGAAGCGCGCGTTCCGCGCGCAGAGGTCTGGTGGCTGGTCCACGGTGCCGCGCAGCGCCACTGCACCTGGCAAGCACCGGCGCTCGAGCGCTGGAAGTCGCAGCCGCGCGGCGCCAGCTCGGTGCTTCCAGTCAGCGGCGGTGCGATCGTCGCCGGCGTCGACGGTTCGCTCATCCAGTTCGATGCAAGCTGCGCGCCGACCGTGCTGCACGCCGACTCGTGCTGCGATGACGAAGCCCCGCTGCATCTGCGCGCCGCCGCGAACGGCTGGTCGGCATACGATCAGCGCGGCGCACGCGTGTATCCTGCCGCTTCGCCCGGCGCCCCAGGCTGCGTGCCGATGATCGAGGCGCGCGATCGACGTGCCGCCCTGCGTGCCGGCAGCTGGACTGCGCCCCTGCCCGGCGAGCTGATCGACCCGCGCATCCTCGACTGGTCCGGCGCATGCGAGACCGTGCTCCTCGCATCCGGCACCCACGCGTGGACCTGCCGCGCCACGGGCTGCACCCGCGTTCGCTGAGTGGGTCACTGAAACGCAGCCGTGTGCATGTCGACCAGGAGCCCGCGCCCCGCGGGGTCAGTCACGACGAAATGCGCGCCGTTGTCGGAGAACGTCGCGAACGGGATCTTCGCGATCCCGGTCGCCAGGTAGACCCAGCGGCCGTCCGTCCGCTGGAACCAGACATCGCCCTGATCGCCGATCGCGGCGAACCACTGGCGGTCCGGCGAGAAGCTCGCGTTCTACCCACGCCGATGGCGTCGCCGCGAGGTGTCCCGCCACGTTCGCGACGGCCGCCCAGACGCTGAACTGAGATATCCTGTATCAACCTCTTTGCTCCACGCATATGCGACGAGCTCGGCGGGCCAGTCTGAGGCGCCCTGGCGGCATTGTTCTCGTTGACAGAGATCGACGGGGGCCGTAGCGTCGCCCGGCTGCCACGGTGCCTACCCCATGACCGATCGCCTGACAGACGCGGCCGCGCCCGAGGGCCTCGAGCCGTGATCGCGCACCCCGGCTTCGGCCCCTACGACGTCCGCCCCCACGTCCGTGACGATATCGACGCCGTCGCCGATCTCATCGCCGCGGTCGAGCGTTCGGTGCTCGGGGTCGCTCACGTCCAGCGCGCGGATATCGCTTCGCTGTGGAGCACCGACACCTTCACGCCCGAGCTCGACGGCGTCGCCGTTCTCCGGGCCGGCCGCATGGTGGCCGCCGCCCAGCTCTACCGCCGCAAGGCCGACGTCCACGTGCACCCCGACGCGACCGGGCGCGGGCTCGGCCGCGAGCTCCGCGTCTGGTCGGAAGCCCGCGCCCGCGCGCGCGGCGAGCCCCGGGTCGACCAGACCGTCCCCGACCCGAACCGGGCCGCGGTTCGCTTGCTCACCGAGAGCGGATACGTCGCCACCTACTCGGCCTGGGTGCTGCGGGCCGACCACCCCGACCGACCGACCGACCCGCGCCCGCCCCGGAGCGTGCACATCCGCACCTTCCGATCGGGCGACGAGGAGCAGGCCTACCGCGTCATCGAGGACGCCTTCGCCGAGTGGCCCGGCCGCAGCCCGACCAGCTTCGCCGGCTGGCGGGCGCTCACGATCGATCGCGAGGACTTCGCGCCGAACAACTTCCTGATCGCCGAGCAGAGCGGCCTCGTCGTCGGCGCCGCGCTGTTGCTCGAGGACGGCGAGATCTGGGTCGACAAGCTCGCCGTGCGCCGCGACGAGCGCAACCGCGGCATCGCGCGGGCCCTGCTCGCGGCCGCGTTCCTGCGCTCGTTCGAGCTCGGCTACGCCACCACCGGCATCTCGACCGACTCGCGCACCGGGGCCGTCACGCTCTACGAGAAGCTCGGCATGACCGTGCGCGAGAGCTACACGCACTACGCCCTCGATCTCTGAGGCCCCGTGCGGGCAGCACGATCGCGGCGAGGTCGTCAGCTGGCTCGGTAGTGCAGGTGCACGACGCCGCCGAGGCGGTGCTCGTCGACGAGCTCGAGCGTCATGCGGACATCCGGCGGCAGCCAGGGATTGCCGCCGCCGAGGAGGATCGGGTTGACGAACACGTGGAAGTCGTCGACGAGGTTCGCGGCGATCATCGCCGCCGCGAGGCGCGGGCCACCGACGGTGAGGTCGCGGTCGCTCGTCGCCTTCAGCCGGCGAATCTGGTCGGGATCGAACGCGCGCTCGATGCGTGTGCGTGGGGTCGACGCGCGCGCCAGCGTCGTCGACAACACGATCTTGTCGGCGGCGCGCCAGACCGCGGCGAAGTCGCGCTCGAGCTCGAGCAGTCCGGGCGTGAAAGCGGCCGTACCGGCGTCGAGATGAGCCGTCTCCCACACGGCCATCGTCTCGTACATGCGGCGGCCGTAGAGGTACGTGCCGATCGGGCGCTCGAGCTCGAGCACGGCCGCGAACACCTCCGCGGTCGGAACGGACCACTCGAAGTTGCCGTCGCGATCGCCCATGTAACCATCGAGGGACGTGATCGCGGCGTAGATCAGCCTGGCCATGACGTGCTCCTGTGCTCGAGATACTCGGCGAGTCGCTCGGCGCTCTGACGCCAGCCCTCGCCGGGACCGAACCAGCGCGCGAAGTGCTCCGGCACGGTCCAGGCCTCGAACACGAGCTCGCGCGGGACCGCGAACTCGCGGTCGTCGAGCAGATCGCTAGCGCTTGCTGCGGCGCGCATCGCGCACCTCCTTCCGGCGCTGCGCGTGCAGCTGCTGCAAGTACGCGTCGAGGCGATCGAAGCTCGCGTCCCACAGCGCGCGATACGCTTCCGCCCACGCAACGACCTGCTTGAGCGGCGCGGGCTCCAGCTGACACGGCCGCGACTGCGCGTCGCGACCGCGTCGGATCAACCCGGCGCGCTCGAGCACGCGCAGGTGCTTGCACACCGCAGGGCCGCTCATGTCGAACGGCCGCGACAGCTCCTTCACGTTCGCGGGGCCCTCGGCCAGCCGCTTCAGGATCGCTCGCCGCGTCGGGTCCGCGAGCGCGGCAAACGTCAGGCTCAACGTGTCCGCTTGCATCTAACCAGATGGTTACCTAACCGGATGGTTACATGCAAGCTCGAAGATCACCGCAGCTCGCTCGCGGGCAGGATCTGGAGCTCGATCCGCCGGTTCTGCCGGCCGCGCGGGCGCGGTGCGATCGCGGTGGAACCCTCGGGCCGGACCGCGCGCCGGCCGAGCAGGTCGCTCAGTCGAGCGCCGCGACGATCTGTCGGGCGAGGTTCTCGACCGGCGGCGCGGAGTCGCGGCCGGTGGCCAGCGCATCGAGGGCTGCGTCCAGCTCGTCGAGCTCGCGCGGGTCGAAGTGGTCACGGGCAAATGGCTCGTTGCGCCAGGTGCGCAGGTTGGCGACGTGGAGCTCCGCCATGGCGGCGGCCGGCTTCTCGAGGGTGCGCGCGCGGCTGTCGACCACGCGCCAGGGCGTGGTGGCGAGCGTGCCGTCGAGCAGCGCACCGATGTAGAGCGCCTGGCCGTGATGGGCTTGCAGCGCGCCGACCAGCTCGTAGTAGCGGATCAGCGCCGGGTGGCTCGATGTCAGCTCCTCGGTCTCGTGCAGCGCGAGGCGGGCGCCGGGCGCTGCGCCCTCGGCCCAGGCGGTGAGCGCGTCGGCCGGCCGCGCCAGATGCGTGAGCAGGAAGCGCGACACGATCAGGTCGGCACCGCGGATCGGCAGCGCCTGCGCGATGTCGGCCACGACGAACTCGAGCGCCGGCTGGCGGCGGCGGGCCTCGGCGACGTAGCGATCGCTGGCGTCGATGCCGACGGTGCGGGGCGCGCCGGAGACCTCGTGCACCAGGCGGGTCGACCAGCCCGGGCCGCAGCCGAGGTCGAGCGCGAGCGATGGCGGGCGAGGGATCGCGCGGGCGACCAGCGCGCGGGTCTCGGCGTCATAGAGCGCCGCAAGGCGGGCGAGGCGACGGCTGGCGATATCGTCGTCGCCGAAGGTGTAGGTGTCGCGATCGGACACCCGCGGATTGTGTCGCATCATGCGACCCGCCAGAGGATTTTCTGGACTGTCGCATCGTGCTGCACGCCGTGGATCGGCGATGCGCTGCCCCGTCGGGCAAGGCTTCGAGACTGAACGCCGATCCGTCCGCGGAGCCAAGGGCCACGGCGGCGATGGCGGGTCGCTCCAGCCGTTCACTTCTGCGGCTTCGGCGGTGTGCCTACTACTGACGTCGCAGGCTCGGGAAGTGGGATTGCCAGCTGCCGGCGGAGGAAGTGGTCCGGTTTGCAGATGACGATGGGCAATCCGGTCAAACCGAGTAACCAGTCATCCAGCGTTACCAGCGTGGCGCCGAGTGCAACGGCGGTCGCAGCGATCAGGGCGTCGTACTTCAAGTAGTGAAGCCGCTGCCCGGTCGCTTTCTGCTGCGCATCAATGAATGCATGAGAGAAGTGCTTTCCGAGTGCCTGGGCGGCCTTGGCTCCGAACGGAGCAATGTGCACGCCAGCTGCCCGCGGTGCCATTGCTGGCGCCGCACCTCGCGCAAGCTCGGCCACGACAAGCGCCGGGATGTAGACGCGCGCGCCTCTGTTGACGCGCTCGTTTTCGAGCAGTGCCTTCCACAATGCACGCGCGGCGGGGGTTCCGCTGCGGTGCGGCTTGTGTTCGAGCGCGAGGAACAAGACCGTCGAATCGATCGCGCATCGATCCGGGAGCGACCCTCGTCAATCTCTACGGCCGCCAAGCAACGCCTCCACGCGTTCTTCGTCCCAGTCGCCGGCTGACTGCTTGAACCACCTGTCCCACGCTTCAATGGGATCGGTGCTCTCGACGGGCTCGAAAGACAGCACCCGACCTCCACTGATCGCGCCGAGTTCGTTGCGCGCAATCTCTGCTTCGATCTCCACTTCGCGATAGAGATGGCCACCGAGTGCGCGTGCCATGTCTACATCGGTCGACAGTGAGAAATCGTTCTCTCGGTCGGACTGAAACCGAACGACTGGAGTTGCTCCACCAGCACGCAAGGGCACTGCATGCAGCGTGACGAGCTCCAGGGCAGGCGACACATCCTGCGCTGCGCGAACCTGCAGCGAGCGCTTCCAGCTACCGCCTGCGGCGACGGTGACGTGGATCGCTGGGGGGACGGCGTCAAGCGCGTCACGCAGGCGATCGATCGCGCCGACAGCGCCGCGCGGTCGCTCCGTCGATGCGAGCGCCTGGTTCACTTCCTGGGCCGCTTCTCTGGCCGGTCCGAGCTTGTTCACGCCAAACGCGATCTCGACACAGCGATCCCGGATCTGGAGGCCGCGCAGATCCAGATCGAGGTCACTCGTCACAGCGAGGGAACGAAGTGCGTCGACATAGGAGCTGGCGAGCGCAAGCACCAGCGATGGATCGACGTTGTGCGGATGCACGTCTCCCCCGTCCAGCCGCAACGAGATCTCGGGTGATTTCGTTGAGGTGGTGCTACGTCCTGACGTCTTTTTTCGAGTGGGCACCAAGTGCGAGGCTAGCGCAGGTCGAGCTGCTGCGCGCGCTTCAGATCGAGAGGGATCGCGCGTTCAAGCACGAGCAGCATCAGCCTCACGCGACCTTCGATGCTGCGCTGAGCGGCTACCGGCACCGCGCATGTTCCGTACCGCGTGTATCGACGTTCCGGCATTGACGGGTGAACCCATCGACGCCGTGAATCGTCGAGAACACTTGACCAGACGCCCACCCGTGGCCATGGCGTCTTCACGAAGGCAGGGACAGCGCATCATCTCCGCACTGCTTGCCGCCTATCACTCCAATACCGAATCTCTCAACAAATTGGCAGCTTAAAATGATACCGCTGGAAAATCTTGGCTTGCCGCGAAGATTCCAAGCATTAATAATTTAGGGGATCCAGTCCCGCTCGCTAAACACCCGATCGCTGGTGATCATCACGCTGCGCCGCTCGTACCCCTCGGCCAAGAAGGTGAACAGCACCTCCATCTCGTCGCGGCTCTGCCGGACGTGCCGGATGTCGTCGAAGGCAATTGCGTCGTACCCGTCGAGGATCGCGAGCTCCTGCTCGAGACGCTTGGCGGCGAGCAGGCGCTGGATGAGCGAGGGAAGGGGATGGCCAGCTGTGCGCCAAGGCGACCGAGGTGCCCGCGGCGCCGACGCTGGCCGGCGAGGAGTCCGACGACGCGTCGAAGGGCGTGGTGTGGCGCGAGGGCGGTACGCAACCGCCCGTGGCTCGAGAAGCGCCGCCGATAGCTCATGGAAGCAGCTGTGACTGAAGCGACCCAGGACCGTGAAGGCCGCAATGCGCGGGCGCGCTGTAGCTGCTGCGAGCGAGTCAGCGCAATAGCGATGTGCCGCTTCGATCGAGGATGCCGTCGTAGATCTCGTCAACTGCGATTGCGCGGGTCAGCCTCGGCAGTTCGAAGCTGTCGCCGCTGTCGTAGACGTCGGGTTGCTCGCGCCAGTCGCCGCGCTCAGTGCGACGATAGATCTTCACCCACCTGGCATCCTGCGCGGCGAGCACGTACGCCTGCAGCGAAGCTAGCGACTGAAAGTCGCGGCGCTTTTCCCCATCGTCGTCGCCTTCGCTGCTGGGGGAGAGCACCTCGATGACCACCACTGGATTCGTGGTTGCCTGCGCGTCATGCGGGGGATGCGTAGGCTTGCCGCAGATGATCGAGCCGTCGCTGTAGCGGGCGCGCGCGGTTGCAGCAACCCAGAATCGCTGGTCGGCTGTGTAGCCATGACAGCCGGGAGCCAGGCGCACACCGAAGAGGACAGAGAAGCGGAAGGCGATCGCGTTGTGTTCATCCGATCCGCCCGCCATCGCCACGATCACCCCGTCCAGAAACTCGAGCCGGCTCTCGCTGTGCTGTCCAGCGGCGAGATAGTCGGCGTAGGTCGACCGACGAGGTAGGCTCAAGGTGGCCTTCATGATTCCAGCCTAGCATGCAGCGATGGTCGAACCGGAACACCACCAACGCCTCGACGCAAGCAGTGCCCCTGAGGATCAGATACCGAACAGATCTGATGCGCGGCTGGACTTGACCGAGCACAAGAGCGTCACCGCCGTGGCTCGAGACGAAGGCAGCAGGTAGACGAGGAGCTGCCCGCTCCGAGCCTTCGAGGGGACGTGGAGCCGCTGGCCCGGTTTGAACGGGCGACCTACGGTTTACGAAACCGTTGCTCTACCCCTGAGCTACAGCGGCAAGGTAGGGCCTAACTCGTACCCGAGACAGGCGAATCACGCAAGTGGGGGGCGTGCGGTTCTCGGCGGCTCACCGGCCGAGGCTGCCGCGCGGCGACGCAGGGTCGGCGAGTTGATCGCCAGGTGCGTGGTCAGCTGGCGGAGGCGTGGGCGCCGCAGCGCGGGCAGCCGAGATCCTCGCGGGGGTAGCGCGTGGCGCAGTAGCGGCAGATCATCGCGCCGGCGACGGCGGGGTCGAGCCGGTGGAGATCGGGCATGCGGGCCTCGACGGCGACGGAGCTGAGCGGCTCGTGGTCGTCGGCGGGCATCCAGATGATCTCGATCGCGCGGAGCTCGGCGAGCAAGCCGGGTGTGAGCGCTGCGAGGGCGGCGTCGAGGCCGGCGCGGTCGAGGACCGGCTGGAACGGCGGATCGCGGGTGGCGAGGAGCAGCGTCACGACGGTGAAGCCGGTGCCGCGCCGGAGCTGGTGATCCGGGTCGTGCGGGTCGACGCTGGAGGCGCAGTCGACGACGCCGTTGTAGTTGCGGATGTGCTCGTCGCGGAACAGGACGCGAGCGTCCTGGGCGCGGCGGGAGAGGATGGCTCGGGCCTGGCGGCGATCGTCGATCTGCTCGGTGTCGGCGGCGGCGTAGGCGGCGGCCGCGGCGTGACGACGCAGCAGGACGGCCACTTCGTTGAGCAGCGCGGTGCGGCCTTCGAAGCGGGAGGCGTCGGCCGTGTTGCCGAGCCGGCGGAGCGCGCGGGTGAGGCTGGTGCGCGCGCCGGGGGCGAAGGCGATCCGCAGGCGGCTGACGTGCAACGGACGGCGGGGCTGCGCGCCGATCCCGCGAGCATGCAGGCCGGGCCGGGTGACGACGGCGATGCCGGCGATGACAACACCGGCGCCGGCGAGCAGCAGGATACCGGGCCACGAGTCGGAGCCGGACCGGCCCTGGAGGTTGCGGCCGCCTGACAGAGAGAAGCTCACGCCGGTGCCGCCGCCACCAGCACCGGCTCCGCCACCGCCCCAGCTACTTCCGCCGATGCTTCCGCCGGAGGGCCCGGCGATGGCACTTCCGACCATGCCCACCCACCACACGAGCACGAGGACCGCACGCCACATGCCCGAAACGTAAGAGCGCGGTCGATGGCGTCAAGATGCCGCGGGGGGCGGCGGCCGGCAGGTCCGCGCAGCGCCAGGACTATCGGCGCGCGCGGCCAGCGTCGACGGCGGCGACCAGCGGGGCGAGCGAGCCGCCGGCCCAGGCGGCGCGGATGACGGCGACGGCGGCGGCGCCCGCGGCGGCGGCGGCGGTGGCGCGCTCGGGGGAGTCGACGCCGCCGACCGCGACGAGGACGGCGGGGCCATGGGGGGCGGCGAGGGCGGCCTCGCCGAGCGAGGGGGCGCCCGGCTTGGATGGGGTCGGCCAGACCGGGCCGAGCTGGAGGAGATCGGCGGGGACGGCGCCGGGGGCGTGGCGCGAGACGCCGACGACGAGCGACGGGGCAAGGGTGCGGGCGTCGTCGAGCGGCAGGCCGCGCTCGGGGAGGTGGACGCCCCAGGCGCCCGCGGCGAGGGCGACATCGAGGCGGTCGTTGACGAGGACCGGGGCGAACGGCTGGGCGGCGCGGACCAGCGCGAGGAGCGGGCCGCCGTCGAGGTCCTTCTCGCGGACCTGGACGACGACGCTGCCGGCCGGGCAGCCGGCGACGGCGCGCTCGATGGCGGCGGCGAACGCGGCGGCGATGGCGGGCCCGTCGCCGGCGGCGAGCAGGTCCGGGGGAACCATGCGGCGGCGATCGGTAATGGCGATGACGCGGACGAAACGGAGTGATCGGGTGGGGGGCGGACCGTCGGACGGCGCGCTGGGGTCAACTGTCCCCGGCAGGTCGGGCCCCATCACTCGATCAGCTGGGTGGTCGGGGACGAGGCGTTGGCGTAGTCGCGGCGGGGCATGCGGCCCGCGAGGAAGGCCTTGCGGCCGGCGTCGACCGCGAGGCGCATGGCCTCGGCCATGAGGACGGGGTGGCGGGCGCCCGCGATGCCGGTGTTCATGAGGACGGCGGTGCAGCCGAGCTCCATGGCGATCGCGGCGTCGGACGCGGTGCCGACCCCGGCGTCGACGATGACGGGGACGGAGATATTGTCGAGGATCAGGCGGATGTTGTGGGGGTTGCGGATGCCCAGGCCGGAGCCGATCGGGGCGGCGAGCGGCATGACGGCGAGGCAGCCGGCGTCCTGGAGCCGCTTGCAGGTGACGAGGTCGTCGGAGCAGTAGGGCAGGACGTGGAAGCCGTCCTTGACCAGGCGCTGGGCGGCCTCGACGGTGGCGGTGTTGTCCGGGAACAGGGTCTTGGGATCGCCGATGACCTCGAGCTTGACGAGCGCGTCCATGCCGAGCTCGCGGGCGAGGTGGAGGGTGCGGATCGCGTCGTCGGCGGTGTAGCAGCCGGCGGTGTTGGGGAGCAGCAGGTAGCGGCTGCGATCGATGGCATCGAGCACGGTCTGCTTGCTCGACAGATCGATGCGGCGCAGGGCGACGGTGACGATCTCGGCGCCCGAGGCGGCGAGGGCGTCGCGGGTCTGGTCGTTGGAGGCGTACTTGCCGGTTCCGACGATGATGCGCGAGCGGAAGGTCCGCGCGCCGAGGTTCCAGGTATCGCTGGTGCTGGGCTCTGGCATGTTCAGCCTCCTCCCACGAAGGTGACGATCTCCAGGCGGTCGCCGGCGGCGAGCAGGGTCGACGCGTGCTGGGCGCGCGGCACGACCTCGCGGTTGCGCTCGACGGCGACCGGGCGTCCAGACAGACCGAGCTCACCGATGAGACCGGCGATGGAGGTTCCCTGGTTCACTGTCCGCGGCTGGCCGTTGATGACCACGTCGATCGTCACCGACATCGCGGCGAACCTACCACCACCGCCCCGGGGTCGCTCGCCCCAGGCCAGGACTCCTCCGTACACCGTGACGCACCCCGCTAGGTGTAAGGACCACGACATCAGCGCCGCGGTTTCCCACAGGGGTGTGAAGTAACAATCACACTCCCGAGGTGTGGGACAGGCGTCAAATTACTGAAACAGCGTTGCGAGGGCGCGATCGAGGTCACGGGCACGAGCTTTGTAGAGGGGAGCACACGGTAGGTCGTCACCCCCCGAGGAGCTTATGACGTTAGGAATTGCCCGCCCAGTCATGTCCCCTGCTTCGATGCCCGCGCTGAGGCCTGTAGACCCACGCAACGGGGGTGAAGATCCAGCCCGGATCCGAGCCACGATTGCGAGAGCACCGCTGTTCGCCGCGCTGCCGATCAGCGCGATCGAAGATCTGACGTCGCGTGTGTCGGTACGGAAGGCTCCGGTGGGGTCGGCGGTGGTGGCGCAGGACGAGCCTGGGGATGCGATGTTCGTGATCATGTCGGGGCGGGTGAAGGTGGTGATCTTCGGAGAGAGCGGCCGTGAGGTGACGCTTTCGCTGCTGCGCTCGGGGGATTCGTTCGGGGAGATGTCGCTGTTCGACCAGGCGCCGCGCTCGGCGCACTGCCTGGCGATCGAGCCGACGACGCTGCTGGTGCTGTCGCGCGAGGATCTGCTGCGCCACATGTCGACCCACCCGCGGACGGCGATGAACCTGCTCGGCGAGATGGCGCGCCGGCTGCGCCGCGCCGATGAGACGATCGCGCAGCTCGCGCTGTGCGACGTCAACGAGCGGCTGATCCACCGGCTGGTGGGGCTGGCGCGCGAAGAAGGCGCGTCGGGGCCCGACGGGCTGGTGGTGCGCCGCCGGCCGACCCAGCAGGAGCTGGCGAACATGATCGGCAGCTGCCGCGAGACGATCTCGCGGGCGTTCAACCAGCTGGCGCGCGACGGGCTGATCATCCCGCGCGGCCGGTCGCTGGTGGTGACGCCGGCGCTGATCGAGCGCGCCGAGAAGAAGAAGGCGGCGTAGCCCGCCGCGGCCGGCACGGCGCGCGACGGCCGGGGGGGGTGGTTCGCGACGGAAGTTCGCGACGGAAGTTCGCGTGGGGGATGCGCGGCCGGGTTGCGTGGACAGATCGCGCCCGGGCGCGCGCCGGCTTGACATGAGGGGGGATCCGGGTGATCCCCCGGGTATGCCGTCGTCGACGATGATCCGGCGCACTCGCGTCGAGGTCGACCTGGCTGCGATCATCAGCAACGCGCGTACGGTCCGCGCGGTGACCGGGACCGACGTGATCGCGGTGGTCAAGGCCGACGGCTACGGACACGGGGCCGTGGCGGTGGCGCGCGCGCTGACCGCGGCGCGGGCGGTCGCCGGGTTCGGCGTGAGCCTGGTCGAGGAGGCGGTCGCGCTCCGCGACGCCGGTGTCATGGCGCCGGTGCTGGTGATGGGGCCGAGCCAGCACGGCGGCGAAGACGACATGGTCATGGCGGGGCTGACGCCGGTGATCGCCAGCGCCGAGGAGCTCGCAGCGCTGGCGGCGGTCGTGCGGCGGCGCGGGCGTACGATCGATGCACACCTCAAGGTCGATACGGGGATGGGCCGGCTCGGGGTCGCCGAGGCCGAGGCGCCGGGGATCGCGGCCGAGGCCGGTCGCGCGGGGATCGCGATCATCGGATTGATGACGCACTTCGCCTGCGCCGACACCGACGATCCGGCCGACCCGGACTCGATGACGCGCGCGCAGCTGCGCCGGTTCGGCGACGTCGATCGCGCGGTGACGGCGGCGGGGGCGCCGCTGCGGGTGCGGCACGCGGCCAACAGCAGCGGCGCACTGCTGTTTCCGGAGGCAAGGTTGGACCTGGTGCGCACCGGGATCGCGATCTACGGCCACGGCCGGTGGCCGGCCGGCACGGCGCATCGGCCCCAGGCGGCGATGCGGCTGGTGACGGAGGTCGCCCAGCTGCGTGCGATCCCGGCGGGGGCCAGCGTCGGCTACGGGGCGGCCTGGCGCGCCGAGCGGACCAGCCGGGTCGCGGTGCTGCCGCTGGGCTACGCCGATGGCTTGCCGCGGCGGGCGAGCGGGCGGGCGCAGGCGGCGATCCGCGGGCACCGGGTGCCGCTGGTCGGCGTGATCAGCATGGACATCGCGATCGCCGACGTGACCGAGTTTCCGGAGATCTCGGTCGGCGATGCCGCGGTGCTGCTCGGGCGCGCATCCGGGGGGGCGTCGATCTCGGTCGCCGAGTACGGTGGCTGGGCCGGGCTCTCCGAGTACGAGGTCACCTGCGGGATGAGCAAGCGCGTGCCGCGCACCTATGTCGGAGAGTCGCCGTGAGCGAGCCGCTCGATCCGGACAGCGAGCCGACCCACGTCCGCGATCCGGACGGCCGGATTCCGGGGCGGGTGCTCGCCGGCACGGAGGCGGGGGGCGACACCGATCTGCCGCCACCGGCGCCTGGCAGCCCGCCGGTGGCGAGCAAGGGGGAGGACGGGGACGCCGGCCCCGGGAACGGCCCGGGGAACGGCCCGGGGAACGGCCCGGGGAACGGGAAGTCGCCGACGCGGAGCGCCGTGGGCAGCGCCGTGCTGGCGGGTATCAAGGACGCCGGGGCGCCGGTGATGCGGCTGCTCGAGAACCTCGGCGGGCACCTGATCCTGGTCGGCCGCGCGCTGTCGTGGCTGCCGCGCCGGCCGTTTCGCTGGGCGAACTACCTCGACGCCGCCGAGTTCATCGGGTTCGGCAGCCTGCCGATCGTCGTGCTGGTCGGGTTCTTCACCGGCGCGGTGACCTCGCTGCAGTCGGTGGCGGCGTTCCGCCAGTTCGGGCTCGAGTCGTTCTCGGGCGGCACGACCGGCAAGGCCCTGTCGACCGAGCTCGGGCCGGTGCTGACCTCGCTGATGCTCGCCGGGCGCGCGGGGGCCGGGATCGCCACCGAGCTCGGGACGATGCGGATCACCGAGCAGATCGACGCGCTGGAATCGATGGCGGTCAACCCGGTCCAGTACCTCGTGCTGCCGCGGCTGGTCGCCGGGGCGATCGTCACGCCGATCCTGTCGCTCCTGTTCTTCGTGGTCGGCATGGGCGGCGCGTGGCTGGTCGCGGTGGTGCTCCAGGGCGTCGACCAGGGCCAGTGGATCGCCAACCTGCGCGACATCGTCGACCTGATCGACGTGGCGCAGGGGCTGATCAAGAGCGTGTTCTTCGGCTTCATGGTCGCGCTGATCGGCTGCTACCAGGGGTTCAACGCGACCGGCGGCGGCCGCGGGGTCGGGATGGGGACGACGCGCGCGGTGGTGATCGCCTCGGTGGTGACCCTGGTCGGGGACTACTTCCAGACCGACATCCTGCTGGCGATCTTCCGGACCGGCAAGACGTGATGGGGCGCACGGCGCGCCCCACGGCGACCGATCGCGGTATACCTTCGCCGAGGTGGTGACGCGCGACCAGTCCGTGACCCGTAGCGCGGCCGGTGGCTCCGCCGGAGGCCGGGCATGAAGTCGGTCTCGGCAGGCGTGCGCGTCGCCGTGCTGTTCCTGCTGCTCGCGGTCGCGGGCTACCTGGTGTGGAAGAACCTCGGACAGAACCCGGCGGGCAAGGACAACTACACGCTGTTTGCGAAGTTCCGGGATGCGTCGGGGCTGCCCAAGGGCACCAAGGTCGTGATCGCCGGCCTGCCCAAGGGCGAGGTCATCGGGCTGGAGATCGAGGGCCGCTACGCCAAGGTCACGTTCAAGCTCGACACCGAGATCACGGTGTGGACGAGCGCGGTGATCATGAAGAAGGCGCGCTCCTTGCTCGGCGACAACTACCTGGAGATCGATCCGGGCGAGCAGGTCAAGCAGGCGCCGGACGGGACGCGCCAGACGTTCACCCGGCTCGGCCCGCCGTGCCCGACGTACGGCGACGCCGATCCCCGCAAGTCGGAGGCGTGCCGGCAGATCGTGAACGTGGTCGAGGCGACCACGCCGGACCAGCTGCTGCACCGGATCGAGCAGACGCTGCCCAACGTCGATCGCGTGCTGGAGAGCGTGCGCGATCTGTCCGAGGACGTGCGCCGGATCGTGAACGGGCCGCTGCAGTCGGTCGCGACCCGGGTCGACGGGCTGGTCCAGCGCGAGGCGCCCACGGTCAGCGACATCATCGAGCGCGCCGACCGCTCGATGGCGCGGATCGAGCAGATCACGGCCGACCTGCGCTCGATCACCAAGGGCGCCGATCCGCGGATCACCCGGATCCTCGCCAACCTCGACGACGCGTCGGCCGAGGCCAAGGACCTGGTCGCGACCGCCAAGAGCGAGCTGACCCAGACCGGCAGCGCGATCCGCGGCAAGCTCGACAAGCTCGACGGCGTGATCAACAACACCGAGTCGATCACGCGCAAGATCGACGAGGACAAGGGCACGCTCGGCCGGCTGGTCAACGATCCGGAGATCGCCGACAACGTCGAGGAGATCACCGATCAGGCCAAGGGCTTCCTCGGCACGCTGTTCGGGCTCAAGACCTACGTCGGGTTGCGCAGCGAGTACAACGTCGGGGCCGGCCTGCTGCGCCATTACATCAGCGTCGAGCTGCACACCCGGCCGGACAAGTTCTACCTGGTCGAGCTCGAGAAGGGGCCGCGCGGGGCGTACCCCGACGTCACGCTGACGTTCGATCCGACGGTCGACCCGAACCACTGGATCCGCCGGACGGTGATCCAGGACGCGATCCGCTTCACGTTCCAGTTCGCCAAGCGGTTCTCGTGGTTGACCCTGCGCTACGGGCTCAAGGAGTCGACCGGCGGGGTCGGCGCCGATGCCGACCTCCAGTGGTTCGATCGCGACCTCCGGCTGTCGGTGGACGTGTTCGACGCCTCGTGGGATCAGTACCCGCGCGTCAAGATGACCGCGGCGTTCGAGGTGTTCCGGCACGTCTACGTGCTGGGTGGGGTCGACGAGCTGCTCAACACGCCGCGCAACCTGCCGATCGTCACGGGCGACTCGCCGGTGCCGATCCAGTTCCAGACGTTCCGCTACGGCCGCGACTACTTCCTCGGCGGCATGCTGCGATTCGACGACGAGGACCTGTCGGCGCTGCTGACCGTCGGCGGCTCAGCGCTGGGGGCGGCGGCGCGGTGAGCGACGTATTGAAATAGATAGTTGAATTCAACTCGAAGTATCAGCGATCGTGGGTGATCCGGACCCGCGCGATCAGCTCCCGGAGCTCGTCGTCGTCGACCACGGCGGCCTCGCGCACGATGCGCTCGCGGACGGCGCCGGTGGCCGGTGGGGGCGCCGGGCGGGCGGGCGGTGCCGGCCGGCGGGGGGCGCGCAGGGCGACCGGATCGCGGTGGCGCTGGCCGGCGAGCCGGAACTTCAGCTCATCGAACAGCGCGGGCTCGCCGAGCCGGTCGCGCAGCCCAGCGAGCAGCTGCGGGCGGAGCAGGTTGAGCTCGTGTAACCACGCACTCGTCGCGACCTCGACCCACAGCACGCGGTCGGCGATCCCGTCGGGCCGGGTGCGCTGGGCGATCCGGGCCCCGACCAGCTCGCTCCACTCGGTGAGGACGCGTCCGGCGCGGATCTGATCGGTGATGCCATGGAGCTCGAGCGCGGCGGCGACCGCGGCCGACGCGGTCTGCGGGCCGAGCGTGCGCGGCGGGCGCCGGGCGCCGGACCGGCCGACCCGACGCGGCGTCACGAGGCGCGGAGCCGGCGGATCAGCTCGCGCAGCCGGCGATCGCCGTCCCCGTCGCGGCTGACGAACCGCAGGCCCGAGCAGCCCGACGGCACGTGATACGACACGCGGCCGGCGATCGCGAGCGGCGCTGCCGCGCCCGGCGGCGTGACCTCCAGCGTCAGCTCGGTGTCGATCGGCAGCGGCTCCGGCGTGGTGAGCAGCGCGCCACCCACGCCGATCTCGCTGATCGCCGAGTCGATGAAGCTGGAGCTGTTGGCGAGCCGGTAGCGCACCGCGACCGACACCGGCAGCCGGTGGTGGCGGCGGCGCGGCACGTCGGTGCGCCGGCCGGCGAACACCTCATGCAGGAACGTCAGCTTGGTCTGCTCGTCGGTGGCCAGCGCGATCGTGGCGCCGGCGCGGACGCGCATCCGCGGCAGCGCCGGGCGCCATGCCTGCACCGTGCCGCGGATCAGCACCTTGTTGGGCAAGATCTGCGACGAGATCTCGATGATCACCGGCTGCTGGGGCTCCAGCTCGTCGGTGGTCGGGACGAACACAGGATCCGTGACCGAGTCGCTCGGGGCGAGCTCGCGCCATTCCTCCGCAGTCCGAATTCGTAGCTTCAGGATCACCATCGACGATCGCGGTCGACCCTATCAAATCGTGGTGGCCGTGCGCCAGCCAGGGGGATCGCCTTTGCTTCATAGCATGGCCAAACTGGTTGCAAGGGCCGATCACCGTCCGCGGAGGCGCAGCCGCCAGACCTGGATCAGCGCCTCGGCGACGATCGCGCGGGACATCTTCGACTGACCTACACGTCGGTCGACGAAGACGATCGGTGTCTCCACGACACGCAGCCGCTTGCCGATCGCCCGGTACTTCATCTCGATCTGAAAGCTGTAGCCATTCGATGTGATCGATGGCAGGTCGATCGCCTCGAGCGCGGCCCGCCGCCAGCACACGAACCCCGCGGTGACGTCCCGGACGTCGATGCCCAGGATGATCCGGGCGTAGAGGCTGCCGCCGCGCGACAGGAGCTTGCGCCCCAGGCCCCAGTTCTCGGTGCCGCCGCCCGGCACGTAGCGCGAGCCGACCACGACGTCGGCGCCGTCCTCGGCGAGCGCGACCATCTGCGGCAGGTACCTGGGGTCGTGGCTGCCGTCGGCGTCCATCTCGACCAGGTAGTCGTAGCCGCGCGCCAGGCCCCAGCCGAAGCCCTCGACGTAGGCCGTGCCCAGGCCGAGCTTGCCGGCGCGGTGCATCACGTGCAGGCGGGGCTCCGCGCCGGCCATCTCGTCGAGCAGCGCGCCGGTGCCGTCCGGAGAGTTGTCATCGACGAACAGCAGCTCGGCGCCCGGCAGGGCCGCGAGCAGCCGGCCGGCGATGCCGCGAACGTTGTCCCGCTCGTTGTAGGTCGGCACGACGATCAGGGCGTGCGGCATCGGCGGGGCGTGCGGCATCGGCGCCGGACCATAGCGATCCGTCGCTGGCGCCGCAACGCGGTATGCTTGCGAAGGTGAGATCGCGCCGCGCGTGGATCTACGTGCTGTCGCTCGCGGCGCTGGTCGTGCCGGCAGGCGGGATCGCGTACCTCGGCGCGGTGTCGTACCGCAACGAGCGCGGCGCGGTGTCGGCCCAGAGCGAGCGCCAGCACCAGGCGGCGCTCGGCATCGCGAGCCGGATCTCGCGCGCGATCGAGGACGCGCTGGACGCGACCGAGCGCGCGGTGGTCGCCGGCGACCGGCCCGCGGCGCCGCTGGCCCGCTACTGGTTCTGGATCGACCGCGGCCAGCTGCGGGTGCCGCGCGCCGCGCCACCGGCCGGGGATCTGGGCGGCGGACTGGAGCGCAGCGCGGGCTGCGCGTTTGGCCCGCTGGAGGACTGCGTGCAGGAGCTGGTGACGCGGCAGGCGCGGATCGTCCGGCTGCACGCGGCCGAGCGCGCCGAGGCGGCGGGGAGCTGGCAGGACGCCCGCCGCCAGTACACCCAGCTGGCGGCGTTCGACGACACCGGGCCGAGCGCGCTGCTCGGCCTGGCGCGCGTGCTGGCGCGGGTCGGCGACGGCCGGACCGCCGGCGTGCTCGACGAGCTCGACCGCCGGTTCGGCGAGCGCGGGTTCGGCGAGGTGCCGGCGCGGGTGGTCGCGGCCGCGCTGCGGGCGGCGCCGGTGCCCGGGGCCCCCGGGGCGGCCGGGCTGCGCGGGATCGACGCGGTGCTCGGCGTCGCCGACGACGTGCTCGCCGGCCAGTACGGCCTCGCGCCGGTGGTCCGGCTCGGCGTGGTCGGCGCGCTCCGCGCGCGGCTGCCGGCCGCGCTGTCCGAGGCCCAGGCGCAGCGGCTCGCGGCGTTCGACCAGCGCGCCGCCGAGCTGCGCGACGAGGCGCGCGCGGCGGCCGGGCTCGGCCCCGACGTCGCCGAGATGGCGCGCACCGCGACCCCGGCGTGGCGCGGCCGGGCGGCGATGCGCGAGCCCGCGCGCACGCTGATCTACCGCCGGCGCAGCGACGGCGGCGTGATCGGCTTCGCGGTCGACCCGCCGATGCTCGAGGCGGTCGCGGTCGCCGGCGCCGGTGAGGTCGACGAGCTCGCGAGCCTGGCCAGCCACGCCCGGCCCTACGTCGTCCTGCCCGGGACGTCGCCCGGCCCCGAGCTGCGCACGCTGCACCAGATCCCGCTCGCCGCCTCGGCGCCCCACCTCGGCGTCGCGATCGTCAACCCGGCCCGGGATCCGGATCCACTCGACGCGGTGATCCGCGAGCGCTCGCGGCGCCACGTGATCTACACCTCGGTGCTGGCGATCGCGCTCGGCCTGGGGCTGCTGGCGATGATCCGCGGCGCGGTCCGCGCCCGCGAGCTGGCCCAGCTCAAGAGCGACTTCGTGTCCACGGTGTCGCACGAGCTCAAGACCCCGCTGACCTCGATCCGGATGTTCGCCGAGATGCTGGAGCAGGGCGTCGCGCAGGGCGATCCGGGCAAGCTGGCGCGCTACCACCGGGTGATCGTGCAGGAGAGCCAGCGGCTCGGCCTGCTGATCGCCAACCTGCTCGACTACGCGCAGATCGAGCGCGGCACGCGGCGCTACACGCCGACCCGCGAGGCGATCGGGCCGCTCGCGCGCCACGCGGTCACCACGTTCGAGAGCCTGCGCGATCCGGACGGCCCCGGCCGCAACCCGCTCGGCGTCGCGGTGTCCGACGAGGCGATGCGCGCCGAGGTCGAGGTCGATCGCGATGTGGTGGTCGGCGCCGTGCTCAACCTGCTCGCCAACGCCGCGAAGTACGGCGCCGGGCGGCCGGTCGAGGTCGAGGCCGGCGCCGCGCCCGACGCGGCGTGGATCGCCGTGCGCGATCACGGGCCGGGCATCCCACCCGCCGAGCAGGCGCGGATCTTCCGCGAGTTCTACCGCGCGCCCGAGGCCTACCGCTCGGGCGTCGAGGGCACCGGCCTGGGCCTCGCGCTGGTCAAGCGCCACATCGAGGCGCTGGGCGGCAGCGTCGAGGTCGCATCCCGGCTCGGCGAGGGGGCGACCTTCACGATCCGGCTGCCGCGCGCGGCGGCACCGGAGGCGGGATGACGCGGATCCTGGTGGTCGAGGACGATCCGTCGATCCGCATGGGCCTGGAGGACACGCTCACCGCCAAGGGCTACGAGGTCGACGCGGTCGCGCGCGGCGGCGACGGCGCCGAGCGGGCGCTGAGCGGCCGCTACGATCTGGTCGTGCTCGACGTGATGCTGCCCGATCTGGACGGCTTCGAGGTCTGCCGCCGGATCCGCGCCGGCCACGGCCCGGCGCGCCGGGTACCGGTGATCATCCTGTCGGCGCGCGGCGCCGAGCTCGACCGGGTCCGCGGCCTGGAGCTCGGCGCCGACGACTACGTCACCAAGCCGTTCTCGCTGATGGAGCTGCTGGCCCGGGTCGCCTCGGTGCTGCGGCGCGCCGGCGGCGGCGATGACCCCGATCCGGTCGGCCTGGTGTTCGGCGACATCGCGATCGACCTCGCCGGGCAGGTCGCGCGGCGCGCCGGCAAGCGGGTCGAGCTGCCGAGCCGCGCGTTCGCGATCCTCAAGGTGTTCGCGCGCCGGCCGGGCGAGGTGGTCAGCCGCGACGTGCTGCTGGACGAGGCCTGGGGCTACGACGACTACCCCAACACCCGCACCGTCGACAACCACCTGGTCAAGCTGCGGCGCGCCCTGGAGGACGAGCCGGACAAGCCGCGGTGGCTGGTGACCGTGCACGGCGCCGGCTACAAGCTCGATATCCCCCGAGCTGCGGTGCAGTGGGCGACCGGATCACAGCGATGACAACATCGTGACAAGCTTTTGCGAGGTCGTGACGCCCCCGGACACCACGGCGAAGCTTCGGCGCGCCCGCCTTGCTACCACAGAGATGGGCGAGGCGATGGCGCCGGCACCAGAGTCCCCACCCTCCGGCGGGAACCGCTCTGGTGCCGGCGCAGCGCCGATCGAGGCCCGCTGGACCGCGCGGGTCCTGCGAGGCCCGCCGGTGCCTGGTCGAGATCCCGGCGCGGGCGTGGGTCGACCGCGTGGGACTTTGGCCGTGGCCTTGCTCGTCGCCGCGCTCGGGCTCGCCGCGTGCGACGACGGACCGCGGGCGCCCCGGCCGCCTCCGGTCGCCGCGCCGGGCCGTGCCGCGGCGGACCCCGCGCTCGGCGTCACCACGCCGCTCGATGGCGCGGCGCCCCAGCTCGCCGCCGCGGTGTTCGCCGAGCTGACCGGCGATCCCGCGACCGCGCGCGCCGGGTTCGAGCGCGTGCTGGCCGGTGCCGACACGCCGCCCGGGCTCGCGGCGCGCGCCGCGCTCCACCTCGCGCAGCTCGCCGCCCGCGCCGGCGACAACCACCGCGCGCTGGAGCTCGCCGCCCGCGCCGCGGCGCTCGCGCCGGGCGACGTCGCGATCGTCGAGGGCGTCGCCGAGCTCCAGGCCGACGTCGTCGCCGCCGCGGGCACCGGCGACCTGCGCGGGCCGCGGCTCGGCACGCCGCTGCCCGGGGTCGACCCGCGCGTCGCCGACGCGTTCGCCGTGGCCGAGCGCGCGCTCGCCCGGGTCCACCGGCTGCGCTCGCGGCCGGTGCTCGAGACCCTGTCGAGCTCGATCCGGCTCAAGGAGGACGCCACCGAGGACGTCGTCGCCCGCTACCGTGCGGTCGCCGAGTCCGGCGGGCTGGCGCAGATCGCGGCGAGCTACCGCGCCGGCAGCCTGTACCACGACCTCGCGCTGAGCCTGCTGTTCGAGCTGCCGCCCGAGCTCGACCCCGCGGTCGCCGCCGGGCTGCGCCGCACGCTGCGCGGCCGCGCGATCGCCGATCTCAAGAAGGCCGTCACCGAGTACCGCACCGCGCTGGCGGCTCCGAAACACCCCGACGACGAGCTGTGGCGGCTCGCCGCCGAGACCGACCTCCGCGATGCCCGCGACCTGCTGGTCGCCGCGGGCGAGAAGTGATCCGCGCGATGCGGCGCGCGCTCCGAGCGCCGTTCGCGCGCGCCGCGGGCGGCCGCTCGACGGCGCGCTTGGCCGGGTCGCGTTCTGGTCTATAGTCAGCGTCCCAGCGATGGCCAAGGACGGTCGAGCACTGCGCGAGGAGGCCGCGGCCGCGGTCGCGGCCGGCAAGCACAAGCGTGCGCTCGCCGCCTACGTCGAGCTCGAGCGGCTGGAGGCCAACGACGCGCAGTGGCCCAAGCGGGCCGGCGAGACCTACCGCCGGCTCGGCAACCTGTCCAATGCGATCGAGTCGTTCGAGCGCTCGGCGGACCGCTATGCCCAGAACGGCTTCCTGGTCCAGGCGATCGCGGTGTGCAAGGTCATCCTCCAGATCGCCCCCAACCACGCGGACACGCTGCGGCGGCTCGCCGAGATGAACGAGCAGATCGGCGCCAGCCAGACCCGCGCCGCGAGCATGGCCGACAACAACCCGGCGCTGCACGAGAACCCCAGCGTCGCGGCGCTCCGCGGTCGGACCCCGATCGAGTCGGCGATGCGCCCGCTCGACGACGGGCTGTCGCGGCCGCGCAAGCCGTCCGACGGCTACCGCCGCCTCCGGCAACCGACCCCGCCCAACATCGCGGTCGGGCGCAGCAAGAGCCGGCCGATCGCGCTGCCGCTCGGCGCCGCGCTCGACACCGTCGACCTCAAGACCGAGGTCCCGGCCGCGCACTCCCGCGAGGACGAGCCCGGCATCCACGTCATCCCGATCGACGAGGAGGAGTTCGAGCAGGACACCACCCACAATGCCCAGCGCCAGCCGATCCCGCCGGCGGGCCCGGTCTGGGAGATCGACGCCCCGGAGGACGAGGCCGGCCCGGAGATCTCCGAGTCGACCGAGCTCGACCTGTCGGATCTCGAGGAGATCCCGCTGCCGCGGCCGCGCGTGATCGGCGCCGCCGCCGCGCGCGCGCTCGCCGCCACCCCGCTGTTCGCCGGCATGCCGAGCGACGCGCTCCAGGCCCTGGTCGCCAACCTCCAGCTGGTGTCGCTGGAGCGCGGCGAGGTCCTGTTCCGCGCCGGTGATCCGAGCGACGCGCTGTACGTCATCGTCGAGGGCGAGCTGTCGGTCCAGAGCCCGGGCCCGCCCGTCACCGAGCTGTCGCGCCTGGGGCCGGGCGCGTTCCTCGGCGAGGTCGCGCTGGTGACCGATCAGCCGCGCGCGGCCACCGCGATCTGCGCGTTGCCCGCCGAGCTGTTGCGCATCGATCGCCACACGCTGTCGCGCGTGCTCGCCAACCACGGCGACGTGCTGCGCGCGGTGCTGCGGTTCGTCCGCGATCGCCTGGTCGATCGCTGGATGCGCACCAGCCCGCTGTTCCGGCCGTTCAACGACGCCCAGCGCATCGAGCTGGCCGGCAAGTTCAAGTTCCTCGAGATCGACGCCGGCACCGTCGTGCTCGGCACCGGCGAGCGCCCCGACGGCCTGTACATCGTGCTCGCCGGCCAGTTCCTCGTCCTGCGCAACGGCTCGGCGGTCGCCCAGCTCGGCCCCGGCGACCTGGTCGGCGAGACCGCGCTGCTGTCCGGCGGCGCGTTCAAGAGCGACGTGGTCGCCCGCGGCAAGGGCCTCGCGCTGTGCCTTCCCGCCGCGGTGTTCCGCGAGGTCATCATGACCCACCCGCACGTCCTCGAGTACATCGGCGAGCAGGCCGAGCACAGCCGCCGCCTGCAGATCTTGTGAACGTTCGCGCGAGGCGCGGCACCGCTCGCTGACCGTCCGCTGCGAAACCGATTCCCTGCGTGCACTGAGTCCCGATACCCCAACGAGCGGCCATCGATTCGTATGGATGAGCAGAGGTTGCCGACTGCCGTCATTGCGGCGGCCGGCCACGCCGCGCATACCACACCGCCACTACTTCAACCCGTTCTATCCGATGCACGTAGTAGATGTGATAGCCGACGTCGGGCAGCAGCAGGCGTCCGCGTCGTCCGACGCCGATACCAAGGTCCGGAAAGTCCGCGAGTAGCTCGAGCACACGCGCGACCTCATCGGCGAGGCGCGATCGCTCACCGGGATGGTCGCGCTCCCAGTTTTCAACCGCACGCCGGATCTGGGCATGCGCCCGCGGCGCAACCACGACCACCGCCATTGGACGCTCCTACCGTCGCCGCAGCTCAGCGATCACTTGCTCGGCCGGGATCCAACCTTTGCGATCGGCTTCGGCGATCGCCTCATCGAGCTCGGACTCCTCATCGGCGCTCAGCTCCAGGTCATCGTCTTCTGCATCATCGTTGACGAGCACCGTCACGGTGGCGCCCTCGGGTAGCTCAACGACCGGGTCCACCACCAGCTGCCCGTCCTTCACCTTCGCCGTGAACATCATCGACATGAGGCGAGCGTATCACGCGCGCACTCGCCGGGCAGCCTACTTGCTCGGCGGGCTCGGCGCGGCGGGATTGGCCGGCGCCGGAGGCAGCTGATCGACCGGGACGCTGCCCGGCTTGCTCGGGGCGGCATCGCGGGCGGGGCGCTCGGTGCGCGGGCCGAACATGGAGCCGAGCGGGTTCCAGCCGAACGTGGTCGCGATCAGGCCGGCGCCGAGCAGGAGGTAGACGATGCCGATCAGGAGGTGGGTGCGTCGGCCCATGGCGTAGAGGCCCTTGCGCTCGCGGGCGCGCTGGTCCTCCTCGTCGGAGCGGAACGCGATGCGGATCCGGTAGGCACCGAACACGCAGACCAGGAGGGCGACGCCGAGAGTGAGCCAGACCGGAAGTCGCATGGCTGTGTCATCCGTACCATTGACAGCGCCGCAATGCCTGCGCCAGAGTGCACCAACTCCCGGCGATGCAACCTCGGCCAAAGTACAGGAATTCCGCGGCGTTCTACGACGTCGATGGGACCCTGATCAAGATCAACATCGTGCACGCGTTCGCGTTCTATGCGTCGCGCCATGCGTCGCTGGCGGTCAGCGCGAAGAACACGGTGAAGACGGCGCTGTCGATCCCGGTGTTCTGGGCGGCGGACAAGCTGTCGCGCAAGTGGTTCAACGAGATCTTCTACCGCTCGTACGAGGGCGCGAGCGAGGATCGGCTGGTGGTGCTGGCGGAGGAGCTGTTCGAGGACGTGATCAAGCCCAACATCTACCCGCGGGCGCGCGACCTGATCGAGGACAGCCGGCGCGCGGGGGTGCGCCAGGTGCTGGTGTCGGGCGCGCTCGACTTCACGATGCGGCCGCTGGCGCGCCACCTCGGGGTCGACGACCTGATCGCCAACCGGCTGGAGTTCGTCGGTAACTACGCGACCGGCAAGCTCAGGAAGCCGTTCGTCGCCGGCGCGACCAAGGCCGACATCATGCGCGCCTACGCCCGCGAGCACGGCATCGACCTCGCCGAGTCGTGGGCGTACAGCGACAGCTTCAGCGACTACGCGATGCTCGCGGTGGTCGGACACCCGACCGCGTGCAACCCGGACCTGCGGCTGCGCTCGCTGGCCCGCTCGTACGACTGGCCGGTGCTCGAGCTCGATGAACCGGCCGATCGCTCGGTGGCGAGGCGGCCGCAAGGCCTCGCGCCGGTCCGACGGATTCGTGCCCGGCCGGGCCCGCCGGAGTAGGCTCGACCCCGAGCGAAGAGGACCGATCAGGATCGACGGAAAGGAACCATGCGCGCCATCCGCCCCAAGCTGCGCAGCCACACGCGCGAGCACATCGTCACGATCGACACCGACTCGGCGCCGCGCATCATGTTCTACGGCGAGAACCTGATGATCGAGGACCTGCCGGTCGGGACGCGGGTGATCTACCCCAAGCGGCCGATGACGCCGGTGGCCAACCCCAGGGCGACGATCCGCTACGCGCTCAACCAACCGGAGGACAGCCCGCCGCTGCACGCGCTGCTGCGCCCGGGGATGAAGGTCACGATCGCGGTCGACGACATCTCGATGCCGCTGCCGATCATGCGGACGCCCGACGTCCGCCAGCTGGTGCTGGAGATCGTGTGCGAGATGCTGGCCGACCACGGGGTCGACGACGTCCACATCGTGATCGCGCTCGGCCTGCACCGGCGGATGCACGACTGGGAGATCAAGCGGATGGTGGGCCCCAAGGTGTGGGACGAGTTCTGGCCCGACCGGCTGTACAACCACGACGGCTGCGATCCCGACGGCATGGTCGTGCTCGGCCACGCCCAGGGCCCGCACGGCCACAAGGAGCTGGTCGAGATGAACCGCCGGGTCGCCGAGAGCGA
>DATAPF010000193.1:0-4328 GCA_036265355.1 Kofleriaceae bacterium | reverse complement strand
CACGACGCCGACCGACGAACCGACCAGCGCGCCGCCCAGCACGTCGGTGATGAAGTGCTGGCCCGCCAGCACCCGCGACACGCCGACGAACGCCGCCGCGCTCAGGCCCAGCGCGAGCACCGCGGCCGGCCGCTGCGAGGCCGGGCGCAGCCGGTGCATCGTCATGTAGGTCGACGTCGCGATCGCGAACGCGACCGCGGCGTGGCTGCTGAGGAACGAGTTGGCCGCGTCGCTGCCGGTGCGGTCGGCCAGCGGCGCCTTGTCACCGTACACGAACGGCCGCGGCCGGCCGGCTGCGACCGTCATGATCGACGCCACCGCGGTCGCGCTCAGCGCCGACTCGGCGATCACGACCGCGTCGTTGGCCGCTCTCCGCCCACCTTCCTGTTCGGCGAGCAGCGCGAGCGAGCCGGCGATCTCGGTGATCAGGCCGACGTTCGACGCCAGCAGCCAGTTCGGGTTCCAGAACCCCGCGGTCGTGCGGTCGAGCGCGTTGAGCTGGCCAGGGTCGCAGTGGGGCTGGCTGGGACATAGCTCCCGCGGGGTCTGCACGAACCGCACGCCGACGAACACCAGCCCGACGGTGAGCACCGGGATGTCGATCTCGGCGTAGAGCTGGAACGCGGGGGGCGTGAGGGCGTGGGGATCCGGGACGATCGGCGTCAGCTGGGCCGCGCGCGCAGTGCTCGCCGGATCGATCTTCGGCGGCGCATCGGGCGCGGGTGGATCGCCATCGCGCGGTGGCGCGGCTTGTGCCCGCGCCGGCGACATGGACCCGACCTGCGCGACCCCCACGACCACCGCAACGATGACGAGTCCACGCGAGATGACCATCCTGAGCTCCTGTGCGCGATGGCGCACGGTATTGATACGCCCACGACCGAGCCGGTTCGCTCGGTACGGCCGGCAAGATCGCACATCGCGCGGCAGCCCCGGAACGGCGGTGCTCGCCGCCAGCGCCGTGCAGGACGGTGTCCGCGCGGTGTGGCAGGACGCGGCGGGTCGATCGCAAGATTCCATCCGTTGCCCGAGGTAACCGCGCCATGTGCCGTGGCGCGCTCGGGGCTCGTCTGGCGCCGAACGTGCACATCCCGGTGACCATGCACCTACCGCTCGCGCATCGCGGGCCGCGGCTATGCGCGCTCGCCGCTTTCCTCGCCGTCACCATCGCGCGGCCGTCGCCCGAGGCGCATGCCTGGGCAATCGGCAGCCAGCTCAACGAGACCGGATGCCACGAGCCGATCACCGCCGCGGCGCTGCGCGCGGTGCGCGCCCGGTTCGACACCGCGCCGGTGATCCCGCCGTCGCGCGACGAGGCGGCGCTGATCGCCGACGCGCTGTTCTCGCCGCCGGCCGACCTCGTCGACGACCTCGCCGGCATGGCGCTGCTGTTCGGCGTCCGCGACAACGATCTCAAGGGCATCGATCCGCTGTCGTCGCTCGACCTGATCCAGGTCCACGGCAACCCCGAGACCCAGGACGAGCACTGCATCCGCGGCCCCGGCGACGACGGCGACGCTGGCGATCCGGCCGCGATCGCGGCGTGCCGCGCATTCATCGCGTCCACCGCGACCGCCGCGCTCGACGGGCTCGACGCTGCCGGCCGGGTCGACCCGGCGCACCGCACCGAGCTGGCGATGTACGTCGGGGTCCGCGGCCGGGTCACGCCGATGCTGCCGCTGTTCTACGTGAAGATCGGCGCGGCGATGCACGCGCTCGAGGACGGCTTCCCGCACACCTATCGCACCGCCGACGGTACCCGGATCACCACGGTGCTCAACTGGATCGATCTGGTCAGCGGCCACTACGATGAGCCGCGCGACGGCCCGGGGCATCGCGCCGAGCTCGACCGCTGCTGGGACGCGAGCGATCCGACGATCCACCGCGACTACGAGCTCGCGATCCAGGCTGCGACCGATCTGCTCGCCGCCGCGCTCGACCCCGGGCTCAGCCGCGACGACAAGATCCAGCAGTTCGACGCGGTCACCGCGCGCCACCTCGCCTACCAGCCGGGCTGCTCGTTCGACAACCAGTGGTGCGACCCGGCCGAGGCCCATGTGACCAACTCGCTGGCGTGCAACGCCGGTGGCGGCTCCTCCGGGCTGGCCGCGGCGCTGGCGCCGGTGCTCGCCGCCCTGATCGCGCGGCGCCGCCGCCGTCGCGACCTGCGCGCGCGCCGCCGGCTCGAGTCCCTGCGAGCGCGGCCTCGCACCTCCCGCTGCCGACCGGCGCTCGCGATCGCCGGCATCCTCGCGGTCGCCGCCCTCGCCGGCCCGGCGCGCGCCGACGATCCACCGCCGCCGGCACCGCCCACGTCGCCGGAACCCGCGCCGGCATCGCCCGAAGCCGCGCCGCCGCCCGCCGCGACCGTGCCGGTCACCCCCGACGGCAAGGAGCCGGGCCGCGACGTCAAGACGCCGACGCCCCAGGAGACCGCCAAGATCCGGGCCGCCAAGGAGCTCGGCAGCCCGTGGGGCGTCACCGCGACCGCCGGGGCCTCGGTCGATCGCGCCGCGGGCGTCGCATCGATCGGCGTGCGCTACCGGCTGCGCGAGACCTGGCTGGTCGGCCTCGATGCCGGCTGGAACCCATGGATCACGACGTCGCCGATGACGGCGCACGCCGGGGTCGCCACGCTGTCCGGCACGCTGATCCGCCGGTTCCCGATGAAGTTCGACCGCGTCAACCTGCGCAGCTCGCTCCACCTCGGCGCCTCGACCCTGCTGTTCGACGTCTACGGCGCGCCGAAGTACAGCACCGGACCGTACGGCGCGATCAGCCTGCTCGGGCTCGACTACGATCTCGGCAACGCGGTGCGGATCGTGTGCGATCCGATGGAGATCGCACTGCCCGTGCCGCTGCTCGGCCAGCTGCCGCTGTACTACGAGCAGTTCCGGTTCGTGATCGGCGTCCAGTTCGGCGCGTGAGCGCTCCCGATGCGACGCGTCCCCGGCGGCTGACGGTTCTTGCGAATTTTCGAGCAGACCCGTCAATTCGAAGCGAAGCCGGGTGGATCGCGCCGAGCCGGCCGTACACCGCGTGGACGTGACGGCACATCGACCGAGCGACGAACGCAGCCCTCGTGGTCGCGAGAACAAGAAATCATCGTGCTGCGGCGTACCCTGGTTGCGCCTCGCCGCGTACGTGGGTCGCGCCTCGCGCAAGGTTTGCCAGGGTCGTACATCCATCGTTGGTGCGCGCCTGGATAGGCTCTCGGCATCCGGCGCAGACGACCGGCGACAGGGTGCAGGGGGAGCTTCGATGGATCCGGGCACGCGTATCGATCCACGTGACGCACGGATCGCCGACGACACGGTCCAGGGAGCCGGCCAGGGGGCCGGGAGATGACGCGCTGGATCCGTCCACCCGAGCTCGAGCGCCCGCGCGTGCGAGATCGATTCGATCCGTCGGTCGAAGGCTCCCGCCATGGCCTGACAGCCGAGCTGGCGCTGGCGATCTGGAACCGGGCCTGCGACGAGGCGACCGACGAGCGAGGTCGGATCGATGATGCGCACGCACGGCGGCGGTTCCACGAGATCGCGGCTCGCGTGGCCGCGGGCGGTGGCGCGCTGTGGCCGGCGATCGGCAGGCGGACGCGCGTCGACTTCGAGCCGGGCGGGGGAACGACCGCGGCACCCCGCCCGGACGGCCTGCCCCTCCGAGTACCGGGCCGCACCACGCTGGTCGCTGCCGAGGAACAGCGCTGGTCAGACATCGATGCGCGCCATGCGCTGGTGAACCCTGCCCCCGGTCGCCAGACCCTGGTAGCGGCCGAGCTGCTGTTCGGGACGACCGCCGGCGCGAAGCCCACCGCCCTCCCCGAAGCCACCGCCCTCCCCCAAGCCACCGCCGCGCCGGATCCGGTGCTCCCCGTGCGATCGCGGCTGCATCCTCGGCGCGCGGATCGGGAAGCTCACGAGGCGAGACTCGACGCGCCGGGCGCGGTCACCGTGCCGCGCGACCTCGACCTCACCCGCGCGGCGAGCTACCTCCACGCCCACACGCTGTGCGATGCGATCCACCAGGCGCTGGTCGACGATCGCGTGCTCGAGGAGGAGCGCCTGCGCGCGTTGTTCGCCGACGTGGCGCCCGACCTGCTGCGCACGGCGCTCGCGCTGCTGCGCGGCCGCACGGTCGCCGGGATCGACGCCTTCACGCTGCTCGACCTGACGATGCGCGGCTCGCTCGGGCGAATGCTCGGGGCGTCGGGGCTGACCGTCGGCGCCGCGGATGCCGCCGAGGAGCGCGAGGCCGACGCGGCCGCCGATGCCGCCGCCGGCACCCGCGTCGCACCGCTCGACGGCGTGCGCATCCACGCCGACCGGCGC
>DATAPF010000192.1:0-1889 GCA_036265355.1 Kofleriaceae bacterium | reverse complement strand
TCGCCCGGTCGGGCGGCGGCCATCGCGTCCGCGATCTCGTCGGTGCGCTCGCGCGCCGGCCGCGACAGCCCCTTGATGCCCCGGATCGCCACGGGGCTCGGGGTGCGCAGCCGGGCGATCTCGACCAGCTGGCGGTCGGCCAGCACCTGGCCGAGCGGCCGATCGAGCTCGACGCACAGCCGCTGCCGCCACGCCGCGAGCTCGATCACGCGGGCGAGCACCGCCGCGTCGAGGCCGCGCAGCCCGCCGACCTGCCGCCACGCGGTCTCGGGGGTCACCCGGGCCGCGGCGAGCGCGTCGGCCGCCACCAGCGCGCTCTCGGCGCGCGCCCACGCCAGCCGATCGCCGAGCCGGTCGGCGAGCCGCGCGTAGATCGCCGGCAGGTGGCGGACGTCGGCGTCCGCGTAGGCGAGCTGCGCGTCGGACAGCGGGCGCGCCGCCCAGTCGGTCCATTGCAGCTCCTTGCCGAGGGTGAGCCCGAGCAGCTCGCCGGCGAGCGCCGCGAACCCGATCTGGTCGCCGATCCCGGCGAACGCCGCCATGATCTGGGTATCGACGATCGCCGGCATCGCGACGCCGAACCGCGCGGCGAGCAGCGCGACGTCCTGGCGCGGCGCGTGAGCGATTGCGCACGGGTGAGCGGTCAGGGCCTGGACCAGCGGCGCGACATCGACGGCGAGCGGATCGACCAGCCTCACCTGGGGCGGGGCCGCGACGATCGCCGCCACCGGTGCATCCAACCGTACGTGTTCCAGCCATGCGACCTGAACCAGGCACAGCGTCGGCACCAGCCGGTCCTGCGCCAGGAACTCGAGGTCGAAGGCGACCAGGGGTGCGGCGGCCAGCGCGGCGGCGATCGTCGCGACGGCGTCCGCATCGGCCTCCACGCGCAGGGTCACGGCGCACGATACTCGCCCACATCCTGCTAGATTCGCAAAGGTCCCATGACGAAGACGAACAGCTTTTCCAGCAAGGCGCACATCGCGGTCGGCCATGGCAAGGTCGAGCTCTACCGGCTCGACGCCCTGGTCAAGGCCGGGGTCGGCGACGTCGCGACCCTGCCCTACTCGCTGCGCATCCTGCTCGAGAACCTGCTGCGCCACGAGGACGGCAGGACCGTCCAGCCCGCGGACATCCGGGCGGTCGCCGGCTGGAACCCGAAGCAGCGCGTCGAGCACGAGGTCCAGCTCCGGCCGGCGCGCGTGCTGATGCAGGACTTCACCGGCGTGCCCGCGGTGTGCGACCTCGCGGCGATGCGCGACGCGTTCGTCCAGCTCGGGCTGCCCGGCAAGGCGATCAGCCCGCTCAAGCCGGCCGACCTCGTGATCGACCACTCGGTGCAGATCGACGAGTACGGCACCCACGCGGCGTTCCGCCGCAACGTCGAGCTCGAGTACCAGCGCAACCACGAGCGCTACCTGTTCCTGCGCTGGGGCCAGCAGGCGTTCGCCAACATGAAGGTCGTGCCGCCCGGCACCGGGATCTGCCACCAGGTCAACCTCGAGTACCTGGCCCGGGTGGTGTTCACCGAACCGGCCGGCGGCCACGTGCTCGCCTACCCCGACTCGCTGGTCGGCACCGACTCGCACACCACCATGGTCAACGGCCTGGGCGTGTTCGGCTGGGGGGTCGGCGGCATCGAGGCCGAGGCGGTCATGCTCGGCCAGCCGATGGCGATGCTGATCCCCGAGGTCATCGGCTTCGAGCTCACCGGCCAGCTGCCGGCCGGCGCGACCGCCACCGATCTGGTGCTCACCGTGACCCAGATGCTGCGCAAGAAGGGGGTGGTCGACAAGTTCGTCGAGTTCACCGGCGCGGGCGTCGCGGCGCTGTCGCTCCCCGATCGTGCGACGATCGCCAACATGGCGCCGGAGTACGGCGCGACCATG
>DATAPF010000191.1:0-14310 GCA_036265355.1 Kofleriaceae bacterium | reverse complement strand
GATCCTCGAGCGCGCCGACCGCGTGGCGAGGTCGACCCGCGGCGCCGCGGCGACCGTCGCGCGGATCGATCTCGCGCGCCGCGAGCTCGCGGTCGCCGGGGTCGGCAACGTCGCGCCGTGGCTGGTCGGCGACACCGCCCGCCAGCTGGTCACCCAGCACGGCACGCTCGGTCAGGCGGCGCCGCGCGGGATCCGCGAGGAGCGCCGGGAGTTCGCGAGCGGGGCGGTGCTCGTGCTGTGCAGCGACGGCATCCGGTCGCGGTGGAGCCTCGAGGGCCACCCCGGGCTCGCCGCGCGCGATCCGGTGACGATCGCGAGCGTGCTGTGGCGGGACTTCGCGCGCGGCCGCGACGACGCCTCGCTCGCGGTGATCCGGGAGGCCGCGCGGTGACCGAGCTCGGCCTGGTCGACATCCGCGGCGAGGACGACGTCGTGCGCGCCCACCAGACCACCCGGACGATCGCCGCGCAGGTCGGGTTCTCGAGCTTCGAGCAGACCCGGATCGCGACCGCGGTGTCCGAGATCGCGCGCAACGCGCTGACCTACGCGGCCGGCGGGACGGTGACGTTCGGGCTCGACGACACCGGCGGCGCGCTGGCGATCACCGTGGTCGACCGCGGCCCCGGGATCCCCGACGTCGCGGCGATCCTGTCCGGCGAGCGGACCCACGGCGCCGGCATCCCGGGCGCCCGGCGGCTGATGGACACCTTCGTGATCGACTCGTCGCCCGGCGGCACCCGGGTCGAGATGACCCGGCGGATCCCGCGGCGCGCCGGCAAGCCCGACGCAGCGCGGGTCTCCACCGTGCAGCTCCAGCTCGCCGGCCGGCTCGCCGACGAGCCGAGCCAGCAGATCCGCCGGCTGCTGCGCGACGTCGCCGAGCGCGATCGCCGGCTGGTCGAGCTGACCGAGGAGCTGACCGAGACCAACCGCGGCGTGATGGCGCTGCACGCCGAGCTCGAGGATCGCGCCGAGTACCAGCGCCAGGCGGTCGAGCTCCGCACCCGCCTGCTGTCGGAGATGGGCCACGAGCTGCGCACGCCGCTGCACTCGCTGGCCACGATCTCGCAGTTCCTGCTCGACCGGCTCGACGGCGAGCTCACGCCCGAGCAGGACCGCCAGGTCCGGATCATCCACGAGATCGCCGAGTCGCTGACCGCGTACGTCAACGACCTGCTCGACCTGGCGCGCACCGACGCCGGCCGCGCGATCGTCCAGCTCACGCGGTTCCAGGTCGACGCGGTGCTGCGGCCGCTGCGCCGGATCCTGAAGCCGCTGGTCCCGCCCGGGGTCGCGCTGCAGGTCGTGGTCGAGCCCGGGCTGCCGGCGATCACCAGCGACGAGCAGAAGCTGTCGCAGATCCTCCGCAACCTGGTCGCCAACGCGCTCAAGTTCACCGCGCGGGGCACCGTCGAGATCCACGCGCGGCGCGCCGGCGATCGCATCGTGTTCGAGGTCGCCGACACCGGGACCGGCATCGCGCCGGAGCATCACGAGCTGATCTTCCACGAGTTCGCCCAGGTCGACGGCCACGTCCAGCCCCGGATGCGGGGCAGCGGCCTCGGCCTGCCGCTGTCGCGCCGGCTCGCCGAGCTGCTCGGCGGCACGCTGACGGTCGCCAGCAAGCTCGGCGTCGGCTCGACGTTCCGGCTCGAGCTGCCGGTCGAGGCCGGGGTCGCCGCCGCATCCGCCCCCGAGCCGGCCGCGCCGGTGATCGCGGCTGCCGCGCCGCGGCCCGGCCAGCCGCGCGTGCTGATCGTCGACGACGATCGCGCATCGCGCTACGTGCTCAAGCGCTGGCTCGACGGCCGCTACCGGGTCGAAGAAGCGGACTGCGGCCACGAGGGGCTGCGGCTGGCCGCGACCCGGCCCGACGCGATCTTCCTCGACGTCGTCATGCCGGACCTCACCGGCTTCGAGGTGCTGGAGCGGCTCAAGGCCGACCCGGTGACCCGCGACATCCCGGTCGTGGTCTACACCGCGCTCGGCCTGGGCGCCAACGACCGCGCCCGGCTCGGCGACGCGGTGTCGATCCTCCGAAAATCGACGTCATCGCGAGTCGCAGACCGCGCCGCGATCGAGGACGCTCTTGTCAAGGCTGGCGTAGCCACTACCGTGGAGACAACGCATGTTTGACCGACCCCCACGCGTGCTGTTCTGCGAGGACGACGTCGGCAAGCGCTACGTGATCGCGCGCCAGCTGCGCGCGGCGAACTTCGAGATCGTCGAGGCCACGACCGGCGCGGAGGCGCTTGCCAGGCTGACGCCGGAGTTCGACATCGCGATCCTCGACATGAAGCTGCCGGACATGTACGGGTGGGACATCTGCCGCAAGATCAAGGAGAACCCGCAGACCGCCTCGGTCATGGTGCTCGAGCTGTCGGCCACGCTCGCCACCCCGCACGACCGCGCGCGCGGCCTCGAGCTGGGCGCCGATGCCTACCTGGTCCACCCGGTCGAGCTGGTCGAGCTGATCGCCACGCTGCGCGCGCTGTACCGCCTGCGCCGGTCCGAGCGCGAACGCGAGCGCCACCGCGACCTGTTCCTCGGCACGGTCGGCCACGACCTGCGCAACCCGCTGCAGACCATCCTGACTGCGACCCAGGTGCTGGCGGCCTCGCCGGCGCTCGGCGTGTCCGAGCGCCGGTTCGTCTCGACGATCGAGCGCACCGCCGAACGGATGCGCCGGCTGATCGACCAGCTCCTGACCTTCACGCAGGGCGCCGTCGGCGGCGTGCCGGTCCAGCGCCAGGTGGTCGACCTCGGCGAGCTGGTCCGCACCGTGGTGCGCGAGCATGGCGCCGGCCGTGACATCGTGGTCGACAGCGAGCTGATCGCACCGATCTCGGTCGACCCCGAGCGCATCACCCAGCTGGTCGACAATCTGGTGACCAACGCGATCCGCTACGGCACCGGGCGGGTGACGATCCGGCTGGCACGCGACGCCGGGTGCGCGACGATCGCCGTACATAACGGCGGCGCGCCGATCCCGCAGACCAAGCTCGATACCCTGTTCGATCCCTACCGGCGCGCGACCAGCTCGCAGGGCGGCGTCGGGCTCGGCCTGTACATCGTCGACCAGATCGCGCGCGCCCACGGCGGCTCCGTCCACGTCAGCTCGACCGCCGAGGCGGGCACGACGTTCACGGTCCGGCTGCCGGTCGGGTGACCGCCGGCGCCGCGGCGCAGCTCGGCCCTGGTCACGACGCGGCGGGCCCCTTCAGCCGCTGCTGGCTGTCGCGCACCGCGGTCCTCACCGCCGGGCGCTCCGCCAGCTCGGGGTGGGCGCGGGCGAGCTCGACGACGTGCTGGAACGACCGGGCCGCGGCGTCGCGCCACGGCTCGAGCTGGGCGTCGAGCGTCTGGCGGCGCATCTCGCGCAGCGCGGTCTCGGCGGCGCTGGCGCCCGGCGGCGGCGCGGGCAACGTGGCGAGCAGCCGGGCCGTGACCCCGGCGTGGAGCTCGCCCTCGGCGTGCTCGGCGATCAGCTGGCTCGCCGGATCGCCGGCGTCGATCACCTCGTCGAGCAGCGCCAGCGCCGGCTCGATGGCGGTGTCGACCGCGAGGATCGACTCACCGCAATCGCACAGCGAGAGCGGCGCCACCGCACGGTCCGCCATGCACACCGCCAGCGAGATCCGCGCAGACAGCGCGGCGGGCCCCGCCGCGAGCGCTTGCTTCGCCAACGGCTGGCAGGCCTCGGGGACCGCGGATGGCTCGATCGGCGTGAGGCGCGACGCCAGCGGCGCGGGCTGCGCCGGTGAGCTCGCGGGCGGCGCGGGCGGCGCCGGCTGGCTGCCCGGCGGCGAGGCGGAGGGCGCGGTGGGGCGCGACGGCACGGCGGCCTGCGCCGGAGCCGCGGCAGGTGAGCGATCCGCCGCGGCAGAGGAGCCGAGGATCGCGACGACAGCGAGGATGGCGAGGAGGGCGAACGGACGCATGGGCAAGCTCCTGATGCTGATCGGCGGAGCTGCAGCCGGTGTGCCTTCGGCGGCCCACCGGCGGCCGCGTCGAACCGCACACCCGCTCGCGATCATCGTGCGCGACGGGAACGGCGGTGGGCCTGGACGCTCTCCGCGCCGCACCTACGGGGGGCTCGTAGCTTGCACTTTCGCTTCCGAAACACCGGAGGACCGCATGCGGAACGCAGGAAGACTTCTGATGACGCTGGCGGCGGTCGCCGCCTGCAGTGACGGTCACCGTTCGACCACGCCGGGCGATCCGAGCACGGGCCCGGACAGCGGCGACGGCATGACCGACGGCAGCAGCATGGGCAGTGGTTACGGCATGGGCAGTGGCATGGGCAGCGGCAGCGGCGAGGTCGGCGCCGCGGTCTGCTCGCGGGATCGGCATGGCATCATGCTGCCCAGGCTGTTCTGCGCGACCGTGTTCGCCGACCACCTCGGCAAGCCGCGCCACATCGCGGTGACCCCGAGCGGCCACGTGTTCGTGGCGGTCGCGCCGACCTCGGACACCTCGAACGACGGCCACGTGGTGTCGCTGTTCGACGCCGACGACGACGGCGTCGCCGAGCAGCAGCAGGCGTTCGGCAACGCCGGTGGCAACGGGATCGACTGGAAGGACGGCAAGCTGTACGTCGCCGCCGACGACCGGATCGTCCGGTTCACCGTGCCCGACGGCGCCGCGCTCCCGACCGAGCCCGACCCGGTGGTCATCGTCAGCGGCCTGCCGGCGACCGGCGATCACACCGCCAAGACCGTCGTGCTGATCAACGATGCGATGTACGTCAACTTCGGATCGGCGAGCAACGCGTGCCAGGTCGCCAACCGCCAGCTGCACTCTCCCGGCAAGGATCCATGCGACGAGCTGCCGGAGCGCGCCGGGATCTGGGAGTTCGACGCGACGGCCACCGACCAGACGATGGCATGCGGCGAGCGCGTCGCGACCGGGATGCGCAACACCAACGCGATGGCGCTCGATGCCTACGCCGGCACGCTGTGGGGCGCGATCAACGGCCGCGACCAGCTGAACGAGAACTGGCCCGAGCTCTACACCGCGGACCAGGACAAGCAGTCACCGTCCGACGAGGTCGTCGCGATCACCGACGAGCTCGACCGCGGCTGGCCGTACTGCTACCACGACGCGCTCGCGGACCGGATGAAGCTCGCCCCGGAGTACGGCGGCGACGGCACGATCCAGGGCCGGTGCGCGGCGATCCCGTCGCCGGCGATCGCGCTGGCCGCCCACTCGGCGCCGCTCGGCATGGTGTTCGTCACCGGCCCACAGTTCCCGCCGGAGTTCCGCTCGGGCGCGCTGGTGTCCAACCACGGCTCGCGGTTCGACACCGACGCCCCCGCCGCCGACCTGCACGGCTACGACGTCGAGTTCATCGGCTTCGAGCACGGCATGCCGACCGGCAAGGTCGTCAAGTTCGCGACCGGGTTCGACGCCGGGATGCGCCCGCTGCCCGACGCCGCGCCGCACCGCCCGGTCGGCCTCGCGATGATGCCGGACGGCTCGCTGCTGATCGGCGACGACACCGGCGGCCGGATCTGGCGCGTGTTCCATCCCATGAAGTGAGCCGGTTGACGATCGCGTTCCCCGGTTGCACGCTCGTCCGCCATGCCCCGTGACACCTTCTGCTCGTACTGCGGCACCCGGTTCGCCGACACGTCTTCCTACCCCCGGATGTGCACTGCGTGCGGCGCGCAGACCTGGGCCAATCCGATCCCGGTCGCGGTCGTCCTCCTGCCGGTGATCGACGGCGCGCGCACCGGCCTGCTCGTCGTGCGCCGCGCGATCCCGCCGGTCGGCAAGGTCGCGCTGGTCGGCGGGTTCGTCGAGGACCACGAGTCCTGGCAGGCCGCGGCCGCGCGCGAGATGCGCGAGGAGACCGGCGTCGCGATCGACCCGGCGACCCTCGAGCCGCTGTGGTACGCGTCGAGCGAGCCCCGCCCCGACCGCGTGCTGCTGTTCTCGCTCGCGCCGGCGATCGACGCCGCGGCGCTGCCGCCGTTCACCGCCAGCGCGGAGACCTCGCAGCGCGGCGTGTGGTTCGGCGCCGGCACCGCGGGCGAACCCGACGGCGAGCTCGGCTTTCCGCTCCACGCCGAGGCCGCGCGGCGCTACTTCGCGCGCGCCGGCAGCCGCGACTCCGGCTTCGTCCCCCGGTGATCAGCGCGGCGGCTCGGGGCCGGTGTCGTCGGGCGCCTCGGGCGGTTCGTCGGGCGGCACCGGGGAGTCCGCCCCGGCGATCACCCGCATCTGCGCCGGCGCCGCGCCGCCGTGCCTGCGGCGCTCGCGCCAGCCCTCGACCACGACGTACAGCACCGGGATGAACACCAGGTTGAGGAAGGTCGACGCGATCATGCCGCCGAGCACCGTGGTGCCCAGCGAGCGCCGGCTACCGGCGCCCGAGCCGCTCGCGAACACCAGCGGCAGCACGCCGAAGATGAACGCGAACGACGTCATCAGGATCGGCCGCAACCGGATCGTCGCGGCCTCGACCGCGGCGTCGATCAGCGGCCGGTCGCGGGCGCGCAGTTGCTGGGCGAACTCGACGATCAGGATCGCGTTCTTGCTGGCGAGGCCGACCAGCATGACCATGCCGATCTGGGCGAACACGTCGCTGATCAGGCCGCGGACGACGAGCAGCGCGAGCGCACCGAGGATCGCGATCGGCACCCCGAGCAGGATCACCAGCGGCAGCGCGAAGCTCTCGTACTGCGCGGCGAGCACCAGGAACACGACGATCACGGCGAGCGCGAAGATGAACGCGACCTGGTTGCCCGCGCGCTGCTGCTCGAGCGACAGCCCGGCCCACTCGTGGGTCATGCCGCTCGGCAAGGTCGCCGTGATCTCCTGCATCGCCTGCATCGCCGCCGACGTGCTGCCGCCCGGCGCCGGCGAGCCATTGATCTCCGCGGAGCGGAACAGGTTGAAGTGGGTGATCACCTGCGGCGCGGTGCCCTGGTGGACGCGCACCAGGTTGTCGAGCGGGACCATGGCGCCGGACGCCGACCGCACGTGCAGCGTCCGCAGGTTCTCCGGCCGGCGCCGGAACCCGGCGTCGGCCTGGACGTAGACCCGGTAGGTGTGCTCGCCGAGGTCGAAGTCGTTGACGTAGGCCGAGCCGAGGTAGACCTGCAGGGCCTGGGCGATCTGGTCGAGGCCGACGCCGAGCGCCTTGGCGCGCCGGCGGTCGATGTCGACCACCAGCTGCGGGTCGTCGACGCTGAACGTCGACAGCGCGCCGCGGATCCGCGGATCGCGGTTGGCCGCGCCGACCACGCCCATCGTGGCCTGGGCGAGCCGGCCGATGTCGCCGCCGACCCGGTCCTCGATCTCGAGCTGGAAGCCGCCGAACACGCCGACGCCCTGGACCGACGGCGGCAGGAACGGGATCACGAACGCGTCGCGGACGCCCATCAGCTCACCACCGAGCCGGCCCAGCAACGCCTGCGCCGAGTGCTCGGCCCCGCCGCGGTCGTCGAACGGTTTGAGGCCGACGAACATGATCGCGCGGTTCGACCCGGCACCGGCGAACGAGAACCCGTCGACGTCGAACACGGTCTCGATCTCGGGCATCCGGTGCAGGATGGCCTCGACCTGCTTGCTGACCGCGATCGTCTGCTGCAGCGAGGCGCCCGGCGGGCCCTGGACCGCGATGATCAGGTAGCCCTGATCCTCGTCGGGCACGAACCCCGACGGGGTCCGCTTGTACGCCCACGCGGTGACCGCGAGCGCCACGACGAACGCCGCCACCACCCACCCGGTGTGGCGCAGCACGCGGTGCAGCATCCGGCCGTACCGGGCGTGGGCCCACGCCATCCCGCGGTTGATCGCGCGGAACGGCGCGCGGCGCGGCCGCGGATCGCGGCGCAGCAGCCGGGCCGACAGCGCCGGCGACAGGGTCAGCGCATTGAACGCCGACAGCGCGATCGAGAACGCGATGGTCAGCGAGAACTGCTGGTAGATCCGGCCGGTGGTCCCCGGGAAGAACGCGACCGGCACGAACACCGCGATCAGCACCAGCGACGTCGCGACCACCGCGCCGGCGACCTCGCGCATCGCCACCGCCGCGGCCTCGTGCCCGGACCGCGCGCCCGCGTCGAGGTGGCGCTCGATGTTCTCGATCACGACGATCGCGTCGTCGACCACCAGCCCGGTCGCCAGGGTCAGGCCGAACAGGGTCAGCGTGTTGATCGAGAACCCGAACGCCTTGACGAAGATGAACGTGCCGATCAGCGACACCGGGATGGTCAGCGCCGGGATCACGGTCGGCCGCCAGCCCTGGAGGAACGCGAAGATCACGACGATCACGATCGCGATCGCGGCGCCGAGCGTGACCAGCACGTCGTCGATCGACGACCGCACCGCGCTGGTCGGATCGAACCCGATCTCGTGGTGCAGCCCGGGCGGGAACGACCGGGCCAGCCGGGCGAGCTCGCCGCGGACGGCCGCGTCGACGTCGAGCGCGTTGGCGTCGGGCAGCTGGAACACGCCGACGCCGATCGCCTCGCGGCCGTTGAACCGGAGCACGGTGCTGTAATCCTCGGCGCCGAGCTCGACCCGCGCGACGTCCTGGAGCAGCACCTCGGTCCCGTCCGGCGCGGTCTTGAGCACCATCCGGCCGAACTCGTCGGGGGTGGCCAGCCGACCCGTGGCATGAACGCTGAGCTGGAGCAGCTGGCCGGGCGGCGCCGGCTCGCGCCCGATCTGGCCGGCCGCGATCTCGATGTTCTGCTCGGTCAGCGCGTGCGTCACGTCGCCGGCGGTCAGCCCGCGCTCGGCGAGCTTGGCGGGGTCGACCCACAGCCGCATCGCGTAGGTCCGCGGGTTGAAGATCGTCGCCTGGCCCACCCCCGGGACCCGCGCCAGCGAGTTGCGGACGTAGCGATCGACGTAGTTCGACACGAACTGCGGGGTGTAGGTGTCCGGATCGGCCCAGAACGCGACCGCCAGCACGATCGACGTCGAGCTCTTGGCGACCTGCACGCCGGTGGCGCGGACCTCGGCGGGCAGCCGCGGCAGCGCCTGCTGGACCCGGTTCTGGACGTCGATCGCCGCGAGATCGATGTCGCGCGACGGCTCGAACGTCACGGTCACCGTCGCCAGGCCGTCGCTGGTGCTCGAGGACTGGATGTAGCGCATGCTCTGCGCCCCGTTGATCGCCTCCTCGAGCGGCGTGGTCACCGCGGCCTCGACGACCTCGGAGCTGGCGCCCACGTAGACCGCATTGACGATCACCTGGGGCGCGGCCAGCGTCGGGTAGCGCGCGATCGGCAGCGACGGGATCGCGATCGCCCCGCCGATCACGGTGAGCATCGCCAGCACGCTGGACAGGATCGGGCGGCGGAGGAAGAGCTCGACGTACATCGCCTAGCCCTTTCCGGTGGCAGGAGTGGTGGCGGCGGCGCTGGGCGCAGCCGCCTCGGCCACGACCGGAGCTCCGTCGCGCAGCTTCTGGACCCCGGCGGTCACGATCTGCTCGCCGGGCTTGAGCCCCGACAGCACCGGGTAGCTCTTGTCGCCGAGCTCGCCGAGCCGCAGCGGCCGCTGCCGGGCGACCGTCCGGCCGGCGGACGACTCGACCACGAACACGAACGGCTGGCCGACCACCCAGGTCACCGCGAGCGCCGGCACCGAGATCCCGGGCTGGACCCGCCACACCACGCGGGCCCGCACGATCTGGTCGGCGCGCAGCCGGTCGTCCGGGTTGTCGATGTTCGCCTTGATCAGCACGGTCTGGCTGTCGCGGTTGACCTCGGGGGCGATGAACGACACGTGACCGACCGCGATCGGGTGGCCCGCGTCATCGGCGATCCGGACCTCGGTGCCGACCCGGACATCGCCTGCCCGGGCGACCGGGATCGCGATGTTGGTCTCCAGCACGCGGATGTCGGCCACCGACGTCAGCTGGGTCGACGGCGTCACGCTGTCGCCGACCCGGACCGGGATGTCGCCGACCACGCCGTGGCTCGGCGCGGTGACCTGGTAGTAGCCGAGCTGGACCCGGCCGCCGCGGACCTGGGCGGCGAGCGCGTTGACGTCGGCCTGCGCGGCCGCCGCGGCGGTGCGCGCGTCGTCGAGCTCCTGCCCGGTCGCCGCGCCGCGCTCGACCAGGTGCTGGACCCGCTCCACGTTGCGCTGGGCGAGCGCGAGCTGCGCCCGGCGCGCCGCCTCGGTCGCCTGGGTCTGGGCGACCGCCGCCGACTGGCGCGCCGGATCGATCCGCAACAGCGGCGTCCCGGGCTCGACGAGGTCTCCCGGCTTGACGAAGATCTGGGTGACCTGGCCCTCGACCTGCGGCCGGATCGCGGGCGCGGTGCGCGACCGCAGCTGCGCGAGGTACTCGGTCGAGTCGACCAGCTCGCCGGACGCGACCGCGGCCACTGGCACCTTCATCGGTGGCGGCGCCGGCGGTGGCCGCTGTGTCCCGCACGCGAGCGACATCGCAGCAAGCACAGTGATGCGCATGCTGCGTTGTACTGCGCAGCTGTCGCGTGAAAAGAGTGCGGATTCGCGCGTGGCCTGGATTACGCCGCGCGCTGCGCGAGCTCGTCGATATCGCGGTTGGTGAGGATCGACCTGGGCGCGCCGCGTCGCGCGACCTCGAGCATCGCCCGGCCGACTCGCTCGGTCGTGGTCATCGCGCCGAGCGCACCGAGCAGCGGAAACAGCGGCCACAGCACGGCATACGCCACGCGGTACAGCCGGGTCTTGGACTTGACGCCGTGCATCGGCCGGATCAGCCCGGGCCGAAACATCACCGCGCGCAACTTCAGCTCGAGCAACGCATTCTCGGTCTTGCCCTTGACCCGCGCCCACATCGAGCGCTTCCGCTCGGTGCTATCGGTGCCCTCGCCGGACACGTAGATGAAGGTCATCCCGGGCGACAGCCGCGCGAGCACCTGCGCCGCCGCCAGCGTCACGTCGTAGGTGATCCTCGTGTAGTCCTGCTCGGACATCCCGGCGGCGGACACGCCGAGGCAGAAGAAGCAGGCATCGTGGCCCGCGAGATCGCGCTCGATCGCCGCGTAGCTGGTCAAGTCGCTGTGCACGATCTCACGCAGCCTGGCGTCGCGCTGCCCGGTCGCGGTCCGACCGATGGTGAGCACCGACTCGACGTCGGGAGCGAGCAGGCATTCTCGCAGCACGCCCTGCCCCACCATGCCGGTGGCGCCAAACAGGATGACCTTCATGCCCATGCCGCCGAGCATGCCCTGGATCGGACCCGCGCGTCTCGCGCCCGGCGGGCGATGCGCGCCCTCGCCCGGTGCCGCCGCGCATCGGCGCACGCCGGCCGCGCATCGCCGTGCTCGTCGGTGTGGACTAGAGTCGCGCGCATGCACAGCGATGACGAGCTCGAAGCCATCGATGCGTACTGGCGCGCCGCCAACTATCTCACCGTCGGGCAGATCTACCTGATGGCGAATCCGCTGCTGCGCGAGCCGCTGCGGCCCGACCACATCAAGCCCCGGCTGCTCGGCCACTGGGGCACGTCGCCCGGGCTCAACCTGATCTACGCGCACCTCAATCGCGTGATCCGCCACCGCGATCTCGACGCCATGCTGCTGGTCGGTCCCGGCCACGGCGGTCCGGCGATCGTGGCCAATGTCTACCTCGAAGGCACGTACTCCGAGGTCTATCCCTCGGTGTCCCAGGACGAGCGCGGGATGGAGCGGCTGTTCCGGCAGTTCTCGACGCCGGGCGGCGTGCCGAGCCACGTCGGGCCCCAGACCCCGGGCTCGATCCACGAGGGCGGCGAGCTCGGCTACGTGCTCGCCCACGCGTTCGGTGCGGTGTTCGACAACCCCGATCTGGTCGCGGTCGCGGTGGTCGGCGACGGCGAGGCCGAGACCGGCCCGCTCGAGGGCTCGTGGAAGGGCATCAAGTTCCTGAGCGCGGCGCGCGACGGTGCCGTGCTGCCGATCCTGCACCTCAACGGCTACAAGATCTCCGGGCCGACCGTGCTCGGCCGCACCGACGACGCCGCGCTGCGCCGGCTGTTCGAGGGCCACGGCTACGAGCTCCACCTCGTCGCCGGCAACGAGCCGCGCTCGGTGCACCGCCAGCTGGCGAGCGCGCTCGACGCCTGCTTCGACCGGATCCGCTCGCTGCAGACCAAGGCGCGGACCCGCGGCACGCGCGGCGCGGTGCGCTGGCCGATGATCGCGCTGCGCACCCCCAAGGGCTGGACCGGTCCCCGGGTCGTCAACGGGCTGCCGGTCGAGGGCACGTTTCGCGCCCACCAGGTCCCGCTCACCGACGTGCGCGCGAACCGCGAGCAGCTCGCGATGCTGGACGCCTGGATGAGGAGCTACGCGCCCGAGCGGCTGTTCGATCGCGGCGGCCGGCTGATCGGGTCGCTGCGCGCGCTGGCCCCGGCGGGCGCACGCCGGATGGGCGCCAACCCGCACGCCAACGGCGGCGCGCTGACCCGGCCGCTCGATCTGCCGGCGTTCCCCGACTACGCGATCGGCGTGCCGGCGCCGGGCGCCGAGCGCCACGAGTCGACCCGCGCGCTCGGCGCGCTGCTGCGCGACGTCTACCGGCGCAACCCGACCCGGTTCCGCCTGATGTGCCCCGACGAGACCACGTCGAACCGGCTCGGCGCGGTGTTCGAGGTCGACAACCGCTGCTTCGAGGAGCCCGCGCTGCCGACCGACGATCACATCTCGACCGAGGGCCGGGTCATGGAGGTGCTCAGCGAGCACAACTGCGAGGGCTGGCTCGAGGGCTACGTGCTGACCGGCCGGCATGGGGTGTTCGCGACCTACGAGGCGTTCGCCCTGATCGTCGCCTCGATGACCACCCAGCACAGCAAGTGGCTCGAGGCGACCGCGGCGCTGCCGTGGCGCGCCCCGGTGCCGTCGCTCAACTACCTCCTGACCTCGACCTGCTGGCGCAACGACCACAACGGGTTCAGCCACCAGGGCCCGGGGTTCATGGACACCATCCTCTCCAAGAAGGGCACGATCGCGCGGGTCTACCTGCCGCCCGACGCCAACTGCCTGCTGTCGGTCGCCGACCACTGCCTGCGCAGCAGGAACTACGTCAACCTCGTGATCATCGACAAGCAGCCCGAGCTGCAGTGGCTGGCGATGCCCGACGCGCGCGAGCACTGCGCGCGCGGCCTGTCGATCTGGCACTGGGCCGGCACCGAGGCCGGCCATGCGCCCGACGTCGTGCTGGCCTGCGCGGGCGACGTGCCGACGCTCGAGACCCTCGCCGCCGCCGCGTGGCTGCGCACCCATGCCCCCGACCTGCGCGTGCGCGTCGTCAACGTCGTCGACCTGATGCGGCTGTTCTCGCCGCGCGAGCATCCGCACGGCATGTCCGACGAGCTGTTCGTCGAGATGTTCACGCGCGACGTCGACGTCTGCTTCTCGTTCCACGGCTACCCGGGCGCCGTCCACCAGCTGCTCCACGCCCGCCCCGACCCGCCGCGGTTCCACGTCCGCGGCTACAAGGAAGAGGGCACCACCACGACCCCGTTCGACATGGTCGTGCTCAACGAGACCAGCCGCTACCACATCGCGATCGACGCGATGCGCCGGGCCCGCCGGCCGCCGCCCAACGCCGCCGAGCTGGCCACCGAGTGCCGGCGCCTGCTCGACGAGCACCGCGCCCACGTCGCGACCCACTTCGAGGACCTGCCCGAGATCCGCGACTGGTCCTGGCGGCCGTGATTGCACCGGACCGTTGATCCGGTGCATCCCATGTCAATGAACATCACGGGTGGCTGCCACTGTGGAGCGGTTCGCTACGAGGCCGAGGTCGACCCGGCAACCGCCGGGGTCTGCCATTGCACGGACTGCCAGATCCTGTCGGGCACTGCGTTCCGCGTCTCGATTCGCGCCGCCCCGGGCAGCTTCCGGATCACCGCCGGCACGCCGCGCGTCTACACCAAGACCGCCGAGAGTGGGAACCGCCGCGATCAGGCGTTCTGCGAGACCTGCGGCTCGCCGATCTACGCTGCGACCCCTGGCCCCGAGCCGCGGATCTACAGCATCCGGGCCGGTACGATCGATCAGCGCCAGCAGCTGCGCCCCGCCGGGCAGATCTGGCTGCGCTCGCAGCTGCCATGGCTCGGCGAGCTCGCCGCGCTGCCCGGCGTCGACAAGCAGCACTGAGGACCGCGGCCACATCCGGGGCGCGGCGTCGGTGATCGGCCGCGGTGGCCGCGGCCTCGGCGGGCGGCGGGCGGCCTCGGCAGTCGGCAGGCGGCCGGCGGCCTCGGTCCTCGGCAGGCGGCCTCGGCGGTCGGCAGGCGGCCTCGGTCGTCGGCGGGCGGCAGGCGGCGGCGGCCTCGGCAGGCGGCGGGCGGCCTCGGTCCTCGGCAGG
>DATAPF010000190.1:0-2758 GCA_036265355.1 Kofleriaceae bacterium | reverse complement strand
TCGGGACGCACCTTGATCGTGTGTTCCAGGAACGTGGTGCCCGCCTTGGCCGCCCTCACGGTCACGTTGCCGGCGGTGATGTTGGTGTCGTACGCAATGCCGTCGGTCGCCGTGGCCGTGGCCGACGTGCTCGGCAGTTCGCCGATGTTGTAGTTGACCTGGCCCATCGGGGTGCTGGTGACCGTGACTCCGGCCACCGCCGCTCCGGTAGCGTCCTGGAGGAGCAGTGCGATCCAGCCGTTCTGTGCGCTCTGGTTGTTGTTGAGCACGAAGATGCCGTTGACCAAGTCGTACGTGCTCACCTTCAGCACGTACACCGGGACGCCGCTGTAGTTGGTGGTCAGCGTGATCGGCGGATACAGATAGCTGTCCTTGTACGCGTTCTGTCCGGTCCCCGGCGTGGTCGCCTTGAGGTAACCGTTGATCCCGGCGCCCCCCGCGGTCACGGTGATCGAGAACGTGCCGTCGGCGGCGCTCGTCGCCGTCCCGAGCACGCTGTCGTCGGTGGCGTTGTATGCGGTCAGCATCACGCCGGGGATCGCCTTCTGCCCCGCTGAGGAGATTTCCTTCGCGGTGCCCGACAGCGTCAGCATCCCGGGCGTCGTTCCCGGGCCACCGGCACCCGCCGCGTCGATCGAGCCCGAGCTGCCGGACGACGACGAACCGCCGCATGCAATCACCGCGAGGCAAACTGTCACAAGGAGGGTGAAGGCTCGCATGGGCGTGAGCGTACTCCTCGCCCGGACCGTCGCATCCACGATTCGCTGGCCGCATCGCGAACGCGCCTCGTCGGGGTGTGCACGTTCTTGCATAGTGGTTGCGACAGCCAGCGCGATCCAGTCGCTCGCCGAGCCGCGCGACCTCGGCCGCCATACGCTGTTCGAGCGCGGCGGCCACTTCGCGAACGAGCTGTCGATCGGCGGGGAGCGCCACGCGCAGAGGGCGCCCCGGCGCGCCGCTCGGTCGCGACAACGAGCTCAGGCTGGTCACGAGCACTCCCTCACGGGTGGCCATGTGCCCATCGCGGTCGCATGACAGCCTGGCACGGCGCGACCGCGCGGCGCGCCAGCGCGACACTTCGCCACGCGACGCTTGCGGCCATGCGTGCGCCTTCACTGGGATCCGGACGCGGATCGGCTGGCGAGCGAGTTGCTAGCGCGTTCGACCGATGACGAACGCGGGGGAACGAATGCAGGGCGCCATGCGCGCAGGTCGCGGGACACTGGCTCGCAAGCTCGCGGACCTGGCGGCGAGCGCGCTCGTGGTGCTGATCGTCGGTGGCCTGCACGGCCAGGCGTGCACGGGCTCCGCCGCCGCGCGGCCGGCCGCCGCACAGGCGGCGAACCCGGATCTGGAGCAAGAGCTCCGCCGGCGCAACGGCGATCTGGTCAAGCAGGGCTTCACCTTCACGCCGAGCATGACCCTGGGTGGCGCGAAGCCGATGCAGATCGAGCTGATGATCCCGCCCGGCGGCGACGAGCGAGAGATCGCGCTGTGGTTCGAGGCCGACCGCGGTGACGCGGCGCTGCGCTGGCTCGATCCCACCGGCGAGGTCGTGACCGCGTGGCGCGGCCGCCGGCTCGAGCAACGCATGCTGCGCGCGCTCGCACCGGGCAAGCACGTCGTCGAGGTCCGCGCCGGCGGCGGCCGCGTGTACGGCGTGATCGGCGTGAAGGGCCCCGTGATCGGGCAGTGTCCGATCGACGCGACACGGGTCACCGAGCAACCGGCCGAGCCCGCGCGCGGCTTCGCGTGGCCCTACCTGCTCATCGTGCCGAGCGCGACCGACGCCCCGCCCGCCGGCGCGCCCCCGGCGCCGGAGGCCCGCCGACCTGCCGGCGCGGCCAGCTTGCTGGTCGTGCTCCCCAACACCGGGTTCGCGACCGAGGACCTCGACCTGCTGCGCGCCGGGACGACCTGCCACGTGGCCGCCCAGCTCGCGCTCGCGGATCGCCTCGGCACGCCGGTGCTCGCGCCGCTGTTTCCGCGGCCGGTCGCGCCCCCGCCCGCCGGCGACCTGTACCTGCATGCGCTGAGCCGGGCGAGCCTCGAGGCCCGCGACGCCCGGCTCGCGCGCGTCGACCTGCAGCTGATCGCCATGCTGGATCACGCCGCCCAGCGGCTCGCGGCGCAGGGTCACCCGGTGCAGCCGCGCGTGCTGATCACCGGGTTCTCGGCGTCGGGGAGCTTCGCGAACCGGTTTGCGGTGCTGCATCCCGACCGGGTGCTCGCCGCGGCGGTCGGCTCGCCCGGTGGCTGGCCGGTCGCGCCGCTCGCGAGCTTGGGCGGCGATGCGCTGCCCTACCCGGTCGGGATCGCGGACGTCGACGCGCTCACCGGGGCGCCGGTCGATCTCGCGGCGCTGCGCCGCGTACACTTCCTGTTCCTGCTCGGCGACGCCGACGCCAACGACGCCGTGCCGTACCGCGACGCGTTCACGGCCGCCGACGAGGCGCTGATCATGCGCCGGTTCGGCAAGACGCCGGTCGCCCGCTGGGATGCTGCGCGCCGGCTGTACGACGCCGCCGGACTGCAGGCGAGGTACCAGCTGTATCGCGGCGTCGGCCACATGATGTCTCCCGACATGAAGGCCGACGTCGAGGCGATGTTCCGCGCAGCGCTCGCCGCGCCGTGAGGCACGGCCTGACCGAGCAGGCCACCCCGGCAAGCGCGACCAGCGCCGCCGGTCAGGGCCTCGAGCGGCGAGCGTCGCCGACGACGACCACCACGCCGACACCGTGCGAGCCCAGCAGGTGCC
>DATAPF010000189.1:0-35826 GCA_036265355.1 Kofleriaceae bacterium | reverse complement strand
GACGAGGCTGGCGATCGTGTTCCACGCCTCGACCTCCTGGACGACCCGGGGCTCGAAGCCGGCGCTCCGGCACAGCGCGAGCAGCTTGTCGTGCAGCCCCGGCAGCGCCTCGCGCGGGAACAGCACGAACGGCTCGTCGCGCAGCCGCGCGGGCGGGATCGACCTCCGCCGCGCGAGCCGGTGGTCGGCCGGCAGCGCGGCGACCAGCGGCTCGATCAGCACCGGCTGCTCGGCGATGCCGTCGACCGGCTCGGGCTCGCGGACGATCGCGATATCGATCGCCCCGGTCCGGATCGCGTCGATGTGATCGGGCGGGTACAGCTCGCGCAGCCGCACGGCGACGCCGGAGAACCGCTCGCGAAACCGCCGCACCGCGATCGGCAGCGGCGAGAACAGCGTCGACGCCCAGTACCCGATGTGCAGCGTGCCGATCTCGCCGCGCCCGGCGCTGCGGACCAGCTGCGCGGTGTGCGCGGCATCCGCGAGCAGCCGGCGCGCCTCCGGCGCCAGCAGCTTGCCGGCCTCGGTCAGCTGGACGCGGCGCGCGCTGCGCTCGAACAGCCGGCAGCCCAGGCGGTCCTCCATCCGCTGGATCTGCTGGCTCAGCGGCGGCTGCGCGATCCCGACGCGCACGGCGGCGCGGCTGAAGCTGAGCTCGTCGGCGACCGCGACGAAGTACCACAGGTGGCGGAGCTCGAGCTCCGGGCGAAGCAGCGCCTGGATCATATCGATCTCGTCTTCATGAAGACAAACGATATATTGGACATATACTCGGCCGGGCGCAATGCTGGTGGCGTGACGCTCGACCTCGCATTTCGCACCGCCGGTCCCGACGATGCCCCCGCACTCGCCGGGTTCGCCGAGCAGGTGTTCCGCGACACGTTCGGCCCGCACAACCGCGCCGAGGACATGGACGCGTACTGCGGCGCGGCGTTCGCGACCGACCACGTGCACCACGAGCTCACCGATCGCCACTACCACACGGTGCTCGTGTTCGCGCGCGGCGATCTCGCCGGCTATGCCCAGCTCCGCTCGACCGCGCCGCCGCCGTGCGTGGCCGGCCCCGCGCCGATCGAGCTCAAGCGGCTGTACGTCGACCGGCGCTGGCACGGCGGCGGCGTCGCCCACGCCCTGCTCGACCGCGCGATCGCGATCGCCATGCAGCGCAGCGCGCAGACGCTGTACCTGTCGGTCTGGCAGCACAACCACCGCGCGATCGCGTTCTACGTCAAGCACGGCTTCGCGCAGGTCGGCACCGCCGAGTTCAGGCTCGGGGCGGACCTCCAGTTCGATCCGGTCATGGTGCGGCCGCTGCCGGCCGGGACCACCCGGCCCTGCCCTCCGGCGTTCACGTCCCGGGAGTAGCCGGGACGCCGGCTCCGCGGCCCTGTGCTCCGCGGCATGGCCAGCTACAGTCGGCCATCGACCGGATCGCGCCCACCCGCCGCCCCGAAGGACCGCCGCAGGGCCACCAGCGCTGGCGGCAGCTGTCGTTCGTGCACTGGCGCGTCCCGGCAGCGGCGCTGCGCCCACTGGTGCCCGCGCCGCTCGCGATCGACACGTTTGACGGCGACGCGTTCGTCGGCATCGTGCCGTTCACGATGCGCGGCGTGCGGCCGCGCTGGTCGCCCGCCGTCCCCGCGTGTCGAGCTTCCACGAGACCAACCTGCGCACCTACGTCCACCGCGACGGCCGCGATCCGCACCGCCGCCCCCGGCACGCTCGAGCACTTCCTGGTCGAGCGCTACCTGCTCTACGCGCAGCGGCACGACGGTGGGCTGCGCCGCGGCCAGGTCCACCACCCGCCCTACCCGCTGCAGGACGCGGAGCTGTCGGACTGGGACGAGTCGCTGCTCGCGGCAGCCGGCATCGCGCGCCCGGCCGGCGCGCCGCTCGTCCACTTCGCCGCGGGCGTCGACGTGGAGGTGTTCGGCCTGATCTGACCCGCAGAGATAGCGAGAGCAGCGCCAGCGCGTGGTAACTTGCAGGCGTGCTAACGATGCCGCACGATGCTGATGATGGTGTCGACGTCACACTGATCCGCTGGATGCTGTCGCTGTCTCCCGATGACCGCCTCGCCGTGCTGCAGGGCTTCGTCGACAGCGTTGCAGAGCTGACGCATGATTCGCCAGCCGCCGAAGTTCAAAGAAGCGCTTGAAGTCCTCGCACGCCACCGCGTCGACTTCGTGGTGGTGGGCGGTGTGGCTGCCGTGCTCGAAGGCGCGCCGATTTCGACGTTCGATCTCGACATCGTGCACGATCGCTCGCCTGCGAATGTCGCGCGCTTGCTCTCCGCGCTCGCGGACCTCGACGCGCGCTACCGCGATCTGACCGGACGCGTGCTCCGACCGGAAGCGCGCGGCCTCGAAGGGGAAGGCCACCACCTGCTGCTCACGCGCTGCGGACCGCTCGATGTCCTCGGACGTATCGGTCACGGGCGCGGGTATCAGGAGCTGATCGGTGACAGTGCCTTGCGGCAACTCGGCGAGATCCCCGTCCACGTCCTGAGACTGGAAGCGTTGATTCGCACGAAGGTCGAAGCCGGTCGTGACAAGGATCGAGCTGTGCTCGACATCTTGCGCCGCACGCTCCAGGAACGCGGCGAGTAGCCGAACAGCGGCGAAGCGATCACCGGAATCCCCGAGATCGGTGTGCCCACATCGGTACCGGCGGTCATTCTGGAGCAGAGCCGACGCTCCGTTCACCCAGCGCCCGCCCGCGGCGGATCGAGCGCCACCGCGGCGGCCAGCGAGCCCGTGACATTGGCGGTGGTGCGGAAGATATCGGGGATGGTGTCGACGCCGAGCAGGATCCCGACGCCCTCCACGGGGAGCCCGACCGACAGCAGCACCGGCGCCATGATCAGGATCGAGCCGCCGGGGATCCCGGGCGCCGAGAACGTCAGCAGCACCGACGTCACTCCGACCGTCATCCGCTGCGCGGCGGTGAGATCGACCTGGTAGAGCGCGGCGATGAACAGCGCGCCGACCGGGAGCGCCACCGCGGCCCCGATCCGGAACAGCGAGGTCGAGAACGGCAGAAAGAAGCCCGTGACCCGGTCCGGCATCCCGAGCGCGGACGCCCCGTCGATCAGCGCGGGCAGCGATGCCAGCGACGAGCGCGACGAGATGGCGATCCCCTGGGCCGGCGCGACGGCGCGGGCGAACCGCCCCGGCGGGACCCCGCGCAGCCAGGCCAGCAGGTACATCGCGGCGATCGCGATCATGGACACCGCCGCGGTGGTCACGACGTACGCCGCGACGGCGCCGAGCGCGGTCGTGCCCAGCCGGAGCGCGAGCGGCACCGCGAGCGCGAACACCCCGTACGGCGCGAGCGACAGCACCCCGCGCACCGCGACGAGCGTGACCGCCTTGATCGCCTCCGCCGCGCGCTCCAGCCACGCGCGGTGCTCCGCCGGCAGCCGCGTCGCCGCCACGGCGAAGATCAGCGTCACCGCGATGATCGGCAGCATGGCGCCCGCCGACAGCGCGGCCACCAGGTTGTTCGGCATGAGCCCGACCAGCCAGTCGCGGAACGACGGCACCGCGTCGTGGGGCGCCGTGCTCGCGGCGCGAAGCGCGATCGCTGCACCCGGATCCAGCGTGATCCGCGCGAACACGGCGGGCGCCACCACCAGCGTGAAGGTCGCCACCGCCGTGACGACGACCGCGAACAGGCCGATGCCCTTGGCGCCCAGGGTGCGGAGCCCCGCCCCGCCCGCGGTCACCCCGGTGAACAGCAACGTCGTCACCAGCGGGATCACCATCAGCTGGAGCGCCCGGGTCCAGATCGTGCCGATCGGCTCGATCCACGCGGCCAGCGGCTGCCACGAGACGGGCAACCACGACGCCAGCGCGATGCCCAGTGCGAGGCCCGCGAGCAAACCCAGCAACACCCGGGTGGTCAGCGACATGGCCGGCGATAGTTCCACGTCGCGGTGACCAGGAGCGAGGGACGTTCGCGTTACTTGTGACCCACGCCCGCGCCCGCGCCCGCCGCCTCCAGCTGGCCGAGCACGTGGCTGGCACCGACGATGACGATCGGCCGGAACGCCAGGTTCAGCACCGGCAGCGCGAGCACGGCGGCGGTCGACAGCGCGAACCCGAGCATCAGCGCCGGGTGATCCTCGACCAGCGCGACCTCCTCGCGCCAGGGCAGCGACAGCCGGTCGCACAGCCGCGCGAACCGGCGCACCAGGCCCTCGCCGAACGGCACGCGGTCGGCGGCGTGGTACAGCCCGCGGACGAACCATGGCAACCGCACGCGCTGCGCGGCGGCGTCGAGATCGGCGAGCGTCTCGCCCGGCCGCAGCACGCGCGCGGAGTCGAACGCCTCGACGACGACCCAGTGCAGCGCCCACACCGCCGCCACGAGCTGGACCAGCAGCCAGCCGACGCCGGGCACGAGGTCGAGCAGCCCGCTGATCGGCGCCAGCGCGATCGCGATCAGGATCGCCTGCTTGACCGCGCGTCCGATGTTACGGCGGAGCGGCTCGATGCACGGCTCGACAGGCCCGAACCCCAGCACCACGCGCGCCCGCGCCGCCAGCCGCGCATAGTGGTCGGCGAACACGATCGACGGCAGCGGCGCGAGCACGGCAAAGGTCGTGTAGAACCGGTGCACGTGGCGCGTGGAATGGCCGGCCACGGCGACGACGGCGCAGAACGCCGCCAGCACGCCGACCGGCACCAGCGCCGCGCGGAGCAGCTCGCGATGGACCAGCAGCGTGCGCGCGCCGACCACCGGCTGGCACAGCCCGTAGACCACCCGGTCGACGGCGGCATCCGGCGGCGGGCGGGGCGTGACGTGATCGCGGACGGCAGAGAACGGGGCGTGGATGGGCATCCGGAAGCCCAATGTGTGTCCGCCCTCCGGGGAAGTCGAGGCGCGACGCGATGGACACCCCCGCGACGGGGGTGCGACCGCGCCCGCGATGTCACGGCCCGATCGAGATCGGCTCCTGTGATCCCACGGTTCCGCCGCTGCCGCCGTGCGGTGTCGCCCGCCAGGTCGTGTCAGGCTCGCCGGCATGCTCGCCCGGCTCGTCCACCAGCTGGCACCGTTCCAGCCGACGCTGATCGGCAGCTTCCCGCTCGGCCTGCAGGTCGACGGCAGCGACCTCGACATCGCGTGCACGTGCGACGATCTCGATGCGTTCGAGCGCGCGCTGTGCACGGCGCTGTCCGATCTCGGCATCGCCCGGCCGCGCATCGAGCGCTCGCCGCTCCCAGCGGTGGTCGCCGCGTTCGAGCTCGGCGGCAACGCGGTCGAAATCTTCGGCCAGGCGCTGCCGGTCACCGCACAGCGTGGCTTCCGCCACATGGTGATCGAGGGCCAGCTGCTGGTGATCGGCGGCGCCGCGCTGGCTACCCGCGTGCGCGCGCTCAAGCGTGGCGGCGTGAAGACCGAGCCGGCGTTCGCGCAGGTGCTCGGGCTCACCGGCGAGCCGTACGAGGCGCTGCTCGCACTCGAGGCGTGGCCGCCGGAGCGCCTGCGCGAGCTGGTCGCCCGGGCACTGCACCCGGCCGCGCGGCCGGCGATCGTTCACCACACCGGCGATCGCGCAGCGCTGATCCCGCTGTTCCGTCTCGCCGACGATTCGGACCAGGAGATCGCGAGCTACCTCGCCCGTGGCACGGTGCTGGTCGCGACCGACGGCAGCGAGCTCGTCGGGCATGTCCAGATCATCGAGACCGCTGCGCCGGCGACCTGGGAGCTCAAGAGCATTGCAGTCGCGGACGGCCACCGTCACCGCGGCCTCGGGCGGCGCCTCGTCGAGGCCGGTCTCGCGCACGCCCGCGACCATGGCGCGTCGCGCGTCCTGCTCGCGACGGCCGCCGCCGACACCGCGCTGCTGAGGTTCTATCAGCGCCTCGGCTTTCGTCTGCTACGGATCGAGCGCGATGTGTTCACGCCGGCGGCCGGCTACCCCGCCGAGCTGTACATCGACGGCATCCGCCTGCTCGATCGCGCCTGGCTGGACTTCGTGTGGTAGCAGCGGCGCTTGAGATCCTCGCGCGCCACCGCGTCGACTTCATCGTCGTGGGCGGCGTGGCTGCGGTGCTCGAAGGCGCGCCGATCTCGACCTTCGCCCGGATCGGAATCATCAGCTTCTGCTTCGGCGGACGATGCGCGCTGCTGTTTGCGGCGGCATCGCCGGCGATCCGAGCGGTCGTGTCGTTCCATGGCAACCTGCGGACACCTCTGGTTTGCCAATCGCAAGGTCGATTCACGTGGCGCGCGATCGGTCAGTCGCACCTCTGACGGTGGACCCGAGCGTGACGTTCATGCAAGACCTCGGCGTCGCCAGGTGCCCTACGATCCTCGCGTAATCGACCGGCGTGCCGTCCCACGGCCCAGCGATGGTGCTGGCATCGATCGCGAGCGGCTCGTTTGCCGCCCGGATCTGCGGCCAGCCGAGGTCCGTGAGCGCAGGAGGCTGCGGCACCGTGGCCACCAGCCGACCCTGTGGATCGCGGAATCGAGGCCGCTGATGCGGTCCGAGCTCGACCGTATATCCAAGCTCGTGGACGTGGCGATGGTGCAGACCGCATACCAAGGCCGCATTCGAAAGGCTGGACTCGCCACCATCGGCCCATTCGAGCGTGGGGACGTCGCCCGCGCAGGCCAGCACGACGTCGGGCGCAGCGGACCGCCGGTTTCCTTGCGACGACGCTGGGTACGCCGTGACCTGACCGCGCTACGGCTGCAGGCGGCCGACGCCGTAGACCAGCTTGCCCAGGCCCGTGCGGAGGTGCTCGACGAACTGGCCCTTGTGGGCGTTGTCGTGGTCGGTCGAGACGTCGCCGGTCTCCTGCATGTGGCGATCGTCGTGGTTCGGGACGTCGTGGCCGGCGGCGAGCTCCTCGTCGGCGAGCGGCATCGAGGTGTGCTTGGCGAGCGGGTTGCGCTGCAGCAGGTTGCCGTCGGTCATCTCGTGGTTGTGGATGACGCCGGGGGTCAGCGCCTCGCCGCCGAGCGGAACCAGGTCGCCCTTGACGCGGTGGTGCGACGACTCGATCTCGTGGTCGGGGTGCTCGGCGTTGTACTTGACGAGCTCGGCGGCCATCTCCTTCGACACGCCGGGGGACTGGAAGGTGACGATGCGCTGGATGCGATCGGGGAAGCTGGCGGCGGCGATCTGGGCGAGCGCGCCGCCGAGGCTGTGGCCGGCGGAGATGACCTGGCCGTGCGAGGCGGCAGCGGCCATCTGGGCGTCGATCAGCGCGCGGTTGGGGTTGAACTGGTACATGCCGATGCCGGTCGGATCGAGGTCGGCGATCACCGTCTGGATCTTGCTCGGCCGGGTGCCGCGGAACGCGACGATCGGCGGCTTGCCGGCCTGGGTCGGCAGGAAGGTTCGCATCACGAACTCGTGGACGCCGCGGATGATCGGCAGCGCCTCGTAGCCGTTGACCTTGAGGAACCGCTCATCGTTGGCGTCGAGGTCCTTGTCGACCATGCCGTGCGCGAGCTGCTCGACGACGGCGTCGGCGTTGGTCAGCGGCTGGTCCTCGGACCTGGCGGCTTCCGCCTTGGCGGGGTCGGCCTTGGCGGGATCGGCCTTGGCGGGGTCGGCCTTGGCGACCGCGGGCTGGCCGGTGAGCTCGGCGAAGCTGGCAGCCGGTGGGACCTGCTGCGCCGCGGGCTGGGCCTCGACCGCGGGCTCGGGCGCGTGGCTCGGGGCGAGCTCGACGGCATCGTCGGGGTGGCTGCGCTGCTGATCGTGTGCTTGCATGGGGGTCACTCCAGCCTGCCAACGGCGGTCAACTTGCCTCGCTCGCGATACATCCGGTGGATGGTCACGACCAGGCCCTGGGTGGACATCGGCTCGCTCGTCGCGGCCGCCTGGAACGCAGAGCGCTCGGCGGCGACCTTGATGAAGCCGCCGGACAGCTCGAAGCGCTCGCCGAGCTGCGCGAAGTCGATGTCACCGACCTCGGCGGTGGCGGGAATCGCCCGCCGCCACAGCTCGGTGCGCATCTCGGGATCGGGGAACGTGAACTGCACGTCGTACGCGAACCGCCGGCGGAACGCCGGGTCGACCGCGCCTCCCAGGTTGGTGGTGAGGATCGCGAGCCCACCGAACCGCTCGAGGCGCTGCAAGAGGTAGTTGGTCTCCATGTTGGCGTAGCGGTCGTTGGATGACTTGACCTCCGTCGTACGCTTGCCGAACAGAGAATCTGCCTCGTTGAACAGCAAGACCACGTGGCCGGGCTCGGCCGCGTCGAACACCTCGCCCAGGTTCTTCTCGGTCTCGCCCAGCCACTTGGAGACCACCCGGGACAGGTCGATCTCGTAGATCGCCAGGCCGAGCTGGCGGGCGATCACGGTCGCGCTCATCGTCTTGCCGACTCCCGGGTCGCCGGAGAACAGCACGGAGACGCCGGCTGCGCCACGAAATCCCCAGCGTTCCCGGACCTTTCGGCGCTCACGCAGCGCGGCAACGATCTCGCGGAGCGACGCGGCGGTCTCGTCGTCGACCACGAGGTCGGCGAACCCGTGGGTCGCGTCGATCCGGCGGCCGAGCCGGATCAGGCGGTCGTGGAGCTGGTTGCGCACCGCGAGATCGAGCGCGGAGAAGTCGGGGGGGCCGGCATCGGCCGGCCGCTCGGCGCGCGCGGCGCGGGCTGCGAGGGCGATCACACCACCGGGCGCAGCAAAACGCAACGCCAGGGCTTCGGCGTCCGCGCCCGACAGGCTGGGCACGTGGTGCCGCCACAGCGCGGCGCGATCGTCGAGCGGTGGGACCTCGAGCGTGAACTGGACCAGCGGCCGGAGGTCGAGCCGCGGCATGCGATCGCGCCCGAGGGTGATCGCCATCGCGCCGGCGTGCTCGGCAGCGAGCTGGGCCACGAACGGCGGCAGCTCGCTGCGATCGCCCTGCTGGACGAGCGCGTCGTCGAGATCGGGGAGCACCGGGACCGCGTCGAGCAGCCGGCACTCGCGCAGGATGCTGCGCACGACCGGCCGCTGCTGCGGTGCGGGCATCGCGGCGAGGGCGCCGGCATTGATCAGGAGGACCTTGCGGCCGATCCGCGCCGCGGCGACCTGGAGCAGCAGGCGCTTGCCGACGCCGCGCACGCCCTGCAGCACGAGCAGCGCCTCGGGCGAGCCCAGCGCCGCGGCCGCGCGCGCGATCATCGGCTCGGGGAACAGCGCGGCGACCTCGCCGCCGCGCAGCTCGGCGACGTCGGACAGCTGGGGGTCGAGCTGGCGGTGGTCGCCGGCGAGCAGCTGGACCAGCCGCGCCGCCGGGCGCAGCCGGCGGAACAGCACCGAGTCGTACGACCCGGCGGTCTCGTCGAGCTCGATCAGGCGATACAGCAGCAGCGGCGAGGTCGGTGCGAGATCGCGCGACAGGTCGGCGCGGCGCTCGGAGCTGTCGTAGACCAGCATCGCGAGCAGCCGCGCGTCGAGCCCGCGGCAGGTCGGATCGCTGGTCAGGTAGCGGTAGGCGATCACGAGCTTGGGGTCGACCTCGGGCATCACCGCGAAGTTCAGCGCGAGGCGCTGGGCGTGGCTGAGCTCGAACCGGACCCACAGATCGAGGTACGGCAGGCGGATGCCGGCGGCGAGCGTCGCGGCGATCCGCGCGTCGGTCAGCAGCGCGTGGTGGCGATGCGCCGCGCCGACGACCGACGCGCCGGCGTCGTCGCCGCCGGGCAACGGCTCGCCGCGGTACTCGGCGAGCGCGGCGCGGAACACGCCGGCGACGTTGTCGGGAGCCCACGTCGCGGCCGCGCCGTCCTCGGCGGTGCGCGGCAGCGCGCCCATCGCCCAGCGCTGGCGGATCTGGGACTCGACGGCCAGCCAGCACCGCCACAGCTGATCGCGCAGCAGCGCCTCGGATGTCTCGTACGGCCCGAATTCCGGCACGGTCGCGTCGTCTCCTGGTCGTCGTCCTGATCCTGGCGGTGCGGCCCGGCGGCCGGCCCTAGCGCTGGTGGTACATGACCACCGAGAACCGAACACCCCGGTCGTCGCGCACCGCGTCGAGGTCGACCGGGTACGCGGCGTTGTCCTCGAGCTTGCGCGCCACGCCGTCGGCGTCGAGGTCGGCGTACCACGCCCAGCGGGCAACCCGGACGCGCTCGGCGACCGCGGCCAGCCGCGCGCCCTCGGCGCCGGCGTAGCTGCGCAGCCGGACCAGCGTGGCGCCGAGCTCGAGCAGCTGCGCGTCGAGCTCGGCCGGCGAGATGCCGGCGAACAGCCACGACGGGCCGGTCCGCTCCTCGACGATCACCGCGAACCGGCGCGCGCCGCCGGCGGTGTAGGTCGCGAGGTCGGCGATGCAGTGCCGGTCGTCGACCAGCGCGCGGACGCCGGCCTCGTCGAGATCGACGTGCGCGCTGGACAGCGGGCCCGGCCCGGTCTCGAGCACCACCGAGAACCGCACGGCGCTGTCACCGCCGTCGGCAGGCCCGGCGGTGATCGCGACCGGCCGCGCCCCGGTGTCGCGCAGCCGGGCGGCGAGCGCCGCGGCGTCGAGGTCGAGCGCGCAGTGGCGCTCCGGGCCGGTGTCCTGGTAGAGCAGCGCGGCGAACCGCCGGCGGTCGGCGGGGCCATACGACGACAGCCGCATCAGCCGCGTGCCCGGCATCACCACGCTGTCGATCTGCGTCGACTTGATGTCGTGGGACCAGAACCAGGTCTCGGGTGGTCTCTTCACCGGGGCGCCACGGCGCAGCCTATCACGGTGGGGCGGCGCGCCGCGCGGTCACGTGGAGCGCTTCAGCGCCGTGGTGATCGCCGCGATCGCCGCCGCGGCGGCCGGTGGCGTGCGCTGCTCGTCGAGCGCATCCGACCAGCCCTCGACCCGGCGCTGCCAGTTGGGCCGCTGCGTGGTGGTGCCGGGGACGTTGTGGGGAGTCGGATCCATCACCAGGTCGTCGAGCGCGACCAGCACGACCTCGGCGGGGCCGACCGCGAGATCGGCGACCGCGCCGACCATGGCGCGCTCGACGTCGGTCAGCGCGGCGCGCTCGATGTGCGGCGCCCCCGGCCGGTCGACGTACGCCAGCAGGCCCGCGCGGCAGCCGTCGCGCTGCAGCCGCTCCTCGGCCTCCTGGTCGTGGTTGATCAGCCCGAGGTCGCGGCGGTCGTCGATGTCCGTGCCGCGCCACCAGCCGGCGAACGTCGCCATGTCGTGGGTGTTGAGGCCGGCGACCGACTCGGGCGGCGATGGCTCGGCGGACTTGCCGGGCTCGCTCGGGAAGAACCACTGGCCGACGTGGATCCGGAACAGGCCGTGGCGCGCCATCGCCGGCCGGACCTCCTCGGGGACGGTGCCGAGGTCCTCGCCGACCAGCGCGCAGCGCGACCGGCTGGACTCCAGCGCGAGCACGGCGAGCAGCTCGTCGTACGGGTAGCGCAGGTAGACCCCGTCGGTCGCGGGCAACCCGCTGGGCACGCAGTACAGCCGGAACAGCCCCATCACATGGTCGATCCGCAGCATGCCGCTGACCCGCATGTGGTGGCGCAGGCAGCGGATCAGGTAGCGGTAGCGATCGCGGCGCCCCGCGATCGGCGACACCGGCGGCAGCCCCCAGTCCTGGCCGCCGAGGAACAGCGCGTCGGGCGGCGCGCCCGCCGACATCGTGGTCAGGAACAGCGCGCGGTGGCGCCAGACCTCGTAGGCGTCGCAGCTCACGCCGACCGGGAGATCGAGATAGAGCTGGACCGGCCCGGCGGCGAGCTGCTCGAGCTGGCGCTGCATCGCCCACTGGGCGACCGCGTGGGTGGTGACGCGGGTCGCGTCGGCGCCGAGCGCGATCGCATCGGCCCGGCTCGCGATCACCGGCACGCCGTCGCGCCACTTCGCCGGCCAGCTGTGCCAGCTCCGCCGGGTCGCCTCGCCGAACGCGCGAAACGCGGCGTAGTCGTAGGCCCCCGCCTCGGCCGCCCGGGCGTCGATCTCGCCGCCGCGGGTCGCGAGCAGCCGCTCGGCCATCGGATCGAGCACGTGGCGGCGCCAGTGGTACTGGGCGCGGTAGTCGATCCGCGTGCCCGCGATGATCGGCGGTGCGGTCGGCGGCGGAACGCCGAGCTCGCCGGCGAGCGCGGCGAGATCGAGGTAGAGCTCGTTCCAGAACATCCGGCTGATCGGCGCGTAGGGCGAGAACTCGCAGGGCTCGTCGAGCGACGCCGCGAGGATCGGCAAGGTCGCGACGTAACGCCCGCCGCGCGCGGCGACCTGCGCGAACAGCCGGCGCAGCGTCCCGAGGTCGCCGGCCTGCCCGCTCGCCGGGCTGGCCAGGCCGTAGACCGGCGCGAACACGCCCCACCGCCGGGGCCCCTCGCCCGGGCCGCCCCATGCGCGACGCGGCGCCGCGATCGCGAACGCCTCGCCGTCGATCCAGCCCGCCTGCCAGCGCACGGTGTGGTAGCCGAGCTCGCCGACCGCGATCCGCGCCCGCCGCACGCAGTGCACCACGCCGCCCGGCCACGCGTGGTCGTCGGCCGGCAGCTCGAACAGCCGGCCGTGCGCGCGGACGGTCTGCCCGGACTCGGTCGCGACCTCGACCTCCCAGCGCTCGTCGAGCGCGGCCGGCACCGAGAACGGCACGACGATCTCGCCGTCCCAGCCGGTCACCACCGGCGGAACGATCTCGGTCCAGCGCGCGCGCTGCAGCGCCGCCAGCGCACCCGGCGCGTCGGCCGCGCGGGCGAACCCGACGCCGAGGTCCGGCGCGAGCGCGCGCAGCGCGGCGACCAGCGCCTCGTCGCTGGCGACCACCGGCTCACCCCGCCAGCTCTGGTAGCTGGCGTCGATCCCGGCCGCCGCGGCGAGCTCGCGCAGTTCCGCCGTCATGCGATCGCCCGGTCAGCCGATCAGCCGCAGCCACCAGCCCGGCATGATGCCGAGCTCGAGCACCAGGACCGGGCACACCGCGATCACGAACAGCAGCGGCCCCGATCTGGTCGGCGTGAACGGCTGGTTGGCGTCGCGGAAGTACATCGCGGTGACGATCCGCAGGTAGTAGTAGATGCTGATCGCCGAGTTGATCACACCGAACACGACCAGCCACCACAGCTGGCCATCGCTGGCCTCCAGCGCGGCCTTGAAGAGGTAGAACTTGGCGAAGAATCCGCCGGTCGGCGGCACGCCGCCGAACGACAGCAAGAGCACGGTCATCGCCAGCGCGACCGCCGGGTGCTGGGCGCCGAGCCCGGCCCAGTCGTCGACCAGCAGCCGCTCGCGCTGGCGCGAGCCGACGAACACCACGATCGCGAACGCGCCCAGGGTCGTGAAGCTGTACGCGATGAGGTAGTAGATCAGGCTGGTGGTCGCGGTCGGCGAGCCCAGGCCGAGCGCGCAGATCCCGACCAGCAGGACGCCGGCGTGCGAGATCGACGAGTACGCCAGCATGCGCTTGATGTTGTCCTGGCGCACCGCGGTGATGTTGCCGATCGTGATGGTCAGCAACGCGACGACCGCCATCGGCGTGACCCAGCCGAGCGCGCCGAACGGCACCTTGCTACCGCCGAGCGCGGTGCCGAACAGCCGGATCATCGCGGCGATCGCCGCGGCCTTGACCGCCGCCGCCATGAACCCGGTCACCGGGGTCGGCGCGCCCTCGTAGGCATCCGGCGCCCACATGTGGAACGGCACCGCGGCGACCTTGAAGCCGAACGAGATCAGCAGCATCGACCAGCCGGCGACCACCAGGCCGAAGTTCTTGGTGTTGCCCAGCCGCACCGCCAGCTCGGAGATCTTGGTGGTGCCGGCCGCGCCGTAGATCAGCGCGATGCCGTACATCAGGAACCCGGTCGCGAACGCGCCGATCAGGAAGTACTTCATCGCGGCCTCGTTGCCGCGCCTGGAGTGCCGCCGCATCGCGCACATCACGTAGACGCCGAGCGACATGGTCTCGACGCCGAGGAACACGGTGACCAGGTTCCAGGCGTGCGCGAGCATCACCATGCCCGACGCCGACAGCAGCATCACGCCGTAGTACTCGCCGACCTGCCAGTCGTGCTCGCGCTGGTGCGCGGGCGAGCCCAGCGCGGCCAGCGCGGTGGTCACCGCGAACAGCGCCGACAGCACGTAGCCCGTGCGGTCGGCGATCAGCATGCCGCCGAGTATCCCCGGCTCGGCGCTGGCCTTGGTGGCGACGTCGGGCAGCTGGCGATACAGCACCACCGAGGCGATCGCCGAGGCGATCGAGCCGGCCACCGCGAGCGACATCAGCGCCGAGCGGTCCTTGCCGCGGTAGAACGCCTCGGCGAGCACGAGCACCAGGCCGGTGATCACGAGGATGAGGTACGGGACCAGGTAACCCAGGTCCGCGGCGAGTCCCGAGGTGTCGATGGTCATGGCGTGCCCCTCTCGCCGGCGCTACCGGCCCCCGGCGGCGGGGCTCCCGGTGGTGCGGCCGAGCCCGCGGCGCTGCCGGCCCCCGGGCTCGGATTGCCCGGCGCGCCCGGCGCGGCGCTGCCGCCGCCCGCGGAGCCCGACCCGGCAGCGCCGGGGCCAGACAGCGTCTTCTGGACACCGGCAGCGCCCTTGGCGACGCTGTCGAGCGTCTTCTGGATCGCCGGGTTGTTGCCGCACACGCCCGACCCGAAGGTGTGGGGCGGGCCGTCGCACTCGCCGACCCGGCGGTCGAACTCCCGGATGAATTTGTTCACCGACGGCTCCATCGCCGCGAGCAGCGGCCGCGGGAACATGCCGAGCGCGAAGATGCTGATCGCCAGCACGACGAACACGAAGCGCTCGCGAGGGTCGAGATCCGGCAGCCGGCCGTTGCGCGCCTTGTCGAGCCTGCCGAAGAACACCTTCTGGAACATCCACAGCAGGTAGATCGCGCCGAGCACGACGCCGGTCGCGGCCAGCGCGCCGAGCAGGCGCGGCGACGGGATCGAGTAGCCGTGCGGCAGGGTGTCACCGGCGATGAACGTCCCCAGGATGGTCAGGAACTCGCCGACGAAGCCCGACAGCGCCGGCAGCCCCGCCGAGCCCATCGTGATGATCAGGAACAGCCCCGCGAACACCGGCATCTGCTTCCAGATCCCGCCGTACTCGGCGAGCCGCCGGGTGTGGCGCCGCTCGTACAGCACGCCGATCCCGAGGAACAGCCCGCCGGTGGTGAGCCCGTGCGACAGCATCGCGTAGATCGATCCCGAGATGCCGTACGTGGTCAGCGCGACCACGCCGAGCGCGCAGAACCCCAGGTGCGAGACCGACGAGTACGCGACCAGCTTCTTGACGTCGTCCTGGGCGAACGCAACAAACGCCCCGTAGATGATGCCGATCACCGCGAGCACCGCGATCGTGGGCGCCCACACCACCGCGCCGTGCGGGAACAGCGGCATCGCGTAGCGCAGGAACCCGTAGACCCCGAACTTGAGCAGCACACCGGCCAGGATCACCGAGCCCGCGGTCGGCGCCTCGACGTGCGCGTCGGGCAACCAGGTGTGGAGCGGGAACAGCGGGATCTTGATCGCGAACGCGAGCGCGAACGCCGCGAAGCACCAGGTCTGGGCGCTGTACGGCAGCGACACGGTCAGCAGCTTCTCGAGATCCGTGGTGTAGCCGCCGAGCACCGCGCCGGCCTTGACGTAGACGTACAGGATCGCGACCAGCATCAGCAGCGAGCCGACCATCGTGTAGATCACGAACTTGATCGACGCGTAGAGCCGGCGCTGGCCGCCCCAGATCCCGATCAGGAGGTACATCGGGATCAGCATCACCTCCCAGGACACGTAGAACAGGAACAGGTCGAGCGCGACGAACGCGCCGACCATGCCGGTCTCGAGCACCAGCATCGCGGCGATGAACTCGCGGACGTTGCGGTCGATCGCCTTGCCGGTGCCGAGCAAGGTCAGCGGCATCAGGAACGTGGTCAGGATGACGAGGAAGATCGACATCCCGTCGACGCCGGTCTTGAAGTGCGCGCCGAGCACCGGGATCCACTCGACGTCGAGCATGAGCTGGAAGCCGTCGGCCTTCGGATCGAAGTTGCTGATCATCAGCAGCGAGATCAGGAACGTGATCACCGTGAACGTCAGACCGATGCCGCGGTGGAGCGGCCCCTCGGTCTTGGGCGTGCACATCACGAAGATCGCGCCGAGCAGCGGCACGGCGAGGACCAGCGGGATCAAGAAGTCACCGCGCGTCATGGCTACTTCACCCCCTGCGAATCATCCGGACGCTCGGCAGGCTGCCCGGCGCCGGGCTGATGTGGATCCGCCGCAGGCTCGGGAGGCGGCCAGAACGTGCGACCCTCGTTGAGGTTGATCGTCTTGGTGACCTTGACCTCGTGGCCGGTGACCGGGTCCTCGACCCACATCGTGATCGGCCCGTCGTAGCCGGTGACCGTCACGTCGCGCTTGTCGAGCAGCTCGCCCGGGCGCGCGAGGTCCTTGTCCTTCTCGCCATCGCCGTCGAGGTCCCAGTAGACATGCGCGGCCGAGCCGAGGATGCCGGAGCCCGGATCGGCATGGAGCTGGATCTGGTTGCCGACGATCTTGTAGTCGAACGTCGCCTTGTGGTGGCAGTCGCTGATCACGAACACCAGCGCTCCGCCGATCACGACGCCGACCAGGTAGCGCTGGACGTTGCCGTTCTGGAACCACCGCGAGATCCGGCCGAAGATGCCGACCACGAACGCCGAGCCGTTGACCGCGACGGTGTCGACCACGAAGCGGTCGACGAACTCGAGCAGGAACTGCGCGACCACCTTGAACGGCCGCACGAGGACCGCGTCGTAAAACTCGTCGACCCACAGCTTGGCCTTCGACGCGCGATACAGATCGGCGAACGCTCCGCCCCGGGCGGTCCAGCGCTCGACCGTCTTCGACGGACCCCGGCTGTAGAACCCCCAGGCCAGCCCGACACCCGCCACCGCGATCAGCGACGCGATCGCGAGCAGCCCTCCGATCTCGCCATCCGATTCATGGCCCTCGATGCCCTGCGGCCCGGGCAGCCCCGAGGCGTACCAGTCCTCGGCCAGGCTCGGCTTCAGCCACTCGCCCAGCCACTGCGGGAAGTGGAGGTGCTCGAAGTGCGGCAGGCCGACCACGCCGCCGATGAACGCACCGATCGCGAGCACGACCAGCGGCAGGGTCATCGACCGCGGCGACTCGTGGGCGTCGCGGGCCGCCTCGGAGCGCGCCTCGGCGCCGAACACCAGGAAGTACAGCCGCCACATGTAGAACGCCGTGCCGAGCGCGGCGATCAGCAGGCCGGCCCACAGGATCTTGCCGTAGATCGGCGGCCAGCCCGGCGGGTGAACCGCGAACGCACCGGCGAGGATCTCGTCCTTGGAGAAGAACCCGGAGAACAGCGGGATGCCGGCGATCGCCAGGCACGAGATCGCGAACGTGGCGTGCGTGATCGGCAGCCGGCGGCGCAGTCCGCCCATCGTCGTGATGTCGCCCGGCGTCGCCGAACCCTCGTGCTCCATCGCGTGCATCACCGAGCCGGCGTCGAGGAACAGGCAGGCCTTGAAGAACGCGTGGGTGCCGAGGTGGAAGATCGCCGCGGTCCAGTTGCCGGTGCCGGCGGCGACGAACATGAAGCCGAGCTGCGACACCGTGGAGTACGCCAGCACCTTCTTGAGATCGGTCTGGGCGAACGCCATGAACGCGGCGGCGAGCGCGGTGATCAGGCCGACGGTCGCGACCACGAACAGCGCCGTGGTCGACGACGCGTAGAGCAGCGACAGCCGGCACACCATGTAGACCCCGGCGGTCACCATGGTCGCGGCGTGGATCAGCGCGGAGACCGGCGTCGGGCCGGCCATCGCGTCGGGCAGCCAGACGAACAGCGGCACCTGGGCCGACTTGCCGCACGCGCCGATGAACAGCAGGATGCCGGCGGTCGCGGCCAGCCGCTCGCCCCCCCAGAACGGCTGGGTGAACTTCACCCCCACCGCCGCCGTGCTGCGCAGCGTCGCGAAGTCCAGACTGCCGGCGTCACCGGCGCCCGCGTCCTTGGTCGCCCAGAACAGCAGGAACATCCCGAGCAGGAACGCGAAGTCGCCGATCCGGTTGACCACGAACGCCTTGCGGCCGGCGGTGGCGTAGGACTCGTTCTCGAACCAGAACCCGATCAGGAGGTACGAGCACAGGCCGACGCCCTCCCAGCCGATGAACATCACCGGCAGGTTCGCGGCCAGCACCAGGATCAGCATCGCGCCCATGAACAGGTTCAGGTAGCCGAAGTACGCGCTGTAGCGGGGGTCGTGGGCCATGTAGCCCGCGGAGTAGATGTGGATCAGCGAGCCGACGAACGTGACGATCAGGATCATCACCGCCGACAGCGTGTCGAGCCGGAACGCGAGCTGGGCCTTGAACGCGCCGACCTCGATCCAGGTGTAGGCGACCTGGGTGATGCCGACCCCGCCGCGGCCCTCGTGGAACGCCTGGAGCAGCGGGCCGAACACCAGATACGCCGCCACGCCGAACGCGAATACGACCGCGGCGATCGCGACGCTGTGGATGGCCCAGCGGCCGAGCCTGCGCTCCAGCCACGGCCCGAGCACGAGGTTGATCAGCGCACCGAGCAGCGGCGCGAGGGGGATCCACATCAGGATCGGGAGCCCCAGGAAGGTCAGTTGACTTGATGCGTCCATGGCGTGCCTGGGCTCAGTGACGGAGCGTGGTGAGGCGGTCGACCTCGACGTTGCGCCGGCCGCGGAACACCGCGACCACGATCGCGAGCCCGACCGAGGCCTCCGCGGCGGCCACGGCGATCACGATCAGCGCGAAGGTATGGGCCGACAGGTCGCCCCACATCCGCGAGAACGTCAGCAGCGTGACGTTGGCGGCGTTGAGCATCAGCTCGACGGCCATCAGCATGATCAGCGCGTTGCGCCGGACCAGCACGCCAAGCACGCCGATCAGGAACAGCACCGCGGCGAGCACCAGGAAGTGCCCGTAGCCGATATTCCACACGACGTTGCTCATGCGGCACCTCCGCCGGCCCGAGAATCGGATGACGAATCGGCGCCCGATTCACCCGCGTCCTCCGGCTGCTCGCGCAGCGGCCGGGCGATCGCGATCGCGCCGACCACGGCGACCAGGAGCAGGATCGAGATCGCCTCGAACGGGAACAGCCCGGGGCCGAACAGGTCGGCGCCGACCGCCTTGATCGAGCCCCAGTCCGGGCGCTCGGTCGTGCAGGTCAGCCCGCCGTTGTCGGCCTTCTGCCACTCGACGCACTGCGCCGGCGCCGGCTGCGGCGCGTTCATCGCGACCTCGACGTTGACCGGCTCGACGTGGATCAGTATCAGGATCAGCCGCCAGACCAGGAAGGCGATCGCAACGCCGCCCAGCACCTGGCCGATCCGCCCCGACGGCGCCACCGGCTCGTCCTCGGGGCGGTTCAGGATCATCACGACGAACACGAACAGCACCATGATCGCGCCGGCGTAGACCAGCATCTGGATCACGGCGATGAACCGGGCGTACAGCATCATGTAGATCGCGGCGATCCCGAAGAAGCTGCCGACCATGCCCATCACCGCGGCGATCAGGTTGCGGCGGCTGATCACGAACAGCGCGCCGACCACCGAGATCAGCGCGAACGCCCAGAACAGCAGCGCCATGGACTTGCCGGACGAGCCGGTCAGGTCGTGGTGCTGGTAGGTGATGGCGCGGACCGTGCGCCGGGCGGCCTCGGGGCGCGCCGCGTTGGCCTTGACGGCGTCGTCGACCACGAGCTCGACCGTCGCGATCCGGCCGTCGAGCAGCACCGCCTCGGCGGTGACCGGGGCGGTGTCGGGCTGCAGGACCGACTGGCCGTTGACGATCTGGTACTCGGGGTTGACCACCGGGCAGCGGACCGCCGTGGCGGTCGGCAGCGCGGCGCGCACCGCGGACTCGACGCTGGGCTGGCACGGCCGCTCGCGCGGTTCGTCGGCGTACGCGCGGGACGCCCCGAGCCAGAAGAGTGCGGTGACGACCGCGGTGACGACCGCGGTCCTGACCACGGCGATCAACGCGACGGTGACAGTCGCGCGCGCGGCGCAGGTCCGGATCATGCGGCCTTCCCCTTGGTGGTGGCGATCTTCGCCTCGAAGTCGGCGCGGAACTTGGTGAGGAAGCCGAGCATCGGCCACGCCGCGGCATCGCCGAGCGCGCAGATCGTGTTGCCGGCGATGCCGTGCGCGATGCTCGCCAGCAGGTCGAGGTCGCCGTCCTTGCCGTGGCCCTCGGCGACCCGGCGCGACACCTTCTCGAGCCAGCCGCAGCCCTCGCGGCACGGCGTGCACTGGCCGCACGACTCGTGGGCGAAGAACTTCATGATCCGCCAGGTCGCGCGCGGGATGTCGGTCTGGTCGTCCATCACGACCACGCCGCCCGAGCCGGCCATCGTGCGCAGCTGGCGGCCGCCGCCGAGGTCGAACGGCTGGCCCGGCCGCACCATCACCGGCTTGATCCGCTCGTCGGTCTGCAGCGCGTCGAACTCGCACGGCACGTCGAGCTCGCCGGCGTCGAGCGGCGGCATCGACACCCCGCCGGGGATCACCGCCTTGACCTTGCGCCCCTTCCACACCCCGCCGCAGATCTCGTGGATCATCTGGGTGAACGTGATGCCCATCGGCAGCTCGAACACCCCGGGCTTGTTGACGTGGCCCGACACGCACACGATGCGCGTGCCGCCCGAGCGGCCCATGCCGAGCGCGTTGAACCACGCCCCGCCCTTGTCGATGATCGCCGGGACGTTCATCAGCGTCTCGACGTTGTTGACGATCGTCGGGTTGCCAAACAGCCCCTTGACCGCCGGGAACGGCGGCTTGAGCCGCGGCTGGCCGCGCAGGCCCTCCAGCGAGTTGAGCAGCGCGGTCTCCTCGCCGCAGATGTACGCCCCGGCGCCGCGGTGCACCGTGAGCTGGACCTCGATGCCGGTGCCGAGGAGGTTCTTGCCCAGGTACCCGCGCGCGTAGGCCTCCTCGACCGCCTTCCGCAGCACGAGGTACTCGCGCATCATCTCGCCGCGGATGTAGATGTAGTTGTGCACCGCGCGCAGCGCGTGCGCCGAGATGATCATGCCCTCGATCAGCAGGTGCGGGTCCCAGAACATCAGCTCGCGGTCCTTGCAGGTACCGGGCTCGGACTCGTCGGCGTTGCACACCAGGTGCACCGCCTTGGCGTCCTTGGGCACGAAGCCCCACTTGACGCCGGTCGCGAACCCCGCGCCGCCGCGGCCGCGCAGGTTCGACGCCTTGACCTCGGCGGTGATGTCCTCGGGGCGCATCGCGAGCGCCTTGCGCAGCTGGGCGTAGCCGCCGGCCCGCTCGTAGCCCGGCAGGGTCTTGGCGTCGGGGTTGCCGAACCGCGCGGTGACGATGTGCGTGCCGATCTCCGCGGGCATCTACACGACCTCCGACTCGGGGTGGGGGTGCGCCTTGAGGCGCTGGATCAGCTCGCCGACCTGCTCGGGCTTGATGTCGAGCAGGTACTCGGTGCCGACCACCGCGCACGGCGCGTTGGCGCACGCCGCGATGCACTCCTCCTCGACCAGCGTGAACTCGGCGTTCGATTCGCCGCGCTTGAGGCCGAGCCGGGCCTCGAACGCCTCGAGCACCTCGTAGCCGCCGCGCAGCATGCACGAGATGTTGGTGCACATCCGGATCGTCTGGCGGCCACCCGGCTCTCGCCGGTACATCGTGTAGAACGTCGCGACGCCGTAGACGTGCGCGTACGGCAGGTCGAGCGTCCTCGCGACCAGGCGAAGCACGTCATCGGACAGATGGCCGTGCTCCTTCTGCGCGAGGTGGAGCGCGGCCATCACCACCGGCTGCTTGGTGGGATACCGCTCGCAGGCCGCTGCGATCTTCTTCTGGGCGTCCGCGGAGAATTCAAGTGACATCGGGATGTTGCCTTTGGGCGAACCGCGGGAAAAATAGGGGGTCGCGGGAGAGACGTCAATCGGCCGGCAGCGCAAACCGCGGGCGAAACGAGCCGCGATCGGCCGGCATCGGATGAAGTCGGGCCGAGATCCGGTCGTCCGGGACGTGATAGACCCTCCCCGATGGCAGATGCCCCGCTCCGCCGCATCGAGCGGATCGCCCTGCGGTTCGCCGAGCTCGCCAACGAGGATCCCCGAGGCAAGTGGCTGCAGACTCGGTTCTTGCGCGGCGTGTCGTACGTCTGGGTCCGGGCCGGGATCGCGCGCCGCATGCTGGTCGAGGGCCTCGACGACCTGATGGCGCTGCGCCCCGACACCGGCGTCATGCTGGTCTCCAATCACCGCAGCTTCTTCGACCAGTACGCGATGCTCCTGGCCTGCTACATGGGCCCGGTCCCGTGGGCCCGGCACCTGTACTTCCCGGTCCGCAGCAACTTCTTCTATGACCGGCCGCTCGGCATCGCGGTCAACGCCCTGGTCGCGGGTGGGGCGATGTATCCGCCGATCTACCGCCAGGCCGAGCGCCGGGCGCTCAACGATGACGCGCTCGACCGCATGGTCGAGATCGTCCGCCGGCCGGGCAACGTGCTCGGCATGCACCCCGAGGGCACCCGCAACAAGGGCCCCGACCCCTACACCTTCTTGCCCGCCCAGCCCGGCGTCGGCAAGCTCGCGCTGGTCGCCCAGCCGGTCGTGATCCCGGCGTTCATCCACGGCCTGAGCAACAACGCGGTCGACGACATCCGCGCCAACTTCACGCGCGAGGCCCACGGCGCGCGCGCCGTCGTCCTGGTGTTCGGCGCGCCGATCGACTACGCCGACCTGCGCGCGGAGAAGCCGCGCCCCACCCTTTACAAGAAATGCGCCGACCGGCTCATGGCCGAGGTCGGCAAGCTCGCCGTCCGCGAGCGCGAGCTGCGCGCCGATCTCACCGCCGGGCGGATCGCCGAGTCCGACCCGCGCTGGCTAGACCACCGCCCGATCAGCCGGCTGTATGCCCACGAGGGCCGCGCGTAGCCGGCCTCGAGTCCGAACAGACCCGTCACGTCGCGCATCCCCAGGGCATACCCAGCGCCGCGACCGGCGATGCTAAGCTCAGAGGCCGATGTCCGCCGGTGGCCAGGACGACACGCTCGCGGACGTGCCCCAGGATCGCCCGGTGGAGGTCGGCCGGGACGGCGAGCTGATCGCGGGGCGGTACCGCATCGTGCGCTGGCTCGGCGCCGGCGGGATGGGCCGGGTCTACGAGGCGCTCGACAGCGAGCTTGGCGAGCGCGTGGCGCTCAAGGTGCTGCGCGGCGGGCTGACCGACGAGGCGGGGTGGAGCGCGACGATCGATCGGTTCCGGCGCGAGGTCAAGCTGACCCGGCGGATCCAGCACCGCAACGTGGCGCGGATGTTCGACATCGGCGAGCACCGGAGCGACCGGTTCCTGACCATGGAGCTGATCGACGGCGCGCCGCTGACCGGCGAGCTCGGCGGCGAGATGGCGTGGCCGCGGCTGCAGCGCCTCGCGGTCCAGCTGTGCGCCGGGCTCGCCGCGGCCCACGACGCCGGCGTGGTCCACCGCGACCTCAAGCCGGACAACGTGATGATCGAGCGCGGCACCGAGCGGGCCGTGATCATGGACTTCGGGATCGCGCGCGGCGGCGACGAGGTCGGGGTCACCCAGCTCGGCGCGCTGATCGGCACGCCGCGCTACATGGCGCCCGAGCAGCTCGCCGGGGCGGCGGCGGATCATCGCGCCGACCTGTTCGCGCTCGGCGTCATGCTCTACGAGCTGGCGACCGGCATGCGGCCGTGGTCGGGCGACAGCCCGATCGCGATCGCGGTCGCGCAGGCGACGCAGCCGCCGCGGCCGATCCTCGCGCCGCAGATGCCGGCGCCGATCGCGGCGGCGATCGAGCGCTGCCTCCAGCTCGATCCGGCGCTGCGCCCGCCGAGCGCGGCGATCCTCGGGGCGGCGATCGCGGCGGGCAGCGCGCTGCCCGAGCCGGCCGATCCGCGCCCCGCCGCGGCCGCGCCCGGGTTCGACCGCGCCCTGGAGGCCGCGGGCGCGATGGACGCCGCCGTGCGCGCCACGCTGCCCGGCGTCGGCGCCCCCGCGCTGGCCGCGCCGCTGCCCACGCTGCCCGCGGCGCGCACGACGGTGGCGGTGCTGCCGGTGGCGTGCGCGGCCGGCGACGAGGACCTCGCCGACGGCCTGCTCGACGACCTGGTCGATACGCTGTCGTCGACCGCGACCCTGCGGGTCCGGCCCGCCGGCGTGGTGCGCTCGCGCGGCGAGGTCGATCCGCAGGCGCTCGGGCGCGCGCTCGGCGTCGATCACGTCGTCGCGGCATCGCTGCGAAGGACCCGGTCCGCGCTGCGGATCACGGCGCGGCTGATCAGCGTCGCCGACGGGTTCCAGATCTGGGCGCACCGCGAGGACTGCAGCGAGGCCGAGATCCTCGCGGCCGCCGATCGACTCGGCGGCGGCGTCGCGACCGCGCTGTCGGCGCGGGCGGCCAGTACCGCCCGGCCCACCGATCCGCGGGCGGTCGATCTCTACCTGCGCGCCCGCGCCGAGCTGCGCCGGTTCTGGGGTGTCCATGCCCAGAACGCCGCCGACCTGCTGGAGCAGGCCGCGGCGCTCGCGCCGAGCTCCCCGCCGATCCTCGGCGCGCTCGCGTTCGTCACCGTCCAGGCCTGGATCATGGGCGGCGAGCCGGAGCTGCGCGATCGCGCGCAGCGCGCGGTCGAGCGCGGGCTCGCGGGCGGCCACGGTGAGGCGTTCCTGGCCGCCGGCACGCTGCGGCTCAACCACGGCGATCACCAGGGCGCCGCCGCGGCGCTCGGCACCGCGCTCGTCCGCGCACCGATGTCGGCCCAGGCGCACGAGTCGGCCGGACGGATCCTGATCGAGCTCGACGCCGCGGCCGAGGGCCGCTACCACCTGGAGACCGCGCTCGCGCTCGACCCCGGCCGGGCCAGCGTGATCGGCGCCGATCTCGGCCGGCTCGACGCGCTGCAGGGTGACTGGGCCGGCGCGCTGGCGCATTGCCGGCACCTGCTGGCCGACCCGGACCCCTCGGTGGCCCAGCTCGGGGCCGTGCTCGATGCCCGGCTCGCGTCCTGGCGCCGCGACCGTGCCGCCGCGCTCGCCGCCGCCGCGCGGTTCGCGTCGCGGATCGAGCCGGCGGCCAGCCTGCTCGCGTTCTTCCAGCGCGCGTCGCAGACCGGCGAGTTCGACACCGCGCAATGGACTGCGCTGGAGCAGGCGCTGACCCGGTCCGAGCATCCGGTCCGCTCGCAGCTGATGGGCCTCCAGCTGATGACCGAGCTGTCGCTGGTGCTCGATCAGCCCGACCTCGCGCTGCGCGCGCTCGGCAAGGCGGCCGACACCGGGCTGATCGACATCACGTGGCTGCGTGGCTGCCCGCTGTTCGCGCCGATCACCGGCGACCTGCGGTGGCGCGTGGTCCACGACGCGGTCGAGCAGCGAGCCGCGGCGATGCTGGCGGCGTTCCGCGCCGCGGCCGGGTAGCGCCTCACCTCAGCGGATCACCGAGCCGGACGCGCGAAGCGTTCGCGCCGCGGCGAGCGCGTCACAGCGACGAGCTTGCGCACGGATCGCGGTTCTTCGCACGAGCACTTGCGCCGCACCGAGCGTGGCACGCGCCATGAACTCGCGGGGCTCAACACAGAAAGCTTGGGAGATCCGATGCCCATCACCCTGTCTCGCTGGCGGACCGCGATCGCGGTCGCCGCCTTCACCGCTGGTTGCGGTACCCAGCACGCCGTCGATCTGGATCCCGGCAACGCCGCGCCGCCGCCGGGCGATCAGACGCAGACCGCGCCCCCCGATCCCGGCGCCATGCCGTCGCCGCAGCCCGATCCGGGGCCGACCAGCCCGCCGCCCGCGCCGGCGTGCGCGGTCGGCGGGGTCACCGGCAGCACCGTGTTCTCGATCGACGTCGGCCGCGGCTCGTTCGATCTCGCCGGCGACGTCCTGCACGGCGACCTCGCGGTCGACGCCGCCGGCAACACGTTGCTCGCGCTCGGCGGCGCCACCGGCTTCGCGCTGACCAGGTACACGCCCGACGGCAAGGTGGTGTTCCACAAGCCGTTCGGCGAGGTCGTCGCGGTCGACGCCGCCGGCAACGCCTACGTCGCGGCGACGTTCAGCGCGGCGCTCGACCTCGGCCTCGGCACGATGCTGCCGTCCGGCGACATGGACGTGTTCGTCGCCAAGCTCGCGCCCGACGGCACGCTGCTGTTCGCGCGCCCGCTCGGCGTGTGCCCCGACAGCCTGCGCAGCATCGCGGTCGCCCGCGACGGCCGGATCGCGGTGTCGGGCGCCGAGATGGGCACGCTCGTGCTCGACGCCAAGGGCGCGCTGCTGTTCAGCCTGCCGTTCGACGGCGATCTCGCGTTCGACTCGCAGGGCAACCTGATCGTCGGCGGCCAGTTCACCGGGACGCTCGAGCTCGGCGGCGGCGTCCGGCTGACCGCCGGCGACGTCGATGGCTTCGTGGTCAAGCTCGACGCGAGCGGCCGCGTGATGTGGAGCGACCAGATCGGCGACGCCGACCTGCCGGTCACGCTGCGGCCGAGCAGCGCCATGGTGTCGACCGCGACCCGCCAGCTGGTGTCCGCGGTCGCGGTCGGGCCCGACGACGAGGTCGTGATCGCGGGCCAGTTCGACGACGACGTCAAGCTGTTCGGCAGCGACTTCGTCGCCAACCTGGTCGCCGCCGCGTCGGTGCCGCTGCAGTCGGGCGGCTTCGTGGTCGCGCTCGACGCGGCCGGCGCCGTGAAACTGAAGTCGGTGCGGCTCGGGATCGACGGCTACCGCGACGTCGCGGTGGCGGCGAGCGGCGACATCCTCGTGACCGGCCGGCAGCTCGGCGACGCCGCGCCACCGTTCCGGTTCGCGCTGCTGACCCGGCTGACCGCGTCCGGCGCGATGCGGTTCGAGCAGGCCAGCGACATCGGCGCAGGTCACGCGATCGCGGTCGATGCCTGCGGCGCCCCGATCTGGCTGATGTCGGCCCGCGCCGGCCTGCCCGGCGACCCGCCCGAGGCGTTCCTCGACAAGCTCGTGCCGTGACCGCTACTCGACGTCGTTGTCGTCGGCCGCGATCACGTGCGGCGGCGTGCTCGGCGGGTCGCTGCCCGCCGCCGCGGCCTCGCAGGTGAACGACACGAACGCCATCGCCGGGCGCCGGCTGTGCTCGGTGATCACGAACCGGATGGCGTCGAGCTGCCAGCCCTGCCCGACCCAGTGGTTGACCGCGTGCTCGAGCGTCTCGTCGGTGACCGTCGACAGCTCGACGAACTTGTAGCGCAGCGCCACGGCTACCGGCGCTGCTGCAGCAGCCTGGCGGCGTACGGCGCGTGGTACGTGATGATGATGTCGCTGCCGGCCCGCCGCATCGACAGCAGCGTCTCCAGGACGATCCGCTCCTTGTCGATCCAGCCGTTGGCCGCCGCGGCCTCGATCATCGCGTACTCGCCGCTGACGTTGTAGGCGGCGATCGGCATGTTGATCTCGTCGCTGACCGCGCGGATCACGTCGAGGTACGCCAGCGCCGGCTTGACCATCACGATGTCGGCGCCCTCGGCGACGTCCATCGACACCTCGCGCACCGCCTCGGCGACGTTGGCCGGGTCCATCTGGTAGCCGCGGCGGTCGCCGTGCTGCGGCGCCGAGTCGACCGCCTCGCGGAACGGACCGTAGTAGCCCGACGCGTACTTGGCCGAGTACGCCATGATCGCGACCTGATCGAAGTGCTCCTCGTCGAGGCTCTCCCGGCACGCACCGACGAAGCCGTCGAGCATGCCGCTCGGCGCGACCACGTCGGCGCCGCACCGGGCGTACGACACCACGGCGCGCGCGAGGTTCTCCAGCGACGCGTCGTTGTCGAGCTCCTGGTCGCGCAGCACGCCGCAGTGGCCGTGATCGGTGTACTCGCAGAAGCAGGCGTCGACCATCACGACCATGTCCGGGCACTGCTTCTTGATCGACCGGATCGCCTTCTGCACCACCCCGGTGTCCTTCCAGGCCTCGCTGCCGACCGCGTCCTTGTGCTCGGGGATGCCGAACAGCAGCACCGCCGGGATCCCGAGGTCGTGCGCGCGCGCCGCGGCCTCGGTCGCCTTGTCGACCGACAGGTTGGACTGGCCCGGCATCGACGCGATCGGCTTGTCGACCCCGGTGCCCGGCACGCAGAACAGTGGGTAGACCAGGTCGTCGACAGACAGGCGCGTCTCGCGGACCAGGCGGCGCAGCCCCTCGGTCCGGCGCATCCGGCGCGGGCGGTAATCCGGGTAGTTCATGACCTACGGGGATACACCGCCGACACCGCCTTGGCCAAGCCTTCCGGTGTGGGCGCCTCCGCGACGGCCACCACGCCCGCCCCGGCCGCGCGCAACGCCTGCGCCGTGGTCTCGCCGATCGCCGCGAAGGGCGCCGAGATCCGGCCGATGCCGATCAGCGCATCGAGCGCCGCGACCTGCGAGGGTGCGAACACGACGCACACCCCGGCCGCGCCGGCGCGCAGCGCGGCGAGCCCCGCGGCCAGCGCCGGATCGGCGGCGGCGGCCGGCACCGTGCGGTACGCGACCACGGCATCGACCTCGGCGCCCGCATCGCGCAGCAGCGCGATCGCCTCGTCGCGGCCGCCCTCGGCGCGCGGCACCAGCACGCGGCGTCCGGCGAGCGCGCGCCCGGCCAGCATCGCCCGCGCCAGGCTCGCCGCATCGCGCGCCTCCGGGGGCACCCGCGCCGTGATCCCCGCCGCCGCCAGCGCCCGCGCCGTCGCCGGCCCGACCGCCCAGACCTCGCACGCCTCGGGCAGCGCGGCGCCCCGGCGCGCCGCATCGAGCGCCGCCGCCCCGCGCGCGCTCGCCACCACGATCGCCGCGTAGCCGCCGCGCGCCACCGCCCGGACCAGCTCGTCGGGGTCGCCGGCCGGCGCGGTCGACGTCACCGGCAGCGCCACGGCCTCGAGCCCGAGCGCCGCGAGCGCGGCCACGTACGGCGCCGACGCGTCGGTCTCCCGCGTGATCACCGCGTACGCCACGCGGCGAATGTACCGTGACCCGGCGCGCGGCGTCCGCTCCATGCTAGCGTGCCCCCCGTGCGCTGGATGATCCTGATCGCGATCCTGGGCTGCTCGTCGAGCAGCAAGCATGACGACGGCGCCGCCGTGGCGCCCCAGTCGCCCGAGGCGCATACAGCTTCACCGACCGCGCAGACCGGCTCGTCTCCGCAGCCCCAGACCCCCGCCATGCCCAAGGTCCACCTGTCGGCCCCCCAGGGCGATGTCGTGGTCGGCGTCGAGATCGTCTCGACCCCGGCCCAGATCGAGCGCGGGCTGATGTACCGCGAGCACCTGCCCCCCGACCAAGGGATGCTGTTCCTGATGTCCGAGGAGAAGAACTGGCCGTTCTGGATGCGCAACACGCTCATCCCGCTCGACCTGATCTACATCGCGCACGACATGATCATCGCCGGGATCGTCGAGAACGCCGAGCCCCGGACCGACACCCTGCGCGAGGTCGGAAAGCCGTCGCTGTTCGTCCTCGAGGTCAACGGCGGCTTCTGCGCTGCGCACAAGATTGCAGCTGGGGCAAAAGTCCAGTTCGAGGGCGTGCCCCACTGACACGATCTCGCGACGGCGGCGCCACGGGCTCGCGCGTGCGCCTCGCCGACACATCGCCGCAACCGGCGGCGATCTGAGCGGTTTTCGTACACGCAGCCCTCGGCAATCCTCGACAGCATGGCACACGTCACGGTGCCGACGCTGCGGGAGCGCTATTGTGTGCGTGGAAGCTTCCGGGATAGAAACCCGCCGCCATCCGCACCTGGCCCAACCTCAGAGGATCTCATGCCGTCCAAGCACCTGCTCTTCGTCGCAGCCGCCTGCGCGTTCTCGCTGTCGCTCGCCGCGTGCGGCGGCAGCAGCGGCGGCGGTGACACGCCCCCCCCCATCCCGGAAGGCGCGCACTACGGCTACGTGGTCAGCGGCGTCACGGTGCCCAAGACCGACGACGAGAAGAAGCAGATCAGCCTCGATCTCGGCGGCACCAACTCGTCGAAGCAGGACGGCGTCATCGACAACAAGCTCGGTAATTTGATCGAACTGCTGGCCGGGTTCGTCGATCTCCAGACCCCGATCGACCAGGCGGTCGCGAGGGGGGCCATCCTCCTGCTCGTCGACTTCCAGACCGAGGATCTGGCGAACTCCAGCGCGGCGGGATTCGGCGTCAAGATCGGCGCGACGGCGACGCCGTTGCCATGCACCGACATGACCGACACGACCTGCGGGCATCACCTCGATGGTCACGGCATGTTTACGGTCGATGACACGGCGTCGACCGATGGGGTGGTCGCCGGCAAGATCGTCGGCGGCGCGTTCTCCGGCGGCCCGGGTGACGTCACGGTGCAGCTCTCGCTCGGCGGCGCCACGCCGATCACGCTCAGCCTGCAGCGCGCGCGCGTCCAGGCGACGATCTCCCCGACCGGCATCATGAACGCGACCATCGGCGGATTGCTCACGCCGTCGGAGATCGCCAGCGAGCTCATCCCGGTGATCCAGCCCCTGGCGAACGGCCTGCTGACTTCGAGCTGCACTCCGAATCCGACCCAGGGCCAGGCCTGCATCTGTACCGGGGGCGCTGCCATGCTCCTGATCAGCGCTGACCGTGACTTCGACTGCCAGCTGACGACCGATGAGATCCTCATGTACATGCCCGTCCAGCAGGCACTCGCACCCGACGTCTGCACGACGAGCTCGTGCACGACGCCCGATGGGGTGTCGATCGGCGTGCAGGTCCAGGCCGTGAAGGCCGCGTTCCCCGGCGTGATGTAGCCGCAACGCTACGTCGCACAAGCCGCCGAACACTGCGCGGTGCCGCGTCAGGCCGCCCTGGCGTGATATGGCTTGTTCATGAAGTGGCTTGGGTACCTGTTCCGGTGGTGGCTCGTGGTAGCGACTGGATGCGGGTTTCCGCGGCCCAGTCCGGTCAGCAGTGCGGACGATGGCGGTGGCGTTGACGGCACTTCTGCCTGTCCCGCAAACCAGCCGTTGCGCTGCGACGGGGACAACCTCGTGCGCTGCAACAGCGACGGCACGGCCGAGGTCATGGAGGCCTGCCCGCTGGGGTGCAGCAGTACCGCACGACGCTGCAACGACGTCGCTCCGTCCAACGGCCTCGCGTCGTATCTCGACATGTCGAACAGCGAACCGGACGTTGACCTTGGGCTGATGGCCACGATCAACACGGACAACGGGACCGTCGTGGTCGATGGCAAGTCCGTGACGGTGAGAAGTGCGCTGGTGGCTCAGGCCAGCGCCCCGACGATCTTGGTCTTCATCCTTCACAGTCTCACGTCGGAGAACGTGACGATCACGGGCAACAATGCGTTTGCCGTCGTAAGCAATGGGGACATCGCAATCGGAGGCGTCTTCGCCGCCTCCGCTAACCTCAATACCCCAGGGGCCTGGCAGATTCAATGACCTCACATGTAGAGGTGGTAACTCGGTCGATGTCGGTGTCAGTGATACTGTGTTCAGCGGTGCCGGCGGCGGTGGGTTTGGCACTGCCGGTAGTAGTGGCGGCTCGGCTACAAATGCATTTAATAACTCCACCGGCGGCGGGGGCGGCCGTTCCAGCGGGAATCCGACGCTTACGCCCCTACGCGGCGGTTGCGACAGTGGCACATATGCCGGCGTCACGATAGCGGGTACCGGGGGCGGTGCGATCCAGCTAGTGAGTCGGACAAAAATCATCATCAGTGGAGTGGTCGCTACAAATGGCAGCTCTTACACCGGTGGCGGCTCGGGGGGAGGCATCTTGGTTGAAGCACCACTGGTGGACGTTACTGGAAGCGTGGTAGCCAACGGGGGCGCAGGTGCGGGCGGTTGCTTCATACCCGAGGTAGGAGAGAATGGTCATCTGGATGCTGCGCCGGCGATAGGTGGAGGTACAGGATGCAGCGGCGTCGGTGCGAACGGTGGCAACGGTGGGGCTGGGACTGTGCCTCCAGGCAAAGGGATGGATGTAATCCTATCTGATTCTTCTAGCACCGTATATGGCGGCGGTGGCGGTGTCGGCCGGATCCGTATCAACACCGCTCCGGGAGGCTTCCAGCGAGCTGGCCTGTTCTCCCCGAACCCAAGCACCGGGGCCATCGCCACCCGTTGACGTGTTGCCAAGTAGCTTCTTCTCTGTAGATCGATAGATAGACCGGTCGGCACATGGGCAGGCTGCCACTACTCGACGTTGTCGCTCGCATCCGGCCGACGTCCCAGCAAGCAGATATAGTTGCCGGACCGAGAGATAGCCCGATGGAATGATGATCTGCGTCAGGCAGCGGGCCAGCGCAGAGTCACCCAGCTGTGACACCCGGGACGGCGTCGTGAATACCCGCAAGCCTGTCTGACAAGGACTCGAGCTCTTGCGACAATGTAGCGAACTCGTGACTGTGCACGTAGAATATTGCATGAACGGCATCGCTGTCGACCAGGAAGGTCTCTGTAGTTCGAGCGCGAACATCATCTGGAGTCACAACCAGTGGTGACAGCGCAAGCGTCATTCGTCTAGCCTCATCCCTGGTCGCCACACTATCTGCGTAAGGCGGCACAACGGGTGGCCAAGGCGTCAACGATCAATCGCCGGAACAAACGCGACCCAAATCGTATGATTCAGAGTGACCGAATAGATCTCCGAGAATGCCTCAGCAGGCGCGCTCGGATAGTCAGCGCCTTCCCGCCAGACGCTCGCTGGAGAGCCATAGCGCGGTGTCGGCTTCATCATGTTTAGGCGCTGTGGTTTGAACCTCTTGTTGACTCACTGGTCCCGAACAAGCTCGAGGATGTCGAGCGCGTCACAGATCTCATCAGCGCCGGCTCGATCGCCGCTGTCATAACATGCGGCACTGAGCCGTCCTTGGGTATCATCCTCCCGCAGAAATGCGAAGAGCTCCTCTCGTACTGGGCTCATCCACAGACGACCCAGCGATCCGTTGGTCGTCAGAGCATCTCGTTCGTAGATCAGCAGTACGGCAAGCTGTCGAGTCGCGCTCCACGAACGATCGATCCGCCATGTCATCAAGGCTCGCGCAGCACTGATTCCAGCAACGCCAAAACCCTGAAGGATACCCCCACAGCTCGCATCGTCCGGATCGATCGTCAGACTCCATGCCCAGAGCTCGTGAAGGAACGCGATCACGGCATCCCGCTCGGCATCCGTCCACTGGTTCCATTCCGCAGTGACCAGCCGGCCGATGAGCAATCCTGTGTCGGTCCAACCAGGGTGAACGACGAGGAGTTCATAGAGACGAGGCAGGTAATGCTTGTATTCGGCAATGTCACCCCAGGTGGTCATGGCGTGCATCGCATACGACCAGAGATCGTCCTCCGCCAGATCGCGCAAAGGCTTCGAGTAGAGCCGCGCCTTGTGCTGTTCGGTGATGCCCGCGAACGGTGAGCTATGGCTCTGCGCAGGCCGTCTGTACTTCGCGAACACGTCATAGAGCCGCTCGACCGAGGCTGACAGACTTATAGGCACCGGGGAGAGGACCATGGCTCAAGCTCCTGGCGGAAAGGAATGATACGGCGGAAATTGCCCGAAACCAATCTCGTTCAGAAATCCGCCCAGTCGATTGAGGAGGCGTTCTACCTCGGCCTCCTTGACGAGCAGCGTCTCGAGACCGCGCTCGGTCATTGTTGCAGCAGGCCGAGCGATCTCGCGTTGAAGCGCTGCGCGGACATTGAGGAGGGCATCGTATGCGCCTTGCAGTTCGCCAATGTGACTGTAAGGGCGGCCGTCCTGTGGTCGCCTCGCGACCACTTCGCCGCCGGCTTCGCGCCGGGCCGCTGCGTAGTGGTTGTGATTTGGTTGACTGTTGACCTCGCTAAGGGGGTCGGCTTTCACGGACTCGAGCGACCGGAGTGCCTCGAGCGTCTGTCGCGGCAAGCCAAGGTCCCGATGCACCGCCGGCGACCGGGACATGGCAGGTGGTGTCGAAACCCTGGCGGCGTCCTCGGCCGAGGCCATGCGACCATCGTGCGGGACGGTATCGCGACGTGCGCGTGGATCGGAGGAGCTCCCCTCCGAAGGATGCGTAGCTTCATTAGTAGCTGCGGCGCCGTCGTGGACGGCCTGCACGATGGCCCGGAGCCGGGCCAGCCGCACGCGCGCGCCGACGGGGCCCGGGGACGCCTCGGGCCCTGCGCCTGGCGCTGGTTCGACGCCGGCCGGGGTGGACCGGCTGCGCGGGGGTGGATCCTCCGGCGCCGCGTGGCCCATGCCGCTCCTGACATGCATGTAGTCCATGAGGACCTGCGCGACGATGAACCCGCGGCCCGTCGGATCGTGGAGCTGGTCCCAGAAGCGCGCCCAGCCGTCCTCGCCGATCTGGATGCCGAGGCCGAGCAGCGCCTCGCTGGCAGCGAGCGCCGCAGCGGGGTGCATGAGCGCCCACAGGGCGACCCGCGTGGACGCGATGCGGCCGGCGAACGCCAGCAGGGTCGCTTCCTCGGCGGCGATCGCGAGCACTGCTGGAGACAGGACGAGCGCCGCGGCGCCGATCGCGGTCAAGCGGCTGGCACGGTCGAAGGCGCGCAGGGTGGGTGCATCGTTGCGCTCGCCCGCGAGGAAGCGAATGGGCTCGGCGCCGGCGCGAAACCGGGTGACCAGCTCGCTCGTATCGATCCGGGCGCTGAGCTGTAACCGCTGGAGCCACGAGCGGATCGCGGCCTGCGACATGTCGAGCGCGGTCTGGCCCGCAATGTTGCCGGCGCCAAACCGAGAGAGGTGGCCTTGATGATCGTTGAGCTGGTCCAGGCGATGGGCGACGGGCTCGAGCAGGCGGGTCACGCGCATGCGCGCGTCGCCGTCCTCGGGTGCGCGATCGGTGAGGCGCTGGGCGGCGAGCACCGCCGCGAGCATGTCGCCATAGCGCTCAACGCTCGGCGCGGCGCTGACCTCGAGCCGTCGCGCCTCGTGCTCGGCGACGGACAGCTCTCGCTGGTCGGCATGATCAGCTCGCTGCGGAGCGGGGATCGCGTGCAAGCGGACGTCGGTCCGATCGTCGTGCCCGTGTCCTCGAGCGCGCAGGCGTGCGCCGATGTGGGGGACGACGCGCTGGGGCCGGAACACGACCTCGACGGTCCTCGATTCGCGTGGGCGCAGGGTGCGAGGTTGGTGATCGACGAGCTCGAATTCCCCCGGAAGCGCCGGGGCCGCACCGCCGCCGTAGAGGACCACCTCCATGGTGACGTCGGTGGGATCATCGCCCTGGTTGGTCAGCGTCACCGTGGACGCTGCGCTGATGGCGCCGACCTCGGTGATCGGTAGATCCAGCCGGGGCGGCGTGGCGATGACCGCCCACCGGCGCGCCGCAGCGGGGGATCCAGAGGTGACGGCCGCTGGTGCAGCCGGTCCACCGGGCGGTGGGCCCGGGCCAGCCGGCGGGAGGTCCTGCACCCGCGTGCGCTTACCCGGCGTCGTGGCGGCCTGCGTGCCGGCGCTGCCATCGCCCTGCGCAGGAATCGTGCGAGGCTGAGATCTCCGCGGCGGCGCATCGTCGAACTCCGACATCCGTCAGCCATCCCCTCGCCGGCTCACGGAACGCCCCGCTCGCCACCGCATCATGCACGCAGAGAGCGCCTGCCTCACGGGCTGGTTCTACGACGGGGCGCATCGCATGCTCCCACGTGCGCGTCGAAATGACGGGTCTCGCGCGAAATCGATAAAAACCGTCAGCAGCGTCGCTAGCTGCGGACTGCCGCGCGGGCGGCGGCGAGGTGGGCCTCGATCGCGGCGCGGATCTCGGCGAGCCGCTCGGCGGTGGTGGCCTCGCAGCGCATGACCAGGGCGGGCTGGGTGTTGGAGGCGCGGACCAGGCCCCAGCCGCCGGCGAACCGGGCGCGGACGCCGTCGATGTCGACCACGCCGGTGACCGCGGGATC
>DATAPF010000188.1:0-8816 GCA_036265355.1 Kofleriaceae bacterium | reverse complement strand
TCTGGAGCGCGAGCTCGGTCGCAGGGACCGGGCGGCAGTCGAACGAACGGAGGACATGGGCGCGCAGCGCGGCGAGCTGCGGCCCGCCGATCACCACCACCACCACCCGCTCGCCGCAGCCGATGTTCGCGAACGCAAACTCTCGATCATCGATCGTGAACTCGAGGACGCCTGCCAGGTGCACACCCGCGGCCGTCGTCTGCGGCGCCCGCAGCTCGTAGCGGTGGCCCTGAAAGGACGCCGCCATCCGGGCGCGCACCACCTGGGTGAGCTGGTCGCCGAGGTACAGCGATCCCACGTGCCAGCTCACCTCGAGCAATCGCCCGGAGCCCAGCATCGTGACATCCCCGGCGCGGTAGTCGGCGATGTTGCCATCCCCCATCCCGAGGCCCGCCAGGACGTCGATCGAGAAGCCGGGGAGCTCGAGGCGGCGAAACTCGCTCGCCGGGGACGGCATCGCGGGCGGAGCAACCGCCCGGTGGCCGCAGCCCGCCAGCACCAGCGCCATGATCCATCGCGATCGACCGCTCACCGGATCCTCCATGCTAGCGCGCCCCGGCGCCGACCAGGCGAAACGCGGCCCAGTGGATCGGATCGGCCCACGCCGCCGTGCGCCGGATCGTCTGCATCGCGTCGGCGAGCGCGACGTCGGCGGGCCGGCCGCCGGCCAGGCCTTGATAGAACGCCTCCATCAGCGCCGTGGTCGCGTCATCGGGGACGACCCACAGCGACGACACGACGGCGCCGGCGCCGGCGACCAGGAACGAGCGGTCGAGCGCGAGGATGCCCTCGGAGCCGTGGGCAAGGCCCTTGCCGGTCTCGCACGCCGACAGCACGACCAGGCGCGCGCGCAGCCGCATGCGCTCGATCTCGTAGCCGTGCAGAAACCCATCCTCGGCGTCGCCGGGGTGCGGCAGGGCCAGCACGATCAGCGACGAGCTCGGCCGCTGCAGGTCGGCCACGCCGTGGGTCGCGAGGTGAATGATCGAGGCGCCCGGCATGCGCTGCTTGACCCGCTGCTCGGTCGCATCCTCGCCGAGCAGAGCGTGCGTTCCCAGCATGCCCGCCACCGCGTCGGCTTCGGTGCGGGTCCCCGGCAGGCGCTTCCACAGCATCCCCTCGTAGCCTCGCGTGCTCGCCGTCCGGGGGTCGCCGAACTCGGGGTCACCGACCACCAGCGGCTGCGCACCGTCGACCTGCGGGGTCGGCGCGGCAAGCAGGTAGGCGCCTGGCAGCACGCGGATCGGATTGCGGGCGATCCACGGCCGGTTCGCCGGGCCGAGCTCGGCGAACGCGAGATCGGCGGTATGGACGTCGGGCACGATCAGCAGCCGCTGGCCGGCGGCGATCAACGGCTCGAGCGGTCGGCCCAGCAGCTCGTAGAGCTCGGCGCGCAGCGCGGCGAGCTCGGCGCGTCGCGCCGCCCACACGGCCGGCGTCGCGGCGCCATCTTCGACCTCGCTGGGGCCGCGGTCGGCCGTGACGATCCGCCGGACGTGGTCATATGCGGTCAGTCGCGGGATGAGCCGAGGCAGCCGATCGGCGTCGAGCGCGGCGAGCTCGACCGAACGCACCGCATGGCGGTCGACGACGATCGCCCACGCCTGGGTATCGAGGACGTCGTAGTAGACCAGCGTCTCGTCCTCCCCGAGCAGCGCCTGCAGTGCGCCCGCCGACAGGGGCGGAGCGAGCGCGGCGGCTCGATACGCCACCGGATCGGTGGTCGCGAGGCCGCGCGCGATCGCCTCGCGCCGGGTCGCCAGCGCCTCGACCTTGAGCCGAGCCTCTTCACGCGCTGCCGCGAGCGCCGCCCCGGCCCCGCGGTCCGCCCCGGCGAGAGCGGTCAGGCCGCGCAAGCGCCGCCCGGCCGCCGCGAGCTGCTGCTCGGTCCGGGTCAGCGCCTCGAGTGCGGGGTCGGCGCGGCCGGTGCCCTGAGCAGTCCGCCGCGCGCGCAGATCGAGCGCGCGGCTCTGTTCCAGGAGCACCAGCGCCTCGGACGACCGCGGCGGCACGGCGGAGAGATAGGCGTCCGCCAGCATCGAGAGCAGACCGCTCGCGCGGTTGGCGTTCTCGATCCAGCCGAGCCCGTTCCGCTTGACGAACGCGTCGTCGCCGAGCCGGGCGACGATCGTGGCCGCGTCCTCGAGTCGGCCTTCCAGGATGGCCTCGAGGAAATCGCCGTACGGACCGACGTGCGCGGGGCCTGCCATCTCGCGACCGAGGCGGAACATCTCGCCGTCATGGTTCCTCGCAGCGCATTGCATGAGGAAGCTACCAAGCGCAGGCAGCAGCGCTTGCATCCCGGTGTATTGCCACGCGGCGGCCTCGTCTGCCGACGACAGCAGGGACTTCCTGGCGGCTTCCTCGGAGTCGAGCATCGTCCGCGCCGCCGCGATGACCTCGTGCGGCCGTGCCGCGCAGATCAGCGGGGTCATGAGCGCGATCATCAGCGGTTCCTGATCGGACCCCTCCAGGTACGCACGCAGCGGAGCCAGGTCGCCGGCCACGAAGCTGCCCTCGATGATCCGCGCCATCTCCGGGGGGATCCGTTGCGCCATGGAGACGCTCGCCCCCCGGTCGTGGAGCTTGCCCCGCACGCCCTGGGTGAGCGTCTCGACGGTGGCCAGCACCCGCTCTCGGTGCTGCGAGCGATCCGGGTTGACCTGCAGCGCCGCGGCGAGCGATTCGTAGGCCTCGAGCCCGTCCTCGAGACGTCCCAGGTCGATCAGGATGCGGGGCACATACCCGTGCAGCGCCGACATCGCCATCACCGGGAGGTCCGGGGACCCGGCGCGAGCTGCCATCGCCAGCGCCAGCGCACGGTCGTCGTTGCCCCGCGCGCGGAGCTCCTCGATCACGATCCTGATCTGATCCGCGGCGGACTCGCGCGCCGCGAGCGCGCCGCGCCGCGCGAGGCTCGCGAACAGGTCGGCCAGCAGCGGTTGCGCCGCCTGCGGCGGATCGAGCTCGGCGGCGGCCAGCGCACCGACGAGGCGCGCGCCGTCGAGCAGGTCGGCGCGCCCCGCGCGCACCGCGAGCTGGCGCGCGCGGGCGGCGTGGGCGGCGGCATCGCCGGGTCGGCCCAGCAGGCGCAGCGCGACCACCGCGCGCAGCCAGCTCACCCGGGCCTCGGTCGCGGCGTCGAGCGCCACTCCGGCGACCAGCGCGTCGAGCGACGCCGCCGCAGCCGCGCCGGCCTGATAGCCCAGTCCGCGGCTGTACGCGGCCAGCTCGCGCTCGCGCGCGTTGCGCTGGATCTCCCCGGGCGCCGCGCTGAGGCCGAGCAGACCCGCGACGCCGCCCGGGATATTGCGCGTCTCCCACGCGGTCAGTCGCGCGTCGAGCGCAGCGTCGCGGGCGCCGGCGGCCGCGTAGCGATCGGCGAGCTGGTCATAGGCGCGCGCGGCCGACACCAGGTCGCAGGTCCAGCGCAGCTCGAAGGCAGCGCTCGCCGCCTGGCCGATCGGATCGAGGCTCGCGAACGCCTCGCGGTGCTGGCCGACCATCGCCTCGAACGTCTGCGCGCCGGCAGTGAACACCTGGCCGTTCAGGTCGATCAGCTGCCCGGTCGGCAGGCAGGGCAGCGCCGCCATGTAGCGGGCTGCGAGGCGCGCCAGGCGCCCGTCGTCGCGCGCAGCGCGTGGAACCGCCCCGCTGTTCACGCCGGCGGCGATCTCGGGCGCGCGCTGTTCGGCAGAGCCCGGGTCATATATCTTCACCCACGTCTCGTCCGGTCGTTCCGACATCGGCATCTGGAGTGGACCCGGCCCGACCAGCGACGTCGAGATCGCGTCCTGCAGCGCCTCGTCGAGGTGCCACGCGATCAGCGGCGCGGGGACGTGCAGATCCGGAGCGTCGCGCGCCGCGATCACATCGAGCACTGCCTCGCGCGGACAACCCCGCCGCAGCGCGTCCTCCGACGCAGCGAGCAGGGCATCCCCGGTCGCCGCACCCGGCGAGCGCTCGGGTGCGCAGATCCCGAGCGTCGGATCTGCAGTCCGGGCCGGCTCGGCGCCATGCAGCCGCGCGCAACCTGCGAGCGCGACGAGCCCGAACACCGGCGCCCACCGGGTCGCTGCGTTCGATCCGTTCATGCGGCGGAGGCGACGCGCCCACCGGGAGCACGACACCGCCGGCGCCGATCCGCGATGTCCTGGTTCACCCTGTGATGGCGATCGCATGTCCCGACGCTCGCGCCGTGCTCCCGGGATCCGGCTCAGCCCGAGGTGACGCCGCATACCAGGTAGTAGCCGCGGCCCGGAGCGACCGCGAGCACGCCGTCGGCGCCGGCCTCGGCGAGCGCGCCGCGCAGCCGGCGCACGACCTGGCGGACGTTCTCCTCGTTGGCGAAGCGCGACTGGAACGGCAGGTCGCGCGCGAGCTGCTTGGTCGGCACGCAGCCGCGGACCGCCGACGGCGCCGCCGCCTCGCCCTGGGCCCGGATGCACAGCGCGCGCAGCAGCTGGAACTCGAGCGGCGCGAGCGGGCGCTCGGACCACGCGTCGGCCCCGACCGGGCGCGACAGCAGCGCCCCGCCGGCCGCCGGATCGCCGCCGCCGACCACGCACAGCTCGGCGCCGCCGTGGGCGAGCTGGTAGCGCACGACGCCGCCGCCCGCGCCGCCGGTGACCATCGCGGGGATGCGCACCGGCTGGGCGAGCTCGGTGATGAGCCACAGCGCGACGTCGCCGACCTTGAGCAGCGAGCGCGGCGACACCGCGGTGCGGCCCTGGCAGCGCACGCCGTCGACGAAGGTGCCGTTGCGGCTGCCGAGGTCGCGCACGCTCCAGCCGGCCTCGCCGCGCGCCAGCACCGCGTGCTCGCGCGACACCGACACCGCGAGCACGACGAGATCGCCGTCGTGGCTGCGGCCGATCCGGCACTGCGCGCCGATCGCGTGGCCGCCGCCGAACCCGTCGACCAGCCAGGCCACCGCGGTGGTCGCGTCGATCGTCGAGCGCAGGTGGTCCGGGATCAGCCCGTCGCACGGCGCGGCCTCGCGGGCGCAGCGACGGCACAGCACACCGACCTCGGGTGCGGCACCGCAGCACGGACAGCCCATGACCCCGCGATCGAACCACCGCGGGTCCGCGGGTACAAGCCCCTGGCCGGCCCGATTGCGCGCGCAGCGATCCGCGGCGCGTCAGCGGCGCAGCTGCTCGGCCAGGCTGGCGGCGCCGAGCGTGGTGCCGACGGTGACCGGGCTCGCCAGGTAGTAGCCGCGGCCCGGCGCGACCGCGAGCAGGCCGCCGACGCCGACCTCGGCCAGCACCCCGCGCAGCCGCAGCACGACCTGGCGCACGTTCTCCTGGTTGGCGTACTTGGACTGGAACGGCAGGTCGTTGACCAGCTGCTTGGTCGGCACACAGCCGCGGATCGTCGACGGCGACGACGCCTCTTCCCAGGCCCGGATGCACAGCGCGCGCAGCAGCTGGAACTCGAGCGGCGCGAGGCTGCGCTCCGACCAGGTGTCGGCGCCGACCTCGCGCCACAGCAGCGCCCCGGCCGAGGCGTCGTTGTCGGTGGCGACGATGCACAGCTCCTTGTCGCCGCGGACCAGCTGGTAGCGGACCAGCCCGCCGCGCGTGCCGTCGGTCGTCATCGCCGGCCGCCGCACCGGCTCGCTGGGGATCTCGGACAGGAACCACAGCGCGACGTCGCCGACCCGGAGCACCGCGCGCTCGGGCAGCGCGGTCGCACCCTGGGTGCGCACGCCGTTGACGAACGTCCCGTTGCGGCTGCCGAGGTCGGCCACCGTCCAGCCGGCGTCGCCGTGCTGGAGCTCGGCGTGCTCGCGTGAGACCGAGCTAGCCAGGACGATCAGCTCGTTGTCATGGTTGCGTCCGATCCGGGCTCGCGCACCGATCGGGTGGGCGCCCCCGAATCCGTCGACGACCCACGCCTCGGCATCGGTCGAGTCCGTGCGGGAGTGGATGTGATCGGGGATCAACCCTTCGCAGGGGATGACGTCCTTCGCGCAGGTCCGGCACAACGCGCCGAGCTCCGGCTCTGCACCACAACACAAGCAACCCATATCCAGAGGATCGAAACATCAGTACGACGGTCGACACAAGTCCAAACCGAAAAATCGTGAAACCTGCCACTGTCAAATCACGCACGGGAGGGCGACCGACCGTGAGGTCGCTGCGTCCACGCATCGTGCGCTTGCGCCTCAGCGAGGGACGTTGTGCCGCGCCGCACGGGGCACAGCGCCGCCATCGCCGCGATCGGCAAAATCACTGCACGCCGGCGTCCGCCACGCGCCGGGTCGCCATGTCCTGCATCGTGAACCCCACGTAGCTCGGCGCGCCGCTCGCGAAGTAGCTGTCGCTGAAGTTGCCGGTGACCGCGGCACCTCCGCGGTCGATGTCGATCGCGTTGCCAAACCAGTTACTATACCGGAAATCCGCGTTACTACCGCCGTAGAACATCAGGCCGTACGACGACGTGCTGAAGTTCGAATGCGTCGCGGTGATCTCCACCGGCCCGCTGACGTGCATGTCGCAGTGCGTGCTGTCGCGCTGGCCGGCCTCCAGGCCGATCGCCGAGTACGTCATGTTCAGCGTGCCCCCGGACATCACCAGGAAATCGCCGCCGGCGTGGGACATCTGGGTGTTGACGAGCCGGACGTTGCCGGTGTCCGAGATCGTCGTGGCGCCGCCGACCTGGACCAGGTAGGTCGCCATCATCGAGCCACCGCCGGGAACTGCCAGGCCGTACCAGTTCTCGCCGGGAGTCACCCAGCGGAACACCACCTTGCTCGATTTGACACCCTGGATGTCGAGCGTGCCGAGCACGGTGATCGGCACGCCCGCGGACACGTCGACGGTCGTTCCCGCGGCGACCTGGAGGGTCACCCCCGGATCGATGGTGAGGTCGCCGACGACGTGGATCACGTCGACCCATGTCGCGTTCGCCGTGATGTGGCCGGACACCGAGGTCACCGGGCCCGCGCCATCGCCGGGATCTCCGCTGTCCACGGTGCCGGGATCGCCACCCGGGTCGCCACCACCCGTACCACCGCCACCGCCACCGCCAGCACCACCGCCACTGACGCCGCCAGGGCTTCCCGGCCCGGGCGCCGCGGTATCGATCCCACAGCCGGCCGAGATCATCGCGATCAGCGCCAGGGCGAGCTTCATGCGCGCGATTCTACGAGCAGTCGGCCGCCCAGGCATCGGCCAAGACCACCACAGTGCGTGGGGCGCGGCTCACGCGCCTCAGTCGCGCTCCCGTGACGCGGCTGCCGCGCGCTCGTCCTCCGCGCATTCCCGCCCGGCGGTCGCGACGCAGTGCAGCGCGAGCGCGTCGTGCTCGTCGCTGCCGCGGTCGAGCGCGCTGATCTGGGGCAGCGGGGCAAGCTTGTGCTGCTTGAGCTCGTCATCGAGCGCGCGCGCGTCCTTGCCGACGATCACGTCGACCATGGCCGTCACGTCGCCGAGCTCGCGGCGCAGCGCGTCGAGCGCATCGAGCTGGTACTTCGCCGGCCGCCCCTCCCAGCCGTCGAGCGCCCCGTACAGCGAGTCGAGGTGCTCGCGGATCCGCTCCTCGCCGGTGATCGCGCCGCCCTCCTTGGTGGCGACGATCAGCTTGCGCGCGGCCTCCAGCCGCTCGCCCAGCGCGCGCAGCTTGCCGGTCAGCAGGTCGGCGTCGGGCAGGCCCTTGAGCCGCTCGCGCACCGCCTCGCGCGCGGCGTCGATCCGGGCGGTGAGCCTGGACATGTCGCCGAACACGCCGTGCGCCTTCATCACCGCGTCGAACTGCGCCTTGCGATCGGCGGCGCTGTACGGCGCGCGGCGATCGAGCCCGATCACGAGCTTGGTCTCGACGACCTCGGCGCCGCGGGTCAGCCGGACGGTGTACGTGCCCGGCGGGACCCGTGGACCCTGCGACGCCGAGAACGCGACCTGCGCGGCGCGCGGCACCCGGGGCGGCTTGACCCGCATCGCCCAGCCGACCCGGTTGATCCCGCGCCGCTTGCTCGGGGCGATCGTGTCGACCAGCTTGCCGGCGGCGTCGAGCACCTCGAGCTTGATCGGGCCGTAGACGTGGCGCGATCGCAGGTAGTAGGTGATCGTCGCGCCGCCCGGCGTGTTGTCGCCGGTGAACGTGGCATCGCCCTCCGCCCAGCCGCCGCTGGCCGGCATCCGCTGCTGGACGCCGCGGATCGGCAGGAACGCGGTCGACTTCTGCAGCGCGTCGTCGGACAGCGCGCGCAGCGGCGTGATGTCGTCGACGATCCAGATCCCGCGGCCATGGGTCGCGATCACCAGATCGCTGTCGCGCGGGTGGACCTGGAGCTCGCGGACCGCGACGCCGTCGGGGAACTCGCCGCCGCGGAACTGCGCCCACCGCGCACCGCCGTCGAGCGAGATCCACAGCCCGAGCTCGGTGCCGACGAACAGCAGGTCCTTCCTGACCGTGTCCTCCTTGATCGTGTGGGCGTAGCCGCGCACGCCCTGATCGGGACCGACGATCCGGGTCCAGGTCTTGCCGTAGTCGGTGGTCCGGAACACCCACGGCGTCATGTCGCCGAACGTGTGGCGATCGAACGCCGCGTAGGCGACCGCCGGATCGAACCGGCTGGCCTCGACCCAGCTGACCCACGACGCCTTCGGCAGGCCGGGGACGTTGCCGGCCACGTTGGTCCAGGTCTTCGCGCCGTCGCGCGACACCTGCACGTTGCCGTCGTCGGTGCCGACCCAGATCACGCCGGGGTTCTTCGGCGACTCGCTGATCGAGTAGATCGTCGTGTGCATCTCGGCCGACGAGTTGTCGACCGTGACGCCGCCCGACTCCTCCTGCTTCTGCTTGTC
>DATAPF010000187.1:0-7873 GCA_036265355.1 Kofleriaceae bacterium | reverse complement strand
CGCAGGCGCTCGAGGCGCTCGGCGAGCTGTGCACCCGGCGCGAGCGCTGGGAGGAGCTGGTCGAGATCATCGAGCGCCAGATCGCCGCGACCGAGGGCGATCAGGACCAGATCCGGCTGTACAAGCAGCTCGGCCGGGTGTGGGAGGACAAGCTCGCGCGCGAGCGCAACGCGCTCGACGCCTGGCTCGCCGCCGACCGGCTCGACGGCCACGACCTCGAGACCCTGCGCTCGCTGGCCCGGCTGTATCGCTCGACCCAGTCGTGGGACGAGCTGTCGCAGACCCTGCGCCGGATCATCGAGGTCGGCCAGGTCACCGGCGCGATCGACGAGTCCGAGACCATCGAGCTGTACGCCCAGCTCGGCCAGCTCGAGGGCGAGGTGCTCGGCCGGGTCGACGACGCGGTCGACGCCTGGCGGCGGGTGATCGCGATCGACCCCGGCGACTTCCGGGCGCTCGCCGCGCTCGAGGCGCTGTTCACCCGCGAGGGCCGGTGGGAGGAGGCGATCGACGTGCTCGAGAAGCGCGCGCTGGTGCTCGACGACGAGGTCCAGCGCCGCGAGACCCTGCTCCAGGCCGCCGCGACCTGGGAGGAGAAGGTCGAGGACCTGACCCGCGCCGCACAGGTCTACGAGCGGGTCCGCGCGTCGGACCCGGCCAACGCCACCGCGAGCGATCGGCTCGAGGCGATCTACACCCAGCAGTACAAGTGGACCGAGCTGGTCGAGGTCCTGCTCGAGCGCAGCGAGCTCCGGCCGTCGGTCGACGAGCAGCTCGCGATCCTCAACCGGGTCGCCCGGATCTACGAGTCCGAGATCGGCGATCAGGAGTCGGCGTTCTACGTGCTGCAGGCCGCGTTCAAGCGCGACTACGCGCACGATCAGACCGCCCACGAGCTGGAGCGGCTCGCCACCGCCACCAACCGCTGGCAGGAGCTGCTCGAGGAGTACACCAACCGGGTCAACGAGCTCGAGCACGAGGACCGCGGCTCGGCCGCCGACCTGTGGGTCAAGATCGGCCGGTGGTACGCCGAGCACCTGTCGCACCTCGAGTACGCGATCCACTCGGTCCAGCAGGCGCTGCGCATCGACCCCAGCCACACCGGCGCGCTCGCCGGCATGGCCGAGCTCCAGCGCAAGCGCGGCTCGTGGAGCGAGCTGATCGAGACCCTGCAGCGCCACGCCGCGGTCGAGCCGTCGCCCGAGAAGAAGACCGAGCTCTACATCCAGCTCGCCGAGCTGCTCGAGCGCCAGATGCAGGACGCCGCCGGCGCGATCCACGCCTACCAGCAGGCGCTGGTCTACGATCCGGCGTCGCGCGCCGCGCTGGTCGCGCTCGACCGGCTGTACCGCCGGATCGAGCAGTGGGAGCCGCTGATCGACGTGATGTCGCGGCGCGCCGAGCTCGAGACCGACGACGCCGCGATCGTCAAGCTCCGGCTCGAGATCGGCCAGATCTGGGACCTCCGGCTGTTCGACGCCGGCCAGGCGATCCACGCCTACCAGGCGGTGCTCCAGGTCGACCCGACCAACCTCACCGCGCTGCGCGCGCTCGAGGCGCTGTACGAGAAGACCGGCCAGTCCGAGAAGTACCTCGAGGTCCTCGAGGCCCAGCTCGACGCCTCGCCGTCGGACGCCGAGCAGATCGCGCTGTACGAGCGGATGGCCGCGGCGTGGGAGGAGCGGTTCGGCAAGCTCGACCGCGCCGCCGAGTCGCTCGAGAAGATCGTCGCGCTCGACAACCGCAACTACAACGCCTACCGCGAGCTCGCCCGGCTCTACCAGCAGGCCGGCAAGTGGGAGGCGCTGGTCGAGACCTACCGCAACCACATCATGGCGACCGGCGACGTCCAGACCCGCGTCGACCTCTACGTCGCGATGGGCGTGACCTACGACCAGAACCTGAGCGACGTCGACCGCGCGATCGAGGCCTACACCGACGTGCTCGGGCTCGAGCCCGACGAGCCGCGCGCGCTCGACGCGCTCGGCCGGCTGTACGAGAAGATCAGCGAGTGGGACCGCGGCGTCGACATGATGGCGCACCTGACCACGCTGACCGCCGATCCGCGCAAGCAGGTCGACCTGTACTGGCGGATGGGCCGGATCCAGTACAGCGAGCTCGGCGACGCCGACGCGTCCGAGGCCAACTTGCTGCGCGGCCTGGCGCTCGACGCCGGCCACGTGCCGACGATGGAGGCGCTGACCCGGCAGTACAGCGACCGCGGCGACTGGCTCAAGGCCGCCCAGATGATGGTGCGCGCCGAGAGCTACACCCCGGTCGCGATCGACAAGGTGCGCCTGCTGTTCGAGGCCGCCCGGATCTACCAGGACAAGCTGCGCCAGGACGACGCCGCCCGGCAGCTCTACGCCGCGGTGATCGGGCTCGACCCCGAGCACGTCGAGGCCGGCCGGCCGCTCGCCGACCTGTACTTCGCCGCCCAGCAGTGGGGCGAGCTGTCGCCGGTGATCGACATGCTGTGCCGCAAGGTCGGCCAGCTCCACCCCGACCCGCGCGAGCTCAACGAGCTGTACTACCGCGCCGCGCGCACCGCCGACGAGCTCGGCGATTACCACAAGGCGCTCGGCTACTACAAGGCCGCCTACGACATCGACTCGACGTACCTGCCGACCCTGGTCGGCCGCGCCGACCTGCTGTTCAAGATGCAGGACTTCGAGGCCGCCGGGAAGATCTACCAGACCATCCTCGTCCAGCACCGCGACGGGCAGGGCGAGGCCGACGTGGTCCGGATCTACAACCGGCTCGGCATGGTTCGCCAGGCCCTCGGCGAGCGCAAGAAGGCGCTCAACATGTTCGAGAAGGCCCTCGAGATCGACCCGCACCACCGCGACACCCTCGAGGCGGTGATCGAGCTCCAGCAGCAGCAGGGCGACTACGAGGCGGTGATCCACGCGATGCGCGGCCTGATGGTCACCAGCAGCACGAAGGAGAAGACCTCGCTGCTGTCGGACATCGGCGGCATCTACCACGACAAGCTGCAGAACCCGCAGAAGGCCACCGCCGCCTACCTCGACGCCCTCGAGGTCTCCCCCGAGGACCACCAGTTGCTCCAGAAGGTCCTCGACCTCTACACCGAGACCAAGCAGTGGAAGAAGGCGGTCGAGACCATCGAGCGGTTCATCGCGCTCGAGCCTGACTCGTTGCGCCGCGGCGCGTACTACCACGCCGCCGCCACGGTGTGCCGCGACGAGCTCAAGTCGCTCGACGAGGCGGTCGAGTACTACAACAAGGCGCTCAACAGCTTCTTCGAGAGCCCCGAGCGGCTGCCCGAGGCGATGATCCCGCGCGCGCTCAAGTCGTTCGAGGCGATCGACAAGGTGCTGACCACCAAGCGCGACTGGAAGGCCCAGGAGCGCGCCTACCGCGACATGATCAAGCGCCTGCCGGCCCAGGGCTCGCCGACCTTCCACCGGATCCAGGTCGGCCTGTTCGACGGCCTCGGCGAGATCTACCGCTCGCGGCTCAAGCACTACCAGTCGGCGACCCAGGCGTTCGAGATCGCCCAGCAGCTCGATCCGCGCAACGAGATGCGGCCCGACGGCACCGATCGCGCCGAGATCCTGGCCGAGCTCTACCTGGTCGCCGGCCCCGACTACACCGACAAGGCGGTCGAGCAGCACGTGCGCATGCTGCGCAACGAGCCGTTCAAGTACGACTCGTACAAGGCGCTGCGCCGGATCTACATGGACGCGCACCAGTACGACAAGACCTGGTGCGTGTGCAACACGCTCGCGTTCCTCAAGAAGGCCGACCCCGAAGAGCTCCAGTTCTACGAGCAGTACAAGCCGCGCGGCCTGGTCAAGGCCAAGAACGTGATGAGCCCGGACACCTGGGGCAGGCTGATCCACCCCGACGAGAACCGCTACATCAGCGCGATCTTCGGCGCGTGCTGGGAGGGCGTCGCCGCGATGAAGGCATTCCCTCACAAGGACTTCGGCGTCAAGCGCAAGGACCGCCGTCAGCTCCAGGGCGATCCGCTGATGTTCTCCAAGCTGTTCTACTATGTCGCCCAGGTCCTCAACGTCCAGCTGCCGGAGGTCTACCTCGTCGAGGACAACAAGTCCGCCGACATCCAGCTCGCCAACGCGATCGAGAAGAACGAGCTGTGCCGGTCGTTCGTGATCCGGCCCCACCTGCTGCAGGGCAAGTCCGAGCGCGAGATCGCGTTCGTCTCGGCCCGCCGGCTGACCTTCATGCGGCCCGAGTACTACCTGAAGATGCTGCTGCCGACCAACACCGAGCTCAAGGTCGTCGTGCTGGCGGCGATCGTCATGGTCCAGCCCCGGTTCCCGGTGCCGCCCGACATGGTCCAGCTCGTCCAGCAGTACCTGCCCGAGATGCAGAAGCGCATGCCGCCCCAGCTGCTCGAGCAGCTCGGCGCGGTCGTCGCCCGGTTCATCCAGGCCGCCCCCGAGATCAACCTCGCCAAGTGGGGCTATGCCGTCGACGCCACCTCGCACCGCGCCGGCTTCGTCGTGTGCGGTGACCTCGAGGTCGCCGCCCGCATGGTGTCCGCCGAGCCCGTCGTCATGGGCGGCCCGCAGGTCAAGGACAAGATCAAGGAGCTGGTCCTGTACTCGATCTCCGAGGAGTTCTTCACCGTCCGCGCCCAGATGGGTCTAACTATCGCGGGCTGACGCCCGCGGGGCGATCGCGGGCTGACGCCCACGGGGCGATCGCGGGCTGACGCCTGCGGGGCGATCGCGGGCTGACACCTGCGGGGCCATCGCGGGCTGACGCCTGCGGGGCGATCGCGGGCTGACGCCCGGGGTCCGCCGCATTCACCGGCTGGCGAGCCCCGGCCGGCCGCCAGGCTGCGCGCGTGGCTTCGCAGCTTCGCCGGTGCTCGACCACCGCCGCGGATCGGACCGGCTCCGGGCTGCTCGTCGAGCGGGCAGGGCTCAGTGGTTCGTCGGCCCGGTCCACTCGCCGGGCAGCGGCGTGTTCATCTTGCGCAGCCCGGTGATGCGGTAGACCTTGAGCTCCTCCGCCTTGCCCTTGACCTTCACCGGCGGCAGCGCGGTCGCCTCGACCCGGCCCGCGATGTAGCGATACGTGTCCTCGGACACGATGATCTCTCCCGAGCTCGCGACGTTGACCAGCCGCGACGCCACGTTCATCGCGTCGCCGATCGCCGTGTACTGCAGCGCGCGCGTCGAGCCGATCGACCCGGTGATCACGTTCCCCGTGTTGATCCCGATCCCGATCCGGATCGGCGCCTGGTTCTCCGCGGCGCGCGTCCGGTTGAACTCCTCCAGCCCCTGCAGCATCGCCAGCCCGCACGCCACCGCCTTGAACGGCGCGTCGTCGATCGCGATCGGCGCGCCGAACAGTCCGATGATCTCGTCGCCGACGAACTTGTCGAGCGTCCCCGAGTACTTGAACAGGATGTCGACCATCACCTCGAAGTACTCGTTCAGCGTGTTCACGATCTCCTGCGGCGGCCGGCCGTCCGACATCGTCGTGAACCCGCGGATGTCCGAGAACAGCATCGTGACCTCGGTCTGCCGGCCGCCCTTCTCGATCGTCAGCTCGCCCTTGAGCACCTGCTCCACCACCGACGGCGGGATCAGCCGCGAGATCTGCGCGCGCGTCTGCGCCTCCTTCTCGATCCGCGTCGCCAGCCGCGCGTTCTGGATCGAGATCGCCGCCTGCGCCGCCATCCCGGTGCAGATCTGCAGGTCCTTCTCGGTGAACGCGTTCGACGTGAACAGCGAGTCCAGGTGCATGATCCCGAGCAGGTCGCCCGCATGCAGCAGCGGCAGCGTCATCGTCGACCGGATCCCCTGCATGATGATCGAGTGCGCCCCCGAGAACCGCGCGTCCATCGTCGCGTCCGACGACAGCACCGCCGCCCGGTTGGTCGTCACCTCGGCCATCACCGTCTTCGACAGCACGATGTTCGGATCGCTCTTGCCGCTCCGCGTCTTCACGTAGCGCGGCACCAGCTCGCCGCGATCGTCGACCAGCAGGATCACCCCGCGGTCGCTGCCGACCAGCTCGAACGCCTTGTCGAGGATCTTCGGCAGCAGCTTGTCGAGGTCGAGCTCGCTGCCCACCGCGCGCGCCAGCTCGTGCCCGATCCGCAGCCGCTCGTAATCCCGCCGCAGGTTCTTGTCGTCGGCGATCTGCCGCTCCGGCATGAAGTCGCCCGTGTTTGCCTGGATCCGGCCGCGGATGTGGCTCTCGGTCAGCCCGGGCGCGATCGTCACCCGCTGCAGCACGTCGTCCGTCTTGGGCTTGTCGACGAACACGATCCGCGTCGACCCCATCGTGAACTCGTCGCCGTCGCTCAGGTAGTGGTCCGAGATCCGCTCGCCGCGCATGAACGTCCCGTTGAGCGACCGCAGGTCGCGCAGCAGGTACCGCCCGTCCGCCGCCCGCTGGATCTGGGCATGCTCCTTCGAGATGATCCGGTCGAGGATCTGGATCGTGTTGTCCGGGTGCCGGCCGATGGTGTTGAAGGCAGCGAGCTCGAACTCCTGCCGCTCGTCCCCGGAGATAACGATCAGCTTGGCCATCGCAGACTCGAAGTACCGCTCTACCGATGGTAGACCGTCCCGGATCCGTGAGTAAAGCTGCGATCGTCACCAACTCCTTGCCCTTACACGGAAAACGCCGCATTGGGCCCGTCCTCGGGCCCCTCCTTGGGGCGATCAGTCCTGCCCCTGGACCTTGTGCTCACGCCGCAGCTGTGGCATCCCTACCTTCCTTCGGGCCAACCGGCCCGGGGCCCCTGCGAATGTGGCGGAATTGGTAGACGCGCTGGTTTCAGGTACCAGTGGGTAACACCGTGCCGGTTCGAGTCCGGCCATTCGCACCAACGATCTTCGCGGCTTGCGCTTCAGCGGCGAAAGCCGCGAAAGTCTTTTCGGCTTTCTGGTAACTCATCCGGCGTTACCAGTTACCAACACTGGCGGCGAACCAGTGGGTTCGGCCGGCGCCCGAGAGGTGGCGTTCCCACCCGCTTCCGGGGCAGGATCGGCCGCCTTCCGGGTCACGCGGCGGACCGCTTTCCGCTGCGTCCTGGACGCCACTTCAGGCCCCGGGGAGGCTGCGCCTTCGACCGCGCGCAGCGGCGCCTTGGGGGCCACCGTGCCGACCACCCGCCGGGTCCGGGCGCGGCGGGCCGTGGCGCCATCAATATAGTGGGCGTGCGTGACGGCCGGGGAGCTGTGGCCGAGGGCGGACGCAACGACGTGCGAGGTGGCGCCTGCATCGGTGGCCACCGAGGCATGTAGGCCCCGCAACGACTGCGTGCACACCACGGGTACCCCGGCGTCCGCGCACAACCGCTCGACGTGATAGAGCAGCCAGAAGCGATCCCGCTTCTTGCCGCTGCGCCGCGACACCGTGCGGCTGATCAGCTGGGCATCGGGGGCGCGGCCCTTGGCGAGCGCCAAGAGGTAGGGCCGCAGGATGGCCGGTACCTCCAGCGTGCGCCGAGAGCGCTTGGTCTTGCCGAACTCGATCCAGAGCAGTCGTCCATCGTCGTCGAGATCGCGTACCACGCGGTCCGTGACCTCGGAGGCCCGCAGCCCGAGCAGGAACGCGGTCATCGCGCCGACCGCGGCTTCATCGCCCTCGTTCGCCCTGCGCACGCACAGGTCGACGAGCTTGCGCGCCTCGTCGATCCGCAGCTGCTTCTTGCCCCGGTTGCGTTGCCCGACCGCGGTGACCTCGGCGACCGGGTTCGCCGCGATCCACCCCTGCTTCACGCACCAGCCGCCGAACGCCTTGGCCTCTGCCAGGGCGTTGCGATGCGTGTCCACCGCGCAGGTCTTCACCATCGCCGTGTAGAGCTGCTCGCAGGTCTTTGGCTGCAGGTCTTCGAGCATCCCGCCGGTCTCGGCGT
>DATAPF010000186.1:0-11400 GCA_036265355.1 Kofleriaceae bacterium | reverse complement strand
TTCACCTGAGACAATGGAGAATAGCAAGCCGTGAAGAATCAGCCAGATACGTTACAGCACCTCGTCCGCACAAAGACCACAATCGCTTACCTGGCAGTCTGCAAGCGGCGCCAAGGAGTGGTTTGTGAGCACTGGTTCATCGAACATTGGGGGGCTCGCGTGAAATGGATCGCCTCGACTCTCTGTCTATTGGGCTGGGCCGCTTGTGGCTCAATAGCCTCAATGAGCCAACCAGACGCTGCAAGCTCATCGAACACCTCGAACGATGCCAACGGAGACTCGCAACCACAAGATGCCGCTGGGTCTCGGCCGCAAGATGCCGCTGGATCACCGCGCTGCTTAGGCGCAAGGCACGATTTTTGCTCCAACTTTGATGACTCGCCGGACCCGACGAGCGGTTGGACAGCTTCGCAACAGGGTGGGGGGTGTACCTATGCTTCCGCAGTCGGTGACTACATGAGTGCGCCGCGTTCTCTTCAACTCAATTGCAAGGCGACAGGCAACGGTGGCCAAGCAGCATTGAACGTTACGCTGCCAGCGAATGGGAAAACACATATGCATCTCGAACTCGACTACAAGCTTCATACATATACATTCACGGACGGCTCGCAAGCAATGGGCCTTTTTCAAATAGACGATAACGGTATCAGACAAATATCACTGGTAGACGGCGCTAATACGGCGTGGTTTGTCAATATCGCCAACGGGAAAACGGACGGAGCATCAGCTATTGCGATGCAGCCATCCCAAGATCCAACGCTCGATAGCTGGACCCATGGGGTAATGGATGTGGAATTCTCGACCACTGCCGGGGCGGTTACCTTCAAGTGGAATGCAACTACCATGACCGCAGGGTTATCTAATATTCGCACAACCGCGGACTCAGTTATCACTACAGTCGGTGTGAATATCGAACTCCTTTCGATCGATGCAACTTCCCCTGATGTGACGATGTTGATCGACAATGTGACAGTTGATCTGCTCTAGGAAGAAACAACCTGAAAACCTGTGGAATTTTCTCGGGGTGTTGCCGCACTTATTCGCGAATGATTCCATGGACCGATAACCGGCGAGCGTCAAGACCTGCTGCCGCGTCCAGCTCCGCTGCGGCGTCCTGGAGGTTCGACGTGAGCCGGCGCTGCTCGTGATCCCAGAACCAACGCTGTCGGGGATTTGCCGGCGACATCGAGGCAGACCAGGCCACCGGCGTCATGGGTGATGGGCACTCTGCCATCCGGGATCCTCCCATGATATGTCGGCAGCTGCTCCTCCAGGCTCCGCCAAGGCGGATGGTGGATCATCGCCGAGCCCGGGGATCGAACTGCCCAACGACACCAAGGAGATTCGCCCGACGTGGCCGGCTGGCGCCGCGAGCGCATGCCCGAGTTGCCCGGGCGACGAACCGGTCCGCGTGGTGCCTGACTGGGTCTGCGAGATCCTGTCGAAGACAACGCGGCGCCACGACCTGCTGCGCAAGCTGCCCTACTACGCCAAGGTCGGTGTGGCCTACGCGTGGGTCGTGGACTTGGAAGCCCGCGTGCTGACCGCGCACCGGCTGGAGTCCACCGACGGGCGCATCATCGGCACGTACAGCGACGAGACCGAGGCCCGGATCGCTCCGTTCGATGCGGTCCCGCTCAACGTCGCCGACTGGTGGCCGCCAGCCGCACCAGAGGATCAGCGGTAAGCGCGCCGATGCACGCCGAGATCGGCGGTCGTCTGTCGGTAGGCGCTCGGCAATGCCTTGCCGCGAGCCACTGGCGTGGCTACGTAGACAGCCATTCAGCGACCGTCGTCCTCGGCGGTCACCGCACGGCCCTGCTGGCTGATCGACGGTCTTGTTCGTGCCCAGGGCCTCCATTGAACCAACGACACGCGGATTTTCAGTCCGCGTGGAGCACCGGATCGCTGCGTGATCCTGCTGAGTTGCGCGGCAGCACTGTCAGACGTAACGACTGCGTCCCGACGCGAACCAACGGACACGAGCCCCCATACCCCGGGTAAGCTGTTGATGGAGGAGCACGACCATGGCTGAACCAACGTCGAAGGCACGCATCTCGGAGGATATGCGGTTTGCAGTGGAGAATCTGATCCCGTTCAACGACGTGCAGGCCGAGCTGTGTAGCATGGTGGCCGAGCTGACGTGGTCCACGGTCGACCTGTCGTTCTTCCGTCGATCCCGACGCGACACGCTGACCAGCAAGCCACCCCAAGACGTCGATGTGTTCGCGGGGTGAATGCCTTGCGAGGCGATGCTCGGTTGCCCTGCGGACTCCGAGGACCTGGTACCGACGTTCGCGATCCCGGCCGATCCGGGCACCGAGTGGCATCAGCTCCATCACCAGCCAGGGAAGGTCACCGCCGAGGAACGGACGCGGTGGCTGAGCAGGTTGGCCGGTGCTATCGCCGAGCGGGTGAACCGGACGCCGTGCAGATGCGCTGGAGAGCGAAGGCGGTGACGCACGGCGGCCCGAGCTGATCGGCCCGGAGTCGCTCGGGTCGACCTGTGGGCGACCGACTGGTACGATCCTGGCCATCCAAGGGATGCCGCCATGAGCACGACCAAGCCGAGTCCAAGAGCGCCGACGCTCGCCGACCTCGATGCCCTGCTCCCGGGTATCGTCGGCGAGATCGCGCCGGTGGCTGGCGTCATCACCGAGGTCACGGCGCGCTACCGCCTCATCGCGCCCGGCGGCTGAGCCGCCAGCCAGCGGCGGATCGCGGCGACGAAGCGGTCGAGCGCGCGCGGGCAGCGCGTCAGGTACAGCGAGGGCTCGATCAGCTCGAGCTCCATCACCATCGGCTGGCCGGCGGCGTCGCGCGCGACGTCGACCCGGCCGTACAGGATGCGGCCGGCGACCGGGGCGAGCGCGGCCTCGGCGACCGCGCGCTCGTCCTCGGCGATCGCGACCGGGCCATCGACCTGCTCGGCGTCGCCGGTGAACCGCGGCCGCTTGCGGACGGCGTGCGACAGCTCGCCGTCGATCCAGACCAGCGCGCGCTCGCCGTGGCCCTCGACCGAGGCGACGTAGGGCTGGACCAGGGCGGCGCGCTCGGCGGTGATCGCGGCGAGGTGGGCGAGCGCGGCGGGATCGCCGGGCGCGAACCGGCGGGTCGCCAGCGACGCGGCGCCGATCGCCGGCTTGATCACGACGCTCGGCGCGGCGAGCGCGGCGAGCTCGCAGGTCTGGCCGGGCTCGACGAGCACGGTCGGCACCACCGGGACCCCGCGCGCTGCGAGCTCGAGCAGGTAGCGCTTGTGGACGTTGCCGCGCACGACGTCGGGCGGGTTGAGCATCGGCGCGGCGGCGCTGGCGCGATCGACCCAGGCCAGGAACGCGGCGGGCGCGGCGGGGTAGTTCCAGGTCGAGCGCACCAGCGTCGGGATCGGCGCGTCCCAGTCGGCCGCCGGATCGTCCCAGCCGACCAGCGCGGCGGACAGCCCGGCGGCGGCGAGCGCGGCGGCGAGCGGCGCCTGGTCGACGTCGGGCTCGGGCAGCGCGACGCAGGTCGCGATCCGCAGGTCGAGCGCCATCCGGCTCACGGCGCGGCGAGCGCGGCGACCAGGTCGTCGAGCAGGTCGGCCTCGTGCTCCAGGCCGACCGACAGGCGCAGCAGGTCGGGCGGGGCGGTGGTATGCGGGCCCTCGATGGTGTGGCGGTGCTCGATCAGGCTCTCGACCCCGCCGAGCGAGGTCGCCGGGATCCAGACCCGCAGCCGCTTGATGATCTCGAGCGCGCGCGCGGCGCCGCCGCCGACCTGGATCGACAGCATGCTGCCGAACCCGCGCTGCATCTGGCGGGCGGCGATCGCGTGCTGCGGGTGCGACGCCAGCCCGGGGTAGCGCACGGTGACGCCGCGCGCCGCGAGCTCGTGGGCGAGGTGCTGCGCGGTGCGGCTCGACCGCTCGACCCGCGCGAACAGCGTGCGCATGCCGCGGGTCAGCAGGTAGGCCTCGAGCGGGCCGAGCAGCGGACCTTCGTCGTGGCGGAGCTCGACGATCTGCGCCCACGCGGCGTCGGCGGTCGCGGTGACCAGCGCGCCGGCGAGCACGTCGGAGTGGCCGGCGAGGTACTTGGTCGCCGCGTGCATCACGAGGTCGGCGCCGAGCGCGATCGGCCGGGTATGGACCGGGGTCGCGCAGGTCGAGTCGACCGCGACCACCGCGCCGGCGGCGTGCGCGAGCTCGGCGACCGCGGCGAGGTCGGTGACCTCCCAGGTCGGGTTGGCCGGGGTCTCCAGCCACACCACGCGCGTGGTCGGGCGCAGCGCGGCGCGCACCGCGGCGAGGTCGGTGGTGTCGACCAGGTCGTGGCTCAGGCCCCAGCGCGCGCAGAATCGCTCGAGCCAGGCGCGCAGGGTGTAGTAGCCGACCCGCGGGCTGACGATGTGATCGCCGGGCCGGCACAGCGCGCGGAACACCGCGGTCGCCGCGGCCATCCCCGACGCGAAGGTCAGCGCGGCGGCGCCGCCCTCGAGCGCGGCGAGCACGCGCTCGGCGGGGACCAGCGTCGGGTTCTCGTCGCGCGCGTAGGTCTGGCCGCGCGACGCGTAGTCGGCGTCGCGCGCGTAGGTCGTCGCGAGGTAGATCGGTGGGACCACCGCGCCGGTGGCGTCATCGATGGAATGCAGGGCCTGGGCGGCGGCGGTCTCTGGCTTCATGGCGTGACAGGCGCCGCACACTACACCATCACCGGATCCGGCACCGCTCCTGCGGATCCGGCGCGGACCCGGGCGGCGCGTGGCGCACGGCGTCACGCTACGAGCGATCCGTAGACGGCCTGTGACAGCGGTGTAACCGGGCTATAACCGTCGGGTGGAACGCCGCGTGGTCATCATCGAGGACGAGCGGGACGTGGCTCGCCTGCTGGAGTTCAACCTGCGGGGCGCCGGGTTCACCGTGGCCTCGGCGATGACCGGCGCGGCTGGCCTCGACGAGGTGCGGCGCGCGCGGCCCGACGTCGTCGTGCTCGATCTGATGCTGCCCGACCAGTCGGGCTACGAGGTGTGCAAGCAGATCCGCGCCGACCCGGCGGTCGGTGATGCCGGCGTGCTGATGCTCACCGCGCGCGGCGAGGCCGAGGATCGCATCCTCGGCCTCGAGGTCGGCGCCGACGACTACGTGGTCAAGCCATTCGTGGTCCGCGAGGTCGTGCTGCGGGTCACCGCGCTGGCCAACCGGCTCGCCGAGCGCCGCACCCGGCCGGCCGCCAGCGAGGTCGGCGGCGTGCTCAAGGTCGGCCCGATCGAGGTCGATCCGATCACCCACGACGTCCGGATCGACGGCGCGCCGGCCCAGCTCCGCCCGCTCGAGTACAAGCTGCTGCAGCTGCTGGTCAGCGATCCCGGCCGGGTGTTCTCGCGCGAGGAGCTGCTCGAGCAGGTCTGGGAGATGCGCGGCGACATCAACACCCGCACGGTCGACGTCCACGTCCGCCGGCTGCGGGTCAGCCTGGGCAGCGCCGCCGATGTGATCGAGACCGTGCACGGCTTCGGCTACCGCGCGCGGCGCGACGGCCAGGCGTAGCTCGATCCGGCGTCCAGCTGCTACGCTCGGCGAACGTGCGTAGCTCGCTCCGCATCCGCCTGCTGATCACGTTCGTCGCCCTGGTCGTCGTCGTCGGCACCGGGACGCTGTTCGCGATCGAGCGCACGCTGGCGAGCGATCTGACCGCGTCGCTCGACAGCCGGATGACGACGCAGGCCCGCGAGGCGGCGGGCTGGCTGTCGAACGCCGGCCACCTCGACCAGCTCGCGCCGCGGCTGGCGGCGGCGATGGGGACGCGGATCACGATCGTCGACTCCGGCGGCGTGGTGCTGGGCGACTCGCACGAGCCCGAGGCGGTCGGCCGGCCGGTCGGCGACGCCTGGGAGGTGGCGCGGGCGCGCGCCGGCGAGGTCGGCCACACGATCCGCACGCTGCGCGCCGACGAGCCGCCGCAGTACCTGGTCGCGGTCCCGGCGGACGACGGCCTGGTGATCCGGCTGGCGGTCCCGCTCGGCGATGTGGTCGTCGCCCGGGCGCGGATGCGCAACCGGCTGCTGGTCGGCTTCGGGTTCGGCTTCCTCGGCTGCCTGGTGCTGTCGTTCGTGTTCATCCGTGCGCTGACCCGGCCGCTGCAGCAGATGACCCACACCGCCGAGAAGCTGGCGCGCGGCGACTACGAGGCGCCGCCGCCGATCGACTCGGGCGGCGAGCTCGGCGTGCTGGCGCGCGCGATGAACCGGATGGCCGGCGAGGTCAAGGCGCGGGTCGGCGAGCTGACCGAGCAGCGCGACCTGCTGTCGGTCGTGTTCGGCGGCCTGGTCGAGGGCGTGATCGTGGTCGGCCGCGATCGCCGGATCGCGCTGGTCAACGACGCCGCGCGGCCGCTGATCGGCGGCGGCAGCGAGCTGCCGGACCGGCTGGCGCCGCTGGTCAGCCGCGCGCTCGCCGGCGAGCAGGCCGACGAGGAGCTCGAGCTGGTCGGCCGCGCCGTGCGTGCCAGCGCCCGGCCGCTCGGGCCGCCGCGCGGCAGCCGGCCGGGGCACGGCGACGCAGGGGCCATCGTCGTGCTCTACGACGTGACCCGGCTGCGCGCGCTGGAGGCGGTGCGCCGCGAGTTCCTGTCCAACGCCGCGCACGAGCTGCGCACGCCGGTCACCGCGATCTCGGGCTACGCCGAGACCCTGCTGGCCGGCGGCGTCGATCCCGAGACCTCGCAGGAGTTCGTGACGACGATCCACCGCAATGCCCAGCGGATCGGCGCGCTGGTCGCCGATCTGCTCGTGCTCGACACCCTGGAGGGCCGGGCCGAGGCGGTCGGCACCCGCGCGCCGGTCGCGCTCGCCGAGGTGATCGGCGACGCGGCGCGCACCGCGCGGGGCGTGACGCCGAGCGCGCAGATCGAGGTCGACGTCGCCGACGGGCTGTCGGTGCTCGGCACCCGCGAGGGCCTCGACCACATCGTCCAGAACCTGATCGACAACGCGGTCAAGTACGGCAACAACACGCCGGTCACGGTCAGCGCCGAGCGCGTCGCCGAGCGGGTGCGGCTCGCGATCGCCGATCGCGGTCCCGGGATTCCGGATGGCCACGAGGACCGGATCTTCGAGCGGTTCTACCGGCTCGACGCCGGCCGCAGCCGGGATCGCGGCGGCAGCGGCCTGGGGTTGGCGATCGTCAAGAGCCAGATCGAGGCGATCGGTGGGCGGGTCTGGGTCGAGCACGCAGCTCCCGGGGCGCGCTTCGTGGTCGAGCTGGACGCCGCATGGAGCGGGTCGCCCGCGCCGTGCTAGGGTCGCCGCGGATCATGAAGCCCGACCTGTCCACGCTGGCGATCAATACGCTCCGGACCCTGTCGATCGACGCCGTGCAGAAGGCGAACTCCGGCCACCCCGGACTGCCGCTCGGCGCCGCGCCGATGGCCTACGTGCTGTGGCAGCACCACCTCAAGCACGACCCGGGTGCGCCGACCTGGTTCGATCGCGACCGCTTCGTGCTGTCGGCGGGCCACGGCTCGGCGCTGCTGTACTCGCTGCTCCACCTCACCGGCTACGGGCTCGGGCTCGACGAGCTCAAGCAGTTCCGCCAGTGGGGCAGCCGGACGCCGGGCCACCCCGAGTGGCACGACACGCCGGGCGTCGAGGCCACCACCGGGCCGCTCGGCCAGGGCGCGTCCAACGCGGTCGGCATGGCGATCGCCGAGCGCTTCCTGGCCCACCGCTTCAACCGGCCCGGCCACGAGATCATCGATCACCGGACCTACGCGCTGGTGTCCGACGGCGACATGATGGAGGGCGTGGTGTCCGAGGCGTCGAGCATCGCGGGCCACCTCGGGCTCGGCAAGCTGCTGTTCCTGTACGACGCCAACCACGTCACGCTCGACGGCCCGCTGTCGGACTCGATGTCCGAGGACGTCGGCATGCGCTACGCCGCGTACGGCTGGCACGTCCAGCGCGTCGACCACGGCGACACCGATCTCGCCGCGCTCGACGCGGCGATCACCGCGGCCAGGGCCGAGACCGGCCGGCCGTCGATCATCCTCGTCCGCACCACGCTCGGCTTCGGCTCGCCCAAGAAGGCCGGGACCAGCGCCGCGCACGGCTCGCCGCTCGGCGAGGCCGAGGTCCGGGCGACCAAGCAGGCGCTGGGCTGGGATCCCGACGCCCAGTTCTTCGTGCCCGACGAGGTCCGCGCCCACATGGCCGAGGGCGCCAAGCGCGGCGCCGATGCCCACCAGACCTGGGACACCAAGCTTGCGGCGTACCGCGCGGCCCACCCCGACGCCGCCGCGCTGCTCGACACCGCGATCCGCGGCGAGTTGCCCGCCGGCTGGGATCAGGACCTGCCGGTGGCGTCGCCGGGCGACAAGCCGGTCGCGACCCGCAGCGCCGCCGGCAAGGTGATGGTCGCGCTCGCGGCGAAGATCCCGTGGCTGTTCGGCGGCGACGCCGACCTCGCCGGGTCGACCAAGACCATGCTGCCGGGTGGCAACTACGTCCGGGCCGGCGAGGGCAGGAACCTGCGGTTCGGCATCCGCGAGCACGGCATGGGCGCGATCGGCAACGGCCTGCTGTACCACGGTGGCGTCCGGCCGTTCGTCGCGACGTTCCTGGTGTTCAGCGACTACATGCGGCCGCCGGTCCGGCTCGCCGCGCTCAACAAGATGCCGGCGATCTTCGTGTGGACCCACGACTCGGTCGGCCTGGGCGAGGACGGCCCGACCCACCAGCCGGTCGAGCACCTGATGGCGCTGCGCGCGATCGTCAACCTGTGCGTGTTCCGGCCGTGTGACGCCAACGAGGCCGTCGCGGGCTGGCGCTATGCGCTGGCCAAGACCCACGGGCCGACCGCGCTGATCCTGTCGCGCCAGGACCTGCCGGTCGTCACCCAGCCCGGCGCGCCGGGCGCCGAGCGCGGCGGTTACGTGCTCGCCGACGGCGGCGACGCGATCATCCTCGCCACCGGCTCGGAGGTCTGGGTCGCGCTGGCGGCGCGCGACGAGCTGGCGCGGCTCGGCGTGTCGGCCCGCGTGGTGTCGATGCCGTGCTGGGAGCTGTTCGCGGCCCAGCCCCAGTCGTACCGCGACGCCGTGCTGCCGCCGTCGCAGCATCGCCGGGTCTCGGTCGAGGCCGGCATCACGTTCGGCTGGCGCGAGCTGATCGGCGACCGCGGGGTCGCGATCGGCATCGATCGCTACGGCGCGTCGGCGCCGGGCGAGGTCGTGCTGGAGAAGCTCGGCATCACGCCGGCCGCGGTCGTCGAGGCCGTCCAGCGCACTGCCTGAGGTACGACGCCGCAGGATGCCGTATCATGCCGGCGTGCTCCGGCTCGGCCTCGTCGTGATCGCGCTCACGCTCGCGGCGGCGCGTCCGGCGCGCGCGCAGTACCCGCCGATCACCAGCCGGGCCTACGCGATCGATCTCTACGACGGGGTCGCGATCGGCAACACCGACATGGTCGGCATGGGCGGCGCCGGCGCGGCGGTCGTGCTCGGCACCGCCGGCGTGCTGATGAACCCGTCCGCGATCGCGGTGCGGCCGACCACCGACCACGATCGCTGGAGCCTCGATTATCACTTCAGCTACCTGACCGGCCAGTACTCGTCGGACTACGACAACAACGGCCAGGTCGCCTCGGGCGGCGCGCAGCTGATCACCGCCGGGCTCGGCGGGCGGATCGGCAACTGGGCCGCGGCGTTCACCACGCTACTCCAGCAGACCCCCGTGACCGGCTCGTCGCTCACCACCAACGCGCTGCGGCTGCGCGTGGTGGTGTCGACCTGGATCCCGCAGATCGACCTCGCGGTGGGCGGCGGCTTCCAGATCGCGAGGTTCCAGCTCGATCCGTCGTCCGGACCGGCGCTGTTCTCGATCTCCGGCAGCGGCCTTGTCGCCGGGGCGACCTGGCTGCCGCACGGCGAGAGCTACCGGCTCGGCGGCGCGATCGACGACGCGATCGACGGCGGCGAGGTCCAGCCCGGCCAGTGCGACGACCCCGAGAACTGCATGACGTACATCCTGCCGGCCCGGGTGCGCTCGCCGGCGCGGCTGGTCGCGGGCGCCGCGTACCGCTGGGCCCCGACCGCGTGGAATCAGCAGGTGACGACGCCGTTCCGCGACGAGCCATCGCTCACCCTCGCCGCGGACCTCGTGGTCACCGGCGCGACCGCGAGCGGCGCCGGCGTCGAGGCGTTCGGCATGCACGAGCTCCAGCCGTCGGGGCGCCACACCGTGGTCAGCGTGCGCGGCGGTGCGGCGTACGAGTGCCTGCCGGGCCGGCTCCGGCTGCGCGCCGGCTCGTACTGGGAGCCGGGGCGATTCGACAGTGTCAGCGGTCGGGCCCACGCGACGTTCGGCATCGACCTGCGCGTGCTGGCGTTCCAGCTGTTCGGCGAGCGGCGCGGCCGGATCTCGCTGATCGGCGACGTCGCCGACCGCTACCGCAACGTCGCGGTCGACATCGGGTTCTGGCACTGAGGGCTCGTGACCTGGTCGAGCGGTGTGCGGATGTGGAACCTCGGCACTTTGTGCAGCAGCCGCTGCACCGTCTCAGGGGCGGTTCATGCCGCCCACAAGAGCGTGCAGCCGTACTGTCGGAGCACGTCATCCGCCGTGACGAGCGTCAAGCCGTCGAGCTGAGCTTGCGCCACGAGCATGCGGTCGAACGGATCGCGATGATGTGGGGGGAGGGCCGCTGCGGCGAGGGCGTGGTCGAGCGCGATGGGGAGGACGTTCACGGCGAACATCGTCACCGAGATCTCTACGAGCCGAGCCGGCGGTACGTGCAGCGGTAGCTTGCCGAGCGCGTGCTTGATTGCAACCTCCCATGCGCTGGCCACGGACACGATCACCTCATTGGCCGGGTTCGCGATCGCCTCGCGAGCAGCTTCGTTCATCCGCTCCGGTGTCGTGAGCGTCCACAACCAGATGTGCGTATCCACGAGGAGCTTCACGGCGTATCAGCATCGCCGTCGAAGTACTGCTGGATCTCGGGTGGCAGCGGCGCATCGAAGTCATCGGGAACGACGAACTGTCCGCGCAACAACCCGAGCGGGCGCTGTCCTCGTGGTGAGGCTGCGATCTCGGCTGGCGCTTCTTCCTCGACGACGATGACCTCCACCCGCTTGCCCTCGAACGCACTGAGGTCCGGCAGGGACAACGTCTTGCCAGAAACGACGGCGTGGAACTTCAGCGCTTGTGCCATGGAACCTAGCCTTGCGATGCAGCATGCGCAGTGTACCGCGGGATCGTCGCTCGCGCTGAAGCCAGCCGCTGGGCCGCGCGCTGCTACGGCCGCGGCCCGCGCAGCTTGAAGCGCTGGATCTTGCCGGTCGCGGTCTTGGGCAGCTCGCGGACGATCTCGACCCAGCGCGGGTACTTGAACGGGGCCAGGTGGGTCTTGACGAAGGTCTTGAG
>DATAPF010000185.1:0-25350 GCA_036265355.1 Kofleriaceae bacterium | reverse complement strand
GGCGATCGCGGCGCTCGCGGCGCTCGACCCCGGCGACGCCGGCCTGCGCGCGGCGTTCGAACGGATCGCCGGGCAGCCGCCGGCGATCCTGGCCGGGCAGCTGACGGCGATCGAGGCGCTCCAGGCCGTGCTGCGCGGCTGGGCCTACCACGAGCTCGCCGCCGACTCGCTGCGCGCGGCGACCCAGACGCTCGGCGAGCTGCGCGGCAAGCCAGCCACCGAGCTCGGCTCGCCGGCGACCGCCGAGTCGGCGGCGGCCGCGATCGCGCCTGCGGTGCTGCGCCTGTTGCGCGCGGTGGCGGAGACCACCGTCGCCGAGCAGGAGCTCGACCTCGCGCCGGACCCGGGCGCCGGCGAGGCCGGCGGTCCGGCCTGTGCGTCGTCGGCCGCGGAGCTGACGCGGACCGCCGCGGCGCAGCGCCAGGTCGCGGCGGCAGCGCTCGCCCAGCTCGACGCGTTGCTCGTCGAGCCGCTCGCCCGCAAGGCGGGGATCATCGCGGACGCGGCGCGCTGGCGGCTCGCGGCGATCGAGCCCGACTACCTGATCGCGGACCAGCTGGTGCGCGGCGCGGCCAGCGGGCTGCCGCACGAGATCGCCGCGGCGTGGGGCGAGGGCTCGCTCGGCGCCGGCCTGCTGGCGCTCGCGGCGTCGCGCGCCGCATACCACAGCGCCGCGCTGGTGATCGCGAAGTACGACGCGCTCGGCGTCCACAGCGACGACACCGGCCGGATCACCTCGGTGAACCACCCGCAGGCGTTCCGCGCGCTGCTGGCCAGCGCCGAGCGGACCGCCCGCGCCGCGGCGCACTCCGCGCAGGTCGCCACCGGCGCGATCCCGGTGCAGGCCCGGCTCGCGTACCAGGTCGCGGTGATCGAGGCCGCGGGCGGGCTCGACGATCAGCTCGATGCGCTCGCCGAGCTGTGGAGCGCCACGGCGTTCTCCGAGGCGGCGGTCAGCCTGGCGCGCAACTGCCGCTGAGCGCTGCGCCCGCGGCCCCGCCGGTCACGCGCACAGCTCCTCGAGCAGATCCTCGGCGTCGCCGAGATCGGACCCGTCGCCGGTGTCGGAGAAGTCGGCGTCGATCACGGTCCAGCCCTCGGTGCTCGCCGGCCGGCCGCGCGCGCCGGCGACCTTGCAGCCGCGCAGCGTCGCGCGCGACAGATCCGCCCCGGTGAGCACGGCGTTGCGCAGGTCGCAGTCCTCGAACACCGCCCCGATCGCCCGCGTCCCGCGCAGCGAGCCGCCGCGCAGATCGCAGCCGGTGAACACCGCGCGATCGAGCTGCGCGTCGACGATCAGCGCGTCGCGCAGCCGGCTCGCGGTGACGCGCGCGCCGCGCCACCAGGTGGTGTGCAGCCGCGCCTGATCGAACACGCAGCCGCGCAGCTCGGCGCCGTTCAGCGAGATCATCGCGAGCGATGCGCGCGTGAAGTCGACGTCGATCAGCTCGGCGGCGTCGAGCCGCGCGAGCTCGAGGTCGGCCTTGTGGAACCACACGCCCTCGAGCCGGGCGGCCGTCAGGTTCACGTCCCGCAGCACCCGCTCGCGCGCGTCGCAGGTGACCAGGTCGAGCCGTCCCTGGTCGGTCCGCCCGCGCGCCACCCACAGCCCGTGGCGCCGCAGCGCGAACTCGTCGAGCCGGCCGCGCGGCGGGGTCGGCCGCGACAGCATCGGATCCGCCGCGGCGATCCGCGCGAAGTCGGGGGCGAGCCGGTCGGCGATCGCCGCCCACCGCGCGCGCTCGGCCTCGATCCAGGCCCGCGCGTAGCGCTCGGGACGCCGCTGCTGGTCGTCGGCTGCCGCGCCGGTGACCGGGATCGCGTCCGCCCCCGGCGGCACGAACTTGGCGAGCTCGTTAAGTGCCACCCGCAGCCGGACCAGGCGCGCCCAGTTCGCCGACCACGACTCGCCGGCGAGCACCCCCGGCCGCACGGCGATCGTCGCGCCCAGCCGATCGATCTCGCCGACCAGCAGGTACGGGTCGAGCACCGTCGATGGCTCGGCGCCACCGAGCTCGAGCTCGCCGTGCGCCGCCTCGATCGGATCGCGATCGCAGACGAACTCGAAGCTGCGCTGGGTCGCGCACCGCGTGCACGCGCCGCGCAGCGTCCAGCGCGCGCCCTGCCCGCCCGTGCGCCACCGGACCGGCTGGTGATCGCCGCACGCGGCGCACGGCCGCAGCCCGGCGAAGAACTGCATCTCGGCGAGCGAGCGTGGGCGGCCGGGGACCTCCACGGCTAGCCCGGCTGGTCGACGATCTGGGTCAGGTCATCCGGCGACGCCGCGCGCTTGCCGGGCAGCGCGCGCAACACGCCCGCCCAGCCGGTGAGCAGGCGGACCACCGCGTCGTAGCCCGGGGTCTTGAGCGACGTGTGATAGTCGAACCGCGCGGTCGCAGCACCCTCTGGCCGCTCTACCGTGAGCTCGATCAGCGTGCTGCCCGGCGGTAGCGGCCGGGCGTCGGTCCACACCGGGAACGGCGACGCGGCGATCGCCGCAAACAGCTTCTCCGCCGCGGCCGGCGACAGCTGCGCGGTGACCGACCGCACGCCCGGACCGCGCAGGTTGCGGTACTGGACCCGGCCGTCGCCCAGCACGTCGAGCTCGTCGCGGCCCCACGGGTTGCTGGGGGCATTGGGGTTGCCCATGTGAAAGGCGACGCGGCTCGGGGTCGTCATCGCTGCGAGGATACGAGATCGCCCGGGGGGCCACCAGCCGCGCCGGCTCTGCTACGCTCCCTGCGTGCCCGACCTCGCCGCGCTGATGCAAGCCGTCGTCGACGCGCCGACCGAAGATGCGCCGCGCGCCGCCTACGCCCGCGCGGTCGCCGCGACCGACCCCGAGCGCGCCGAGCTGATCGACATTCAGCTCGAGCTGGCCCGGGCCCGCCGGGCGCACACCGAGGACGGTCATCCTTCCCTGAACCGCGAGGGCACCTTGATCCGTGCACATGGGGCTCAGTGGGCCGCGAATGTCCGTCCGCTGGTCGACAGCTGGCAGTTCCTCCGCGGGTTCACCGACGTGGTGACGCTGGATGCCGCGCGATTCCTCGCCATCGCCCCCGAGCTGTACCGCAGCGCGCCCGTGCTCCACCTCAACCTGACCGGGCTCAAGCCGGTGGCCGCTGAGCTGTTCCAGTCACCTCACCTGGCACGTATCCAGTCACTGGACCTGCGCCGCAACGAGCTCAGCGACGCGGAGGTCGCTGCCCTCGCCGCTTCGCCCTACCTGACGAACGTTGCGTGGCTCAACCTCGGCATCAACAAGATTGGCGCCGCTGGACTCGAGGCGCTCGCCGCCTCGCGCAACCTGCCCCGCCTGGGCTACGTCGGGTTCTCGAGTAACGCCGTCCCGGACCCGACGCCACGGCACGCCGACGAGTGGGACGCGACCTCAGCCGCCGCCGAGGAGCTACAGCGCAAGTACGGGCCGCGGCCGTGGCTCGACGCGCACCGCCGGTGGCAATGGCCGCCACCACGCGACGCGGTCGACTGACGGCGGCGCCAGGGGCTCGGACTCCGCTGCCGCGCCACCACGCCGGCCGAAGCAGCGCTCCACTTCATCCTGCACGGCATCTACGTCGCGACCGGAATGCGAGAGCATCGGGGCCACCAGCCGCGCTGGCTCTGCTACGCTCATCCGCGTGCCCGATCTCGCTGCGCTGATGCAAGCCGTCGTCGACGCGCCGACCGAGGACGCGCCGCGCGCCGCTTACGCCCGCGCCGCCGCCGCGACCGATCCCGAGCGCGCCGAGCTGATCGACCTTCAGCTCGAGCTGGCCCGGGCGGACCGGGCGCAACGGAACACCCCCCCCGAGTTATCGAACCGCAAGGTGATTCTGCTCCACAAGCACGGCGCGCGATGGGCCGCGAACGTCCAGCCGCTGGTCGACGGTTGGGTGTTCATGCGCGGGTTCGTCGAGGAGGTCAAGCTCGACGCGGGCCGGTTCCTCTCCGTCGCCCCCGAGTTGTACCGCCGCGCGCCGGTGCTCCACCTCGACCTCACAGGCGTCAAGCCGGTGGCCACCGAGCTGTTCCAGTCGCCTCACCTCGCACGCATCCAGTCGCTGAGCCTGCTCCACAATGGGCTCGGCGACGCGGAGGTTGATGCGCTCGCCGCATCGCCCTACCTCACGAACCTGCGGTGGCTCGAGCTCAGCAACAACAAGATCGGCGCCGCCGGCCTGGAGGCGCTCGCCGCATCTCGCAACCTGCCGCGCCTGGGCTACCTCGGCTTCTCGACCAACGCCGTCCCGGACCCAACGCCCCGGCACGCCGACGAGTGGGATGCGACCTCAGCCGCCGCCGAGGAGCTGCAGCGCAAGTACGGCCCGCGGCCGTGGCTCGACGCGCGCCGCCGGTGGCAATGGCCCCCACCCCGCGACGCGGTCGACTGATCGCGGCGGCGTAGGGGCGCTGCACTCGCCTGCCATTGCCGCTGTCACTCGGACCGGAGGAGCGCCTGCAGGCTGTCCAGCGAGTCGAGCTCGGGATGTGCGTGGTGCACCGCCCGCAACGAGCTGTAGCCTTCCAGAACACGTCGTAGCAGTCGGCCGCAAAGCGAGCATGGACCTCGTCGGTACGCGTCGAGATCCTCCGGGCGAGGGCGTCGACGGACATGCCCGTGGACTCGAACAGCTCGCAATGCTCGACACGATGGGTCTGCAGGTTGCGCGCGAACATGGCGATGAATTCGCCAGGGCCTCGGCGTGCTCGGCCTCCGGCGGAGAGCTCACGTCCTCACGATACGACATCGCCCGCGAGCGACCAACCGCGGACTACGCTCCTCCACGTGCCCGACCTCGCGCCGCTGGAATCACGCGCGCACGGTCCGGAACGAGAGCGACACGCGCGTTTCCTTCACAGCGGGGATGCGATGCTGCCAGCGGGTACGTGCCTCTCCCTCGAGGACGAGCAGCGATCGCCGTGGCAGCGTGATCCGGATCGTCTTGTCTCCTGCGCGGCGACGGAACTCCATGCGCCAGTCGGCTCCGAGCGACAGGGTCGCGACCAGGGGCCCGAACACCGGTGCGTCGGTGTGCCAGCCGATCCCGGCGCCCGGGCGATACCGGGTCACGATCACCTGCTCGAGTAGCGCAGCATCGACGCCGCCGGTCTCGAGCCATCGCTTCATCGCCGCGCCGAGCTCGTGCGGCAGTGCCTCGCACCTCGTCAGCGTGCGCCCTCGCGTGACATAGCTCCATCCGAAGCACCGCATCTCGCGGCGCGCCGGCAGCAAGCCCGCGCGTAGCACCGGCCGTTCCCAGCCATCGGACCAGTGCTCGATCTGGCGAAGCAGCTCGGACTCTTCGTGTTCCGAGAGCACGTGGCCTGCGAGGCGCAGCCCGGGGATGGCCGGTTCCGTGTTCGCAGGTGGGTCGGTCACGCTGGATGCGCCGCGGACCGCGAGTACGGATACCTCGCACTGTCCGCGCGCGCCTCGTCGGGCCACGCCCGGGCCGCGGCGTCGATGACAGGTGTGGTCCTGTCCTGCAACGCCCTGAGCGTGTCTGCCTGGATCCGCTCCGCAGCGATCTCATCGCGCTGAGCTTCCATCCACCCGATCACGTCGCGGATCTCGTCCTCGATCGCGCGGTATCTCGCCGACACCTCGGCGCTGGGCAGGCTCCGCTCGACGTCGACAAATGCGCGCAGGATCGCCACCACCCAGCTGCACTCGGCGACGTACACGCAGTACGCTCGCGACTCGTCCGTGGCAGCGGCCGAGGCCGCGAGCTCCTCGAGTGCCTTCAGCGCGTGCGTGACGCGTTGCTCGATCTCAGGGGGATCGAGCAACGAGACTCCGCTCTCTCCACCGACCAGGTAGGCGCGACCGACTCGTACGAGCTCCTCCATGAGCCATACCCCGAGCTCATCGAGCCGAACCCGGTACTCTTCGATCCGTTCCGCTAGCTCGTCCGCCTGCAGGAGCTCGGAACGACCGAAGCTGACGCGCAGGCTCCACCAGAGCAGGTTGCATGCAAAATAGTGCTGCTTGGTGTCGTCGGCCATCGCGTGTCTTGCTCAGTCCAGAAGCTTGAAGACGAAGTATAGCTTGGGGCCCCGTGAGGGAAACCGCTGACCACGCAACTCGCCACCGGTTGTCCTGCGCGAAGGGTACCGGGCTCCATAGGGATAGTCCTTGTAGCTGACCATCGTCACCTCGTATCGGTGACCTTCGATCGTGGCGGTTCCTTCCGTTGCATAGTCCTTCAGAAGCTTGCCACCCTTGGCCTCGGCAGAACCGGTGATCCCGATGTGGACTTCGCCGCCAGGCCGAAGAACATTCGGGGCACTGTTCAGCAGTCCCTTGATCGCGGCGTCGGTGTCAGGCGCCTCGGGGTTGTTCCAGATGACCCGGTCCTGGGAGTTCGGCGGGAACTTCTCTTCCAGCTTGGTCGCGTCGACCTCGTGCTCGATATGGTACCCGGGGGCATCTTCCAGGGGCTCCGTGATGTTCTGCTTCGCGCGCTTGGCAAGCGCTTCGTCGCGCGTCTCCAGCCCTGACGCGACGATCTCCGTGTTGTTCGCCCCCTGGGAATCGAGCTGGCTGCGGAGGGTCTGGCTGTACTCGAACGTCGATTCGCCGACGGCGAGCACCCGATGCGGCTCCTGCTCGCCGGAATTGCCCGTTTCCGGCTCCGGCGTGGGCTCGTGCTCGCCGGGCCGCGGCGCGGGCGGGGGCAGGCCCATCTCGTTGCCGGGTCGCGGCGCGGGGGGCGGCCGCGGCGCGGGCGGCGGCAGCGACTCGTGAGGCGTTGTCTCACCGGGCGGCAGCTCATGCATCGGCTCGCCGGCGGGCAGTGAGGCGCGATCGCCGGACCCGAACGCCCGCCGGACCGACGACACTGCGAGGCCGGGGCCGTACACCACGCCGCCGATGCCGGTGCGCACGTTCTCGAGGACCTGGCTCTTGCCGGCGTTGTCCTCGGCGGTCGAGTGCTCGCCGGTCGGGCGGAACCCCTGGCCCTCGCGAGAGATCGGGACCTGGTGGCCCGCCGCGACCTCCTCCTGGGCGAGCGGCAGCGAGATGTGCTTGGACAGCGGGTTGTGGCTCAGCCGGCTGCCGCCGACCATCTCGTGGTCGTGGATCGTGCCGGGGGTGAGCGCCCGGCCGCCCCGCGGCACGAGGTCGCCGGTCACGCGGTGGTGGTCGGAGAGGACCGGATGGTCGGGGTGCGCGGCATTGAAGTCCTCGACCGCCCCCACCGTGCCGCGAGACACGCCCGGGGACTGGAAGGTCACGATGCGATCGGCCTGGCCCGGGAACCGCGACGCGGCGGTCTGGGCCAGCGCGCCGCCCAGGCTGTGCCCGGCGAACACCACCGGGCCGTACTTCGAGGCCTCGTTGACCGCGTGCTCGATCGCCGTGTGGTTGGCGTTGTACTGCCACATGCCGATCCCGCGCGGGTCGAGGTCGGCGACGATGGTCGCCGGCTTCGACGGCACGGTGCCGCGGAACGCGACGATCGGCGGCTTGCCCTCCTCGGTCGGGTAGAACACCCGCATCACGAACTCGTGCTCGCCGCGGATCGGTGGCTCGGTGCGATAGCCGTTGGCCTGCAAGAACGCCTCGTCGGCCGGGGTCAGATCGCGGTCGACCATGCCGTGGGCGAGCTGCTCGACGACGGCGTCGTTGTTGGCGAGCCGCTCGGCGGGGGGCGCGGTCGCCTCGCGGGCCGGCGTCGAGCCGGTCGGCTCGTGCTCGCCGGGTCGCGGCGCCGGTGGCGGCGTGGGCTCGTGCTCGCCGGTCCGCGGCGCCGGCGGCGGCGTCCCTCTCATCGGATCACCGGGCCGGGGCGCCGGCGGCGGCGTACCCGACCGCGACGGATCGCCGAGCGCCGCGCGCTGCTGCTCCGGGGTCATGGTCAGGAGGTTGGCGAGCTCGGCGTTCGAGGCCTCGATGTGCTTCTGGGCGAGCACGAAGCCCCCGACCACGTTCTTGGAGTTTTCGTCGAGCGCGCCGGCCTGCCGCAGCAGGTTGTCCTGGTGGTCTTTCGCCGACAGCGCGGTCGGGTCGAGCATCGCCGACACGTCGCGCGGGGTGGCTGCCGAGCCGAGCACGCGGACCGAGCCGTCCGCGCTCTGCAGGCCGACCACCGGGCGGAACCCATCGGGCTCCGTGGGGCCGTAGATCGGTTCCAGCTTGCCCCTGTAGTTCTCGAGCAGGGACACCGGGCCGCCGGCGCCCCTCGCGTCCTGGCCGATCGACAGCACCAGCGAGTCCTTCCACAGCACGACCGGCTGGCCGTCGGGGCCGACGTCCTTGAGCGTGATCTTGACCCGGTTCGGCCCGCCCTCGACCTGGGGCTCGTAGGTGACCTTGGCGACCCCGTCGGTGATACGGCGGCTGATCGGGCCATCCTCGGCGCCCGGGTGGGTGTCGGCGTAGCCCTTCTGCATCGCGGGGTCGAACGCGGCGCCCTCCCCCTGGTTGCGCGGCAGGTTGCCGTTGCGCGGCGCCTCCTCGAACGTCCAGTTGGTGAGCGCGGTCTCGGCGCGGGCGATCTGGTCGGGGTCGCCGCTGGCCTTGGCGTCGTTGACCGCCTGATTGAGCTCGTTGAGCCGCTGTGCCTGCTCCGGGGTGTAGGACGGGTCGACCTTGGGGCGGTTGGCGATCCACTCGATGTCACTGGCACGCGTGCCTTCGGGGGTGCGCACGCCGCCCGCGGCCTGGTCGACCCAGGCGCCGGACGCGCCGGGCCCGAGGTTGGCGATCTCGCCGGGTCGGACGGTGCCGGGCTGGAACGCCTGGTCGCCGAAGCCAAGGCGGCCGTCGTCGCTCATGGCCTTGAACGTGGCCTCGTCCATCACCTCGGGCGGCAGCCGCCGGTTGGGGCCGGGGCCGGCCGCGACGTCGATCCCCTTGCTGTAGAAGTAGCGCGGCTCGCCGTCGGGGCCGATCACCTTCATGCGGACGGTCGCGCCGCCGTCCTTGGCGAACTGCGGCCAGTCCTCCGAGAACGGCTCGATCGCGCCGGCCTCTCCCTTGTAGGTCTTGATCTGCGCGTCGTTGCGGTTGAGCGCGACGTTGTCGGCGTGATCGCTCGCCTCCATGAAGTCGGCGCCCGGATCGCGCGCGGTGTCCTTCATGCCGTGGTCGGGCGCGTGGTTGGGCAGCTCGGAGTCGCCGGCCGGCTGGCCGAACTTGCTGGTCGCGCCGTCCCAGGGGTTGGAGCCGCCGGCGATGAGGATGTCGTCGGGCGAGCGGCCCGGGCGCGACATCTCGTCGGCGACGCCGGCGAACCCACCGCCGAGCGTGACGTGGTCGAACACCTGGGCGACGTGGTTCTGGCCACCCTCGCTGATCGTGTTGCCGTGGATGTCCTCGACCAGCTGGCGATCGCGGGCCGCGGTCTGCTCGCGCGCGGCCGCGACCTCGCGCTGGCGCGCGGCGATCTCGTCGGGGGTGCGCGGCGCCGACGGCGCGAGCTCGGGCTGGCTCTGGTGGTGCTGATCGAGCGCGTCCTCGGCGGTGCTGCGGATCTGGTCGTCGAGCAGCTTGACCTGCGCCTCGCGCTGCTCGGGGGTGGCGTGCTCCCACGGTCCGCCGCCGTTGACGACGTTGTCGCGCATCGTCTGCAGCGTGGCGATCTCGCCGCGCGCCTCGCGCACCGCGGCGAGCTGCTCCGGGGTGCTGGCCTGCGTGTGATCGATCGCCGCGAGCTGGTTCTCGAGCTCGTGGGTCGGCGTCCCGGGCTCGTGCGGCGCGGGCGGCGGGGCGGCGATGGGCCCGGTCGGCGCGTTCTGGTTGTGGAGCGCCGAGATCTCGTCGATGTGGCGGTCCTGCAGGCCGGTGCCCGCGGCCGGCTTGTACGTGCCGTCCGGCTGGCGCTCCCAGTAGTTGCCCATCAGGCTGCCGTCGTCGTGGACGCCGGGGCTGCTGGGGGTGGCGCGGTCGGGCGCGCTGGGATCGTGATACTCGTCGAGGAAGCCGAACGCGCCGTGGCCGATCTCGTGGGCGTGCGTGGTCGGCGAGCCATCGACGTACCAGTTGGACAGGTTCGCCGGGCCGTCGCCGGGGTGGACCTCGACCGAGACGTGGGCGGCGGCCGGATCGTCGACGAACACGACCTCCATGTGCAGCCGGCTGGGGTCGCCGCTGGAGCTGGTGATGTCGTGCTGGTAGTTGTAGTGCTGGTCGACGCCCGCGACGACGTTGTCGCGCAGCTGGGCCAGCTGCTCGGGCGGGATGTTGTGGGTCGCGCCGTCGAGGTAGACCCGGTACTCGACGTGGGTCGTGCCGTTGGAGAACTCGGTCGCGTCGTGGCCGAACGTCCAGCTGTACGGGCCCTCGGTCCGGGTCCCGCTGACCTGGATCGTGTCCTGGCCCTCGAGGTTCTGCTGGGTGTACTGGTCGCGCAGGTCGGCCATCGCCTGCTCGTGCTCGGCCCCCTGGTCGACGCCGGTGACGCGCTCGATCTGCTGCTGGAGGTTGTGCTCGGCCTCCGGGGTCGCCGCGCGCGGCTCGCTCGTCGTGTGCGGCTCGCTCGTGGTGTGCGGCTCGCTCGTGGTGTGCGGCTCGCTCGTGGTGTGCGGCTCGCTCGTCGTGTGCGGCTCGCCCGTCGGCTCGCCCGTGGTATGCGGCTCGTTCGTCGGGTGCGGCTCGCCCGTCGGCTCGCCCGTGGTATGCGGCTCGTTCGTGCCGCCCTCGTGGGCCCCGCCGTGGACGATCGCGCCCGCGGTCGTGATGAACGCGGTGTTGAGGATCGCCTCGGGCTGGAACGCCTCGTCGGCGGCCTTGCGGCCCGCCTCGAGCGCGTCACCCGGCGACTTGCCGTCCTTGAGCGCACTGTAGACGCCGCCGACGAAGTTGCCGCCGGCGGTGCCGAACGTCATGCCCATCGTGTCGACCACGACGTCGGTGCCCTTGGTGACGACGGTATTGACCGCCTTGTTCTCGACGCCCTCGAGCGCGCTGTTGAGCTTGGGGGTGATGAACTTGAGCTTGAGCGGGGCGACGCCGGTCATCAGCAGCGCGCCGGCCCAGTTGCCCGGGTTGCTCAGCTGGTCCTTCATGCCGCCCCACCCCGCCTTGAGCGCGTCGATCGGGCTCTTGCCGTTCTCCAGCGCGGTGAAGCCCTGGTCCCACCCCGCGGTCAGCGAGGTCTGGATCGGGCCGGTGATGACGTTGGTGATGCCGGACTCGAGCGCGGTCTTGAGGAACTGGTTGCCGATGCTCTTGGTCAGCGCGCCGCCGACGCCGCCGCCGGCGACCGCCAGCGCACCCGAGATGAAGCCCTCGCCGAAGCCCTTGATGCCCTCCTTGGTGGCGTCGTCGGCGATCTCGAGGCCGCTCTTGCGGTCGTAGCCGGTGACCTGGCCGTTGGAGTCGCGCTGCAGGTTGAAGTTGCTGACCGCCCACTGGCTCTGCTTCTCGAACTCGGCCATCTTCTCGGGGCTGAGGCCCGGCGGCGGGATCGGCTTGCCGTCGGGGCCGAGCTGGACCTTGCCGTAGCCCGGGATGTACATCCCGTCGCCCTCGGAGCTGAGCTTGATCTCGCCCTCGCGCGCGAGCATCTCGCCGCCGAAGTACGTGGTGCCGGCGATCGCGCCGCCGATCACGCCCGCCATCAGCATGGCGGCGATCGGCGCGCCGGTGCCGAGCGTCGCGGCGGTGATCGCGACCGCGGCGATCGTCGCCAGGCCGATGATGATCGCGGTCCGCCACGGCCCGTTCCAGAAGTCGACCAGCGCCTTGGTCCACGAGTCCGGGATCGCGTTGACGATCGCCTGGGCGACCTTGTCGAGCGCCTCGAGCGCCTTGTTGGCGACGTCGACCACGAAGTCGCCGACCGCGTCGACCGCCTTCTGGACCAGGCCGAGCGCGCCGATCTGGGCGTCGAAGTAGGCCTTGACCGCCGCCTCGGCGACGTCGAACGCCTTGTTGACCACCGTCTCGGCGGCGTCGAACGCCTTGTTGATCGCGGCGGCGCCGAGCTGGTACGCGGCCTCGACCGCGGCGTTGAGCGTGTGCTCGACCGCGGTGACCGCGTTGTTGAGCGTCGTCTCGGCGGCGTTGACCACCGAGATCGCCGCGTCCGCGGCCTTCTGGATCCCGGCCTCGAGCGCGTGGCCGGCGGCCTGGATGCCGCTCTGCAGCTTGTTGCACGCGTTGTTGAACGCGTCGCGGTACTTCTGGGTCGCGGCCCGCAGCTTGTTGCCGAGGTCCTTGTTGACCAGGCTGACCGCGGCGATCAGGCCGTCGAGCAGCGCGTTGACCGCGGCCTGGAACGCCTGGACCAGCGTGGTGAGCAGCGTGGTCAGCGCCTGGACCAGGGTCTTGAGCACGTCGGCCAGGGCCTGGATCAGCCCGCGGATCATCGCGGCGCACGCGCTGATCACCGAGCGGATCGCGGCGGCGCACGCCGAGATGATGCCCTGGATCGCCGACTTGACCGCGTTGAGCGCGGCGAGCGCGGCCTGGCGCGCCTTCTCGAGGATCGCCATCGCCGCCTGCCGCGCCTTCTCCATGATCGAGATGACGAGGTTCTTGGCGGCCTCGAGGACGGCCTTGGCGGCGTCGATCAGGTCGTTGACCCGGTCCTCGACCCAGCCGACGATCGAGCCGAACAGGCCGCCGCCGTGGTGCTTGCTCTTCTCGGCGTCGGCCTGCTGCTTCTTGGCCGCCGCGTCGGCCTCGGCCTTGGCCTTGGCGGCGTCGGCCTGGGACTGGCCCTGCGAGATCTGGTCGTGGTAGCCCTGCTCGCCCTCGCTGAGGTGCTGGTTGACCTCGGCGTTGCCCTGGGCCTGCCGCGACGACACCTGGGTCTGCATGTCGGCCTGGTGCTGCTGGACCTGCTGGTCGGACTGCTGCTGGGCCTGCTGCATCTGCTGCTGATGCTGCGTGTTGGCCGCTGCGACCTGCTGATCGTGGCTCGCCTGCGCCGCCTGCTGCTGGGAGTTGAGCTGCTGCTGGTGCGACGCGAGGTCGGCGTCGGTCTTGGCCTTGGCGGCGTCGGTCTGCTGCTGCGCCGCGGCCTGGGCCGTCTGCTGGTCGCTCGCCTGCTGCTGCTGCGCCGTCTGATCCGCGGCCTGGAACTGGGTGTGGGCCTGCTGCTGCTGCTGCGCGTACTGCGGCATCACCTGGCCGCTCACGGTCTGCTGATAGCCCTGCTGCGCCTGGTTGATCTGCTGGTCGCGCTGGGTGCGCGCGGTCTGGGCCTGGGTCGTCGCCGTGGTCTGCGCCGTGGTGATCGACGTGCCGATCTGCTGGCTGGCCTGGGTCGCCTCGGCCTGATGCGACTGGTACTGCGGCTGGGCCTGGGCGGCGGCCTGGGCGCCGGTGATCGGCGGCTGGCCCTGGAGGAGCTCCTGCGCGCGGCTCTGGTGCTGCGCCATCTGCGCCGTCGCGCTCTGCGTGGCGGCGGACTGGGTGCTGGTGACCTGCGAGGTCAGCTGCGACTGCAGCGGCGCCGCGGCGGCGCGCATCTGGGCCGGCGCCTCGGCGTTGGCGCGCTGGCCGACCTGCGCCTCGATGCTGGCGATCGCCGCCTCGCGCGTCGGCTTGCCGGTCTTGGTCGTCCCGCCGGTGTTACCGGCCGGCAGCTGGACCACCGGCGGCGTCATGTTGCCGAGCTGGTCGACCTGCTGGCCGGCCTGCTGGTAGGTCGCGGCGGTCGACGCCTGGGCCGCGTCGAACCCGGCGGTCTGGACCGGCGGCAGCGGCGGATGCTGATCGATCGCCGCGAACCGGCCGGCGTCGAACGGCGGCAGCGTGCTCGGGGTCGCCATCGCCTGCGCGGCGCGCTGGCCGGCCGCGGGGGGCAGCTGGACCGCATGGCTGGCCACCGCATGCGCGACGCTGGCGACGGCCGCGGCGGCCGGCGCCGTGTGGCTCTGCATCACCGCCGGGGCCGTCTCATGCAGGATCGCCGGCGGCGGCTGCGCCGCTTCCGCACGGCGCTCGGCCGCCGCGCCCTGCATCTGGCCGGCGATCTGCTGGCGCCCCGATGCGCTGGTCTGGGCCTCCTGGCCCCGACCCTGGGTCGCCGCCGAGTTGCCCTGGGTGGTCGCGTTCGACAGCGCCGCGGCCCGGGACGCGTCGGTGCTGTGCGACGTCTGCTGCATCGCCGGGCCGAGCGGTGCGATCTCCGACTGGCGCTGCTGCGCGGCATCGGGCCCGACCCGGGTCTGGGTCGCGGCCTCGGCGGAGATCGACGACTGGGCGGCCGAGCGATCCGCGCCGAGCGACACGGTCGACGGCACCATCCCGTTCGGATCGGGCGGCGTGTCACCGCCGGTCGATTGCACCGGCGGGACCTGCGGCGCCGGCGTCTGCGGCGCCGGCACCTGCGGCGGCGTCGGGGTCGGGGTCATCGCGGTCTGGGGCACCGGCGTGTTCGCGGGCGCCGGGGTCGCCGGCGCGGCGGTCTTCACCGCCGATGCACCGGGATGGGCCTGGGCCGCGGCGTTGCCCACGGCCGCGGCGGCGGCGCCCGCCGCACCCGCGACCGCGGCGCCGATCGTACCCTGCGGCAGCTTCACCGACGACGCTGCCGCCTTGCCGGCGGCGATCGCCGGATCGGGCGCGGCCGACGGCGACGATCCGGCCCCGGGCAGCGCGGCCACCGTGCGCGCCGGTGCGGCCGCGCGGGCAGCCGGGGCCGGCGCGGCCGCGGGGGGCGGCGGCGCGGTGTTCGCCGCGGGCGGCGGCCGGCTCGCCAGATCGGTCGGCATGGTCGGCACCGGCGCGCTCTGGGCCTTGGACTCGATCTGGAAGCTCGGCTGGACGATCTCCTTGTCGGTCGGCTGGACCTCGCGCGCGGGCGGCGGCACCGCCACCTTCTGGAGCTGGACGTTGAGCGCGCCGCCTTGCGCCACCGAGACCGGGGCCTTGTTGCCGGCCGGGAGCGGATGGCTCGGCTCGATCGCCGCCTTGCGCGCGGCCGGCGGCGTGGCCGAGTGCGGCGGCCCGCTCGCGGTGACGTGCTGCGGCCGCGCAGCCGGGGTGCCGTGGGTCGGCGCCGGCGCGCCCGCAGGATGCGCGGCGGTGGCGTGGGCAGCGGGCGCGTGCGCCGTCGCGGCAGCGCGGTGAGCCGGCGCGTGTGCCCCGGGATGCGGCGCGTGCGCGTCGCCCTCGCCGTGCCGGCGGGCGTGCGGATCCTGACCCGGCTTGTGCGCGGCCTGCTCCGGTGCGCCGTGCTTCGCATCGGGACCGTGCGCGGCCGCGGCCGGGCCGCGGGCCGGGGCCGCCGCGGTGGCTTGCCCGGCGGGCTGGGCCGGCGTCGCCGGAGCAGGGGTCGTCGCGGCAGCGGTCGCCGCAGGGCCGGCCGCCGTCGGGCCCGTGGTCGCCGCGCCGGCCGTCGCCGGGCCGGTCGCCGTCGGACCCGCTGCCGCGGGGGCCGCCGCGCCGGGATGCGCGTGCGCGTGCCGATGCGCGTGCTCCGGTGAGCCCGATCCGGGCCCGGCCTCGGGCGCCGCGCCGCCGGTCCTCGCCGGGCGCGACGTCAAGCCATCTGCCGCGCCCGGATGCGCCTGCGGTGTTCCGGATGCGAGGCGGGCATCGAGCTCTGCGCCTCCGGTTGCCGCCGGGCCCGCGAGGATCGCGCCGAAGTGGCGGGATCCGGCCACGCCGCTGGTGGCTGGACCGAGCTGCGACGTAGCGCCGGTTGCCGCGAGCTGCGCATCGAGCCTGAACGGCGCGCCGCCCGCAGGCGCATCCGCTCCGGTCGTCCGCGCGAGCTGCGCCGGGTCGATCGGACCTTCGATCCCGAGCCGGGCGTTGAACGATCCGGGCGCGTGGGGCCCGGGCGCGTGGAGCCCGAGCGGCAGCATCGCCGCGGTCGCGAGCATCCCCGGCGCAGCCACCGACAGGCCGGCCTCGAGTCGCTCTGCCGCGGGAAGCGGACGGCCTTCGCCGATCGGACCGCTCGCCGGCGCCGCGATCGCCGGGTCGGCGACGATGTGCCGGGCCTCGTGCGGCAGCGCCGGGCCCGCCGGGAAGGCGCCCGGTGCGCCTGCCGGCGAGCCGGGAGCGGCGCCCGGGGCGGTGAACGAGAGGCTCGCGCCGTCTGGACCTGCGCGAAACGCCGCGCCGGCCATGCTCGCCGGATCGGCGAGCCGGTGCTGGGCCTCGCGCGCCAGCTTCGCCGCTTCCGCCTGCGGGCGACCGGCGCCGGCCGTGAGATCGAGGGCGATGCCGGGCGAGCTGCCGGCGGCCATCAGATCGATCAGCGGACGGTGCCCGACCTGATCCCGCGCGGCCGGATCGCGCCGCTCACCGGGTGCCCCGGCGGGCCCTGCAAATCGCGCGAGCCCGCCCGGCTGCCACCGCGACTCGCGCTGCGGGCCAGCCGCGTCGCGCTCGGAGCCAGGCGCCGCGTCGGGCCTGCGCTCGCGCGACGGCTGACCGACCTCGAGCGTCATCTCGAAGTTGCGCGAGCCGAGCGCGCCACGCGGCGCGAGATCGCCGGCCGGATCCGCCGCGCGCGCGGGATCGAGCGTGGCCGCCTCCACCCGGGCCTGCCCGGAGTCCGTGCGCTCCTCCGCGACCAGATCCTCCAGCGGCTGCGCGGGGACCTCCGGAATGCCGAGCGCGCTGCGGGCGAACCCCGAGACCTGGGCGACGACGGCGCTGACCTGACGCGCGGCGGCCTCGAGCCCTTCCTGGAGCCCGGTGCTCGCGGTCCCGGTGACCGCGTTCTGGACCGTCTGCATCGCCTGGTCGATCCGGCGGCGCGTCGCTTGCTCGGCCGCGCGCTGGGCCACGCCGCGGTTGGCATGTCGGCTGCGCCGCGCGGCGCGCCGGGGATCGTCCGCCGTCACCGCGGTCTCGAACAGCACCCGGCTGAGCTTGCCGGGCTCGAGATCGTCATGTTCGCGCGAGCCGTCCTCGGCCTCCTTCCACCCGGGCCGCTGAATCGCATTTTCGCGCAGCAGCGAGAGTGTTTGCTTGCCGACGGCGTTGATCCGCCGCAGCGCGTCCTGAGCGCGCTTCTTGCGCCGAAGCTCACGTTCCTCTTCGAGACGCGCGAGCTTGTCTTTGGCTGCGTACTCCATGGCGGGCTCGGCGTACTACGCTCTCGCGGTAGATCTTCCGCCGGGGAGCAGGGCAACCACGGCTTACATGTCCTGTCTCCCGTGACCCATGTCCTGTCTCCCGTGACACGTCGACTGTCTTCGGTAACCGATCGTACAGAGCCGGAGCGCAGGGAATCGGGATCCCCGGATCGCGGTAGCATGGCGCTGCAGTGGCAGCCGACCGACGGCGGCGCATCTTGCGGTTCCTCGGACCGCGCGGAGACCTCCTGGCCGCAGAGTCGCCCGGCGTGGTCGTGTACGACGCGTCGGGGCAGGTCCGCGTCCGCACCGAGCTCGACGACTTCCTGGACATCGCGCCGGTCGGCGACGAGCTGTGGGTCGCAGGCCCGCGCCACCTGATCCGGCTGTCGGCGCGCGATGGCCGCGAGCGCGCGCGGGATCCGATCGAGTACCTCGATCCGGACGGCCGGTTCGTGCAGTCGAGCACTGCGCCGCAGCTGCCGGTGTGGCACGCCGCGCAGCCGGTCGTGATCCGCACCGATCCGGTGCGCACCGAGGTCCCCGGTCCGGGCGGCGAGGTGATCCTGCCGATCAGCGACGGGCGATGGCTGCTGTGGCAGGGCGGCCAGCTCCGGCTGTGGCGCAGCATCGGCGAGGCGTGGCGCAAGCCGATCGGCGAGCCGGGCTCGCGGGCCCAGGATGCGCAGCTGTTGCTCGATGGTCGGCTGTTCGCGCTGACCCAGCACCGCGCGCTGCGGGCCGGCGACGACGGCGAGCTGCGGCTGACCGTCGCCGCGGTGTCCGACGGCGCACAGCACACCCAGCTCCGGATCCCGGCGGTGACCCAGCTGTTGTTCGCGGCCCGCCGCGGCGTCGCGATCGCCCGCGCGGGCGACCGGCTGAGCCTGTTCGACCTGCGTTTCGGCCGCTGGATCCGCGACCTGGTGCTGCCGGCCGGCGTCACCGATCTCGCGGTCGACGACGGCCTGCAGTGGTTCGCGCTGGCGGGTGGCGATGGCCTGGAGCTGGTCCGTCCCGACGCGCTGGCGACGGCCACCGCGCACGCCGCGAGCGCCGGGCCGGCGGACGCGGGGTCGCCCGGGTCGATCAACGGCGAGGGCCACGCGATCGCGGTCGAGGTGCTCGCCGAGACCGCGCCCCCCGGCGCGGCGCCCAGCCCCGGCGACGAGTCGACCGCTGCGGCGACCGCCGGCGAGGCGAACCACCACACGGCCACCCCCGAGGCCGAGGGCTTCGAGGACCTGCCGGACGCGCCGCTGTTGCGGCTCGACCCCGTGGCGGTGACGCCGACCGCGACCGCCGCGGAGGTCGCGCAGGCGATCGAGCTGCGGCTGCAGTGGGTCGGCGCGCGCACCCATGCCGCGATCGCCCAGGCGTGGGACAGCGGCCGGATCAGCAAGCCGGATCCGGCGCGGCCGCCGTTCGCCGACGAGGTCGCCGGCCTGCTCGGGATCGCCAGCCGCCGCGCCGAGACCGAGCTGAAGGAGGCGATGAGCTACCTGCAGGCGACCGAGGACATGGTGGCGATCGCGGCGCAGCAGCGGACCGGCCGGCTGACGCCGCTCGACGTGCTCGCCCGCGACTTCGAGCTGTCCACGGTCGCGGTCGCGATCCTGTTCACGGTCGTCGCGCCGCGGCTGCGCGGCGAGCTGGCGCGGCTGTACGGCATCCTCGCCAACGATCTCGCGCGGCCGCTGGTCGACGAGTACCTGGTCCACCAGATCCTCGGCCGCAGCCTCGCGCGGGACATCACCCGCGAGCTCGACGGCGATCGCCCGCTGCGGCGCTACGGCCTGCTCCGGTTCACCGGGGCCGACCGCCCGTTCGTCGGGCTGACCACCGATCCGCTGGTCGTGCGCTACATCGCCGACCAGGCTCCGGAGGGCGAGCCCGACCAGCACCTCCAGGTCCGCCGCGCCGACCGCGACCTCGGCGAGCTCCAGCTGCCGCGCGCGGTGATCCTCAAGGCGCTGCGGTTCCTCGCCGCCCCGCGTGTGGTGGGCGCCGGCGAGCCGCCGGTGCGGATCGTCGTGCGCGGCCGGACCGGCTGCGGCCGCCACAGCCTGCTCGCCGCGCTCGCCGCCCGCGCCGGCCGCGCGCTCGGCGTGATCGATCTGTCGACGGTCCCGCGCGAGGCCAGCCGCGGTGCGCCGGTGCTCGAGGCGGTGCTGCGCCGCGCGATGCTGCGCGGCCTGGTCCCCTGCATCGACGGCCTGGAGCTGATCTCGTCGGAGGATCCCGACACCAAGATCCAGATCGCCGCCGCGCTGCGCGGCCACCCCGGGCCGATCGCGCTGCGCCTGCCGGCCGACGCCGCGGTCCCGCTCGAGCCCGGCTACCTGCTGCTCGACCTCCCGACCCGCAACGAGCGCGAGCGCGGCGTGTCGTGGGCGATCGCGCTCGAGCGCCACCGCATCGCGCTGCCCGACGCCAGCGAGCTCGCGGCGCGCTACCGGGTCGGCCCCGGCATCATCGAGCGGGTGTGCGCCGAGGTCGTGCGCCGCCCCGATCGTCCCTCCGACCCCGCCGCGTGGGTGCGCGAGCTCGACGACGCCGTGCGCCAGCACCTCGAGAACCGGCTCGGCGCCACCGCGACCCGCGTGACCCGGCTCGCCAGCTGGGCCGACATCGTGCTCCCCGAGGACATCACCGACTCGCTGCTGGAGCTCACCGCGCGGGTCCGCCACCGCAAGACCGTGTACGAGCGCTGGGGCTTCGACCGCTCGATCACCACCGCGCGCGGCATCACCGCGCTGTTCCAGGGCAGCCCGGGCACCGGCAAGACCATGGTCGCCGGCGTGATCGCGCGCGACCTCGGGCTCGAGCTCTACCGGGTCGACGTGTCGCGCATCACCTCGAAGTGGATCGGCGAGACCGAGAAGAACCTGGGCGCGCTGTTCGACGCCGCCGAGGACGGCCAGGTCATGCTGCTGTTCGACGAGGCCGACTCGCTGTTCGCCAAGCGCACCGAGGTCAAGACCTCGGTCGACCGCTACGCCAACATGGAGGTCAACTACCTGCTGCAGCGGCTCGACAGCTTCGAGGGCATCGCGATCCTCACCACCAACTTCGGCAGCGCGATCGATCCGGCGTTCAAGCGCCGGCTGACCTACCGGGTGACGTTCCCGTTCCCCGACGAGGAGATGCGCGAGCAGCTGTGGCGCTCGCTGATCCCGCCCGAGGTCCCGATCGCCGGCAAGATCGACTTCGCCGGGCTGTCGCAGCGGTTCCGGCTGTCGGGCGGCTACATCCGCAACGCCGCGCTGCGCGCCGCGTTCCTGGCCGCCGAGGAGGGCAGCGCCCTGACCCACGCCCACCTCGAGCGCGCGATCCGCATGGAGTTCCGCGAGATCGGCAAGCTCGCCGAGACCGGTACGCTGGAGTAGCCGCACCGCGATTGACAGTCCGCGCCGGCTCGCGACATAGATGTGGTATGCGCCTTGTCGCCGCCGTCGCCACCGTGGCCGTCGCGGTTCCCATCACCCTCGGCCTGGGCGGATGCAGCTACATGAGGCATCCGACCGATGCGACCACCTGGGGCAAGCCGGAGGGCCACATGGTGCTCGGCATCGAGGCCCGCGGCGACATCATCAACACGTTCCTCCAGAACCGCGGCAGCAAGCCCCAGCGCATCATCGCGCGCGGCATCGCGGTGAAGATCGCGCGCGTGGCCCCGGACGGCTCGACCGGCGAGGTCACCAGCGTCGGCGACCGCTCGGATCCGATCCACCTCGATCGCGACGACTCGTTCGAGACCCTCGCGCCGGCGGAAGTCTTCGCCACGCCGATCTCGGTCCCCAAGCTGGCACCGGGCACGTACCAGGTCACGGCGACCTACACCGCGATCACTGCCCTGGCCGGCGACTGGTGGAACGGCACGGTCACCGCCGGCCCGATCGACTACGTCGTCCAGTAGGTCACGGCTCGTCGGGGTCGTCGTCGGGCGGCGGCGGCGGTGGCGGCGGGACCGCCGGCGCGTGCGGCAGCCGGGGCGTCCACGCCGCCTCGATCAGCGCGCGCAGCCGCGGCGCCCCGATCTGATCGTCGAGGCCGACGCCGACGTGGGCCGCGACGGCGAGCGCCGGCAGCGCCTGGATCCGGACGCCGATCCGCGCCTCGGCGGGGCTGGGGCCCGATGCGCCGCCGACGCTGTCGCCGAGCGCGCCGCGCAACTCGGCGGTCAGCGCCACGCGATCGGCGGCGGCGAGCCCGAGCGCCGGCAGCGGGGCGGTGGCGCCCGCGGCCGCGAACAGCTCGTCGCCGACCACCCGGTCGCCGACCGCGACCTCGGCGCCGTGCAGGCGGATCCCGGCGGTGGCGGCGACCGCGATGTCGCGCGGCAGGGTCGCCCGCCCGATCAGGCTCCACGCCAGGGTCCACGCCGCGTCGCCGGCGAACTGCGCGTCGTCTCCGGTCGGCAGCGTGAGCTCGGCGCGCACCAGCGCCGCGCGATCGCGATCGCCGGCGATCTGGATCCGCCCGCCGAGCTGCAGGTCGTGGAACACGGTGCGCGCCAGGCGTGCCGGGTTGCCGCCGGCATTCAGCCGATCGCCGACCTGGTGCGACGCCCGCAGCACGCCATCGATCACGACGCGATCGCCGATCGCGAGCGCCGCGCCCAGCGCCAGCGTCTCGCGCCGCCGGACCGGCTCGGATGCCGGGGAGCCGCTGCCGAACGCGCCCGCGGGCAGCGCGATCGGCCGGTCGAGCCAGCCGAGCACGAGCGACGCGCCCCACCCATCGACCGGCTCGCCGCTGTCGAACCCCAGGCCGACCCGGCCACCGGGCGCGGCGTCGCGATCGACCTCGATCGCGGCCGGCGTGTCGCGCGGCATGTCGGCGCGGGCGGGCGCTGCGAGGCTCGCCCACAGCGCGGCGGCCAGTGCCCGCACTGTCCGCGATCGCGCCGCTGCGGTCATCCCATGATCCGCGCGCCCAGCTCGTAGACCCGCGCGACCGGCATGTGGCGGTACCGGGTGACCTGGACGCGCAGCTGGGCGATGTGGTCGATCACGTCGCGCCGGCTGCTGCCGCCGGCGAGCATGGCGCGCGCCCGCTCGACGATCGCCACGCGCGCCGCCTTGGCGTGGTAGATGAACGTGCGGCCGAACTGGATCTCGCCACCGAGAGCTCCAGACATCCCGACCAGCCGGAGCTCGGCGACGTGGCCGATCTCGACCCCGTGCAGCGCGCGCTGCTCGTCGACGTGGAACACCGCGCCACCGAGCAGATCGAGCAGCTCGACCTGGCCGCGCGCCATCGCGCGGATCTCGAACAGGCTGCGCTGCGAGGTCACCAGCGCGCGCACCACCGCCGCCCGCGGATCACCCGCCGCGGCGAGCTCGCGGTAGGTCGCCACCGCCGGCGGGTGGCGCTCACCGGGCGGCACGCGCTCGATCACGTACCACTCGACGAACGCCGCGCTCCACGGCTCCCACAGCTCGTCCTCCTGGTGGACCTTGCCGCGCCGGTCCTCGTACTCGCGGCGCGCGCTCGACGCCGCATCCGGATCGGTGGTGTGGCGGGCGTACAGCGTCTCGATCACCTCGTCGAGCAGCGCGGCCGTGGTCATGTCGCCTTGCGCAGGTAGTCGCGAAACCGTGCGAACAGGTAGCTCGCGTCGTGCGGCCCGGGGCTGGCCTCGGGGTGGTACTGGACGCTGAAGATCGGCTTGCCCTCGACCGCGATGCCCTCGTTGCTGTGATCGAACAGGTTCTCGTGGGTCAGCTGCACGCCCGACGGCAGCGACGCCGGATCGACGACGAAGCCGTGGTTCTGCGACGTGATCTCGACCTTGCCGGTGGTCCGGTCGAGCACCGGGTGGTTGGCGCCGTGGTGGCCGAACGGCAGCTTGCGGGTCTTGCCGCCGAGCGCCAGGCCGAGGATCTGGTGGCCGAGGCAGATCCCGAACACCGGCTTGCCGCTCGCGCACAGCTCGCGCGCGGCCGCGATGCCGTAGGCGACCACCGCCGGATCGCCCGGGCCGTTGGACAGGAAGAATCCGTCGGCGCCGAGCGCGAGCGCGGCGCGCCCCGGCGTGGTCGCCGGCACCACCGTGACGCGGCAGCCGACCGCGCGCAGCTGGCGCAGGATGTTCTCCTTGATCCCGAAGTCGTAGGCGATCACGTGGTGCGCGATCGGCGGCGGCGCGATGGCGCGGCCATCGTCGTCGGCGCGCCACGTCGGCTCGGTCCACTCGTAGCGCTCGGCGCAGGTCACCCGCGGCACCAGGTCGAGCCCGTCCATGGCCGGCGCGGCACGCACGCGGCCCAGCACCGCGGCGAGCTCGAGCTCGCCGACGTGCGGCGTGATCGCGCCGCGCATCGCGCCGGAGTCGCGCAGGCAGCGGGTCAGCGATCGGGTGTCGATGCCGTCGATCCCGGGCACGCCGCTGCCGGCCAGCCAGCCCGGCAGATCGGCCTCGGCGCGCCAGCTCGCCGGGATCGGCGACAGCTCGCGGATCGCGAACCCCGCGCACGCGACCCGCCGGGCCTCGACGTCGAGCCGGTTGACCCCGACGTTGCCGATCTGGGTCGCCGTCATCACGACGATCTGACCGCAGTACGACGGATCCGAGATGATCTCCTGGTAGCCGGTGATCGACGTGTTGAACACGACCTCACCGATCGACTCGATCCGCGCGCCGAACCCGTCGCCGCGGTAGATGTTGCCGTTCTCCAGCACCAGCGCCGCCGGCCAGCGCGCCGGCTCGCCCGGATCATGGCCTGGCTCGCTCACCGTGTCCTCCCGTCGAGATCGAACACGCAGCGGCCCTCGACCAGGGTCAGCACCGCACGCCCCGCCAGGGTCTGGCCGAGCAGCGGCGTGTTCTTCGACTTGCTGGCGAGCTCGTCGGCGGTGATCGTCACCGGCCGCTCGGGGTCGATCACGCAGACGTCGGCCACCGCGCCGACCGCCAGCGTGCCGCCGGGCAGCCCGAACGCGCGCGCCGGCGCCCCGGTCAGCGCCGCGATCGCGCGCCGCTCGTCGAGCGAGCCCATCCGCACGAAGTCGAGGATGATCGGCAGCGCGGTCTCCAGCCCGAGCATGCCGGGCGCCGCGCACTCGAACTCGACGTCCTTCTCGACCGGCGAGTGTGGCGCGTGGTCGGTCGCGATGCAGTCGATCGTCCCGTCGCCCAGGCCCTCGAGCAACGCCTCCTGGTCGGCCGCGGTGCGCAGCGGCGGCATCACCTTGGCGCGGGTGTCGTAGTGCGCGCAGGCCTCGTCGGTCAGCGCCAGGTGGTGCGGGGTGACCTCGCAGGTCACCGGCAACCCGCGCCGCTTGGCGTCGCGGACCAGCGCCACGGTCCGCGCGGTCGACGCGTGCGCGACGTGGTACCGCGCACCGGTCCACTCGACGATCTCCAGGTCGCGCGCGACCATCGCGCTCTCGGCGCACACCGGCTGGCCCTTGATCCCGATCCGGGTCGCGACCGCGCCCTCGTTCATCGCCCCGCCCTCGGCGAGGTCGAGGTCCTCGGCGTGCTGCACCACCGGCAGATCGAACGTGCGCGCGTACTCCAGCGCGCGGCGCAGCAGGCCCGCGTTCATCACCGGCCGGCCGTCGTCGGAGATCGCGACGATGCCGCCCTCCTTCATGTCGCCGATGTCGGCCAGCGCCTTGCCCTCGAGCCCGGCGGTGATCGCCCCGATCGGCCGGACCCGCACCAGCCCGACCTCGCGCGCCCGCCGCACGATCAGCTCGGTCACCGTGCGCTGGTCGTTGACCGGCCGGGTGTTCGGCATGCAGCAGATCGTCGTGAACCCGCCGGCGGCCGCCGCGCGCGTGCCGGTCTCGATGTCCTCCTTGTACTCCTGACCTGGCTCGCGCAGGTGCACGTGCAGGTCGATGAGCCCCGGCACGATCCACAGATCCTTGACGTCGACGATGCGGCCCCCGACGAGCCCGCGGCCGATCTCGACGATCCGGCCATGCGCGATCCGGATGTCGCCGGCCTGGTCGATGGGACGCGCCGCCCCCGGGTCGAACACCCGGCCGCCGCGTAGCACCAGATCCCCGGGAGCCATCGGTCAGGGGTCTTAGCAGCCGCGACGAGCCACGTAAAGTGCGCCGGCGCGTCCCGGGATCGAAATGCTAGGGTTCTGCGAAGGCTGACCTCGCCGTTGCAAGAGGGAGAAACATCCTGTGCGGCCACGTTTCGGCGGTGATGGTCACGAATTCGTACTTCCCATAGAACCGCTCGGCGGCATCATCCTTTGCATCCACGACAATGCCGGTGCAACGTCATCGGGTTCGACCTGCGTCGTGATGTAGAGCGAACCCGGATCGATCATTTGTGGTGACGCTTGGCTGCTGCTCGCAGACGGGAACCAGCCTTGGGAG
>DATAPF010000184.1:0-52432 GCA_036265355.1 Kofleriaceae bacterium | reverse complement strand
GGCCGAACCGGACGGCCGCGTTGATCGCGACGATCGCGAAGTGAGTCGCCACGACGATGACGGCGACGACCGGGACCGTGACCTGCGACGGCGCGGTCACCACGACGCGATCGATGAGCAGCGCGAGCGTCAGGCCGGAGGCGAGCGGGACCACCGCCGCCACGAAGGCCGTGACGTAATAGAGAAAGGTCAGCCGGGCATCCATGCGCCAGGCGATGGCCAGGATGCGGCGCGTGTCGCGGCCCACCGCCGCGAGTCTCGAAACCCATGTGCGCTTCACGAAGCACCTCGAACGAGCCCGGGCGGGCCCGTGGAAAGCCCCAGACGGGGAAGCCACCGAAAACAAAAGGACCGACGCTGGTGGAGAGTCGGTCCGGCGGTGCTCGAGGCGATGCTTCAGGCGGTCAGCGGACGGATCTCTCCCATGGGTGGGTGAGCTCGACATCGAAGACACGCCAGGCCAGCATGTTGCGCATCGACGATAGCACCGCCGCAGGCACCGTCAACGGTCCGCGGCCGGCGCCGCGCGGTCAGCCGCGGCTGCCGAAGATGGCCGTGCCGATCCGGACGTGGGTGGCGCCGCAGGCGATGGCGACCTCGAAGTCGTGGCTCATGCCCATCGACAGCACCGGGAGCGGGCGGCCGAGCTGGTCGGCGAGCCGGTCGCGCAGGGCGCGGAGCGCCAGGAAGTGCGGCCGGCTGGCCTCGGGGTCGTCGGCGGGCGGCGGCATGGTCATCAGGCCGTCGAGCGAGGTGCCGGCGACCACGGCGAGCTCCCGGGCGAGAGCCGGCGCGGCGTCGAGAGGGATGCCGCCCTTGGTGGCCTCGCCGCCGAGGTTGACCGCGAGCAGGATCGGCTGGACGGCGCCGCCGGCGCGCCGGGCGATCTCGGCGGCGAGCTCGGCGCCGTCGACGGCGTGGATCAGCGCGACCTTGCCGGCGACCAGGCGCGCCTTGTTGCGCTGCAGCCGGCCGATGAAGTGCCAGCGCAGCGGGGCCCCGGCCGGCGAGCCGGCGGCGAGCTCGGCGGCCTTGGCGGCGAGCTCCTGGGCGTAGTTCTCGCCGAAGTCGGTGGCTCCTGCCGCGCACGCCTCGCGGATCGCGTCGGCCGGGTGGGTCTTGGACACCGCGACGATGGTGACGTCGGCGGCGGGGCGCCCGGCGCGCTCGCAGGCCGCGGCGACCCGCGCGGTGACGGCGCGCCAGCGCTCGGCGATGGTCACGCCGGGTTCCCCGCGGCGAACCGCGGCGGCGGCGCGCCCAGCTCGCGCAGCGCGGCGATGACCTCGGCGAGCGGCAGGCCGGCGACGTTGGTGACCGAGCCGTGAACGGCGCGGACCAGCGCGGCGCCGATGCCCTGGATCGCGTACGCGCCCGCCTTGCCGCGCCACTCGCCGCTGGCGATGTAATCGGCCACGGTCGCCGCGTCGAGGTCGACCATCGCGACGTCGGACGCGACCAGACCCTCGCGCTCGCAGGGCTTGCCGTCGCGCTCGCCGAGCAGGACGAACGCGGTGAGCACGCGGTGGATGCACCCGGACAGCCGGCGCAGCATGTCGGCGGCCTCGCCGGCGGTCTCAGCCTTGCCGAGGATCGCGCCGCCGAGCGTGACGGTGGTGTCGGCGGCCAGCACCCACCGGCCGGCACGGCGGCCGATCGCGGTCGCCTTGGCGCGCGCGATCCGCGCGACGTAGGCCTCGGGCGCCTCGCCGTCCCGGGTGCTCTCGTCGATGTCGGCGGGCTGGACCTCGACCGGCACGCCGACGCGCTCGAGGAGCTCGCGGCGGCGCGGCGACGCCGAGGCCAGCAGCAGCGGCAGGGTCACGGCCGGACCTAACCACGCCAGATCCGGACGGTCAACCGCACGGTCGCGCCCCGGGCTGCGCCGGCACACGGGGCCGCCGTGACGTGTCACGATGCCGCCATGCCGAGCATCGCGGCGCGCGCGCGCTGGGCCGGGCGCTGGGCCCTGGTCGCCGCGCTCGCGGTTCGCCCCGCCGCGGCCCACGTCGCGCCGTCGGTCAGCGACAACAACCGCTACCTCAAGCTGACGCCGCTCGGCGACCGCGTCCGGCTGGCCTACACGGTGTTCTACGGCGAGGTCCCGGGCGCCGAGCTGCGCAAGGCGATCGACGCCAACCACGACGGTGCGATCGACGACGCAGAGAGCCAGGCGTTCGGCGCCCGGATCGCGGACCAGCTCGCGGCCGCGCTCGAGCTCACGGTCGATGGCGCGCGCCGGCCGGTGACCTGGTCGCAGGTCGTGGTCGGGATGGGCACGCCGAGCGCCGCCGCCGGGACGTTCTCGATCGACCTGGTCGCGGCGATCTGCGTGGCCCCGCCGCGCGGCGCGCACGCGATCGAGCTCCGCGACCGGTTCGAGCTCGCGCACCCCGGCGAGACCGAGATCCGGTTCGAGGACAGCCCCGGGGTCCTGATCGACCGCGCGCGGGTCGGGGACGACGGCGATCCCGGCATCGACTACAAGATCATCGGCCCGACCCCGGTGCTCGCCGCCGCCGGCCCGACCGGCGGGATCGCGCTGGCGTTCACCGCCGGGCCCAAGGCAGTGGTGACCGCGGACGCCGCCTGCGCGCGGCCCGCGCCGGCCTCGGGCGCGCCGACCGGCGTGATCATCGGCGCGGCGGCCGCCGCGGTGGCGATCCTGGGGGGCGCGATCACGCTGGTGCGGCGTCGCGCGCGGTGACCTGCGCGTGGACCCGGCGGTAGCACTCGCCGACGGCCTGGAGGTCGGCGAAGAACGCTTGCCGCGCCTCCTCGCGCTGGGCCTCGTCCGGCGCGCGCAGCACCGACGCGGGGTGCACGGTCGCGAACGTGTGCGGCGCCAGCGAGGTGGCGCGCTCGATCCCGCGCTCCTTGGTGACGCGGAACATCCGGCCGAGCAGCGACTGCGCGGCGGTGGCGCCGAGCACGACGACGATGTCGGGCGCGACCCGCTCGAGCTCGCTGTCCAGCCACGGCCGGCACGCCGCGACCTCGTACTGGGTCGGCTTGTCGTGGATCCGGCGCTTGCCGCGGCGCGTGAACTTGAAGTGCTTGACCACGTTGGTGACGTAGACGTCCTCGCGCGGGATCCCGGCCGCCGCGAGCGCGCCGTCGAGCACGCGCCCGGCCGGGCCGACGAATGGCCGGCCCGCCAGATCCTCCGAGTCGCCCGGCTGCTCGCCGATCATCATGATGCGTGCGTGAGCTCGGCCCTCACCGAACACCGCCTGTGTGGCATCGCGGTACAGCGGGCAGCCGCGACACGTGACGATCGCGGCGCGCAGCGAGGCGAGTGTGCGCTCCGCGGGCAGAAACGACTGTGCGCCGGGCATCTCCTGAGAAGGGGTCCCCGGCGCACGCCGTGGATGTAGCGCCGACATGTCCGGAGATCGTGCACGCGACATGCCCGCGCATGCGTGCGGCTGCGTCCGACCGGGCGGAAACGCGCGATCACCTCGCGTGGCATGGCGAATGCTGCTTTCTCGTGCATGAAAGCCGCCCTGCTGCTCGCGTTCCTCGCGCTCGGCCCCGCGCTCGCCGAGCAGTTCTCCGTCCTGCCGCGCACCGTGTCCGAGGTGGTGGCCCAGCGCTCGGACTCCCCGCTGGCCGCGCCGGCCGACGCGGAGCCGATCTGGCTGTGCCGGAGGTAGAGATCCCCTACCTGCGCCGTAAACAGTGTCAGGAACCAACCCACCCGGGCGGCACGCCGGATGGTTTGGGGCTATGATGCGCCGACGGCGCAGGTCATGAAGAAGTTTCCAGACTTCGTACCGCCGACCAAAGTCAGTTACCTCGACCGCGGTCCAACGCTGCATGTCCGGCGCTGCACGCTGCAGTCCGTGGACGACCCGGGCCGCGAGTGGACGTTCGACAAGGAAGAGATCCGGATCGGCTCGATGGAAGACAACGATGTCGTGATCGGCGACGACACGGTGTCGCGCTACCACTGCAAGATCACGCAGGAGGACAACGGCTACGTCCTCGTCGACCAGCGCTCGACCAACGGCACGTTCATCAACAAGGTCCGGATCCGCGAGGCGTTCCTCAAGCCGAGCTCGATCGTCTCGGTCGGCCAGAGCCAGCTGCGGTTCAACGCCCGCGAGGAGGAGGTCGAGATCACCCCCTCGCCCTCCGACCGCTGCGCCGGCCTGATCGGCGGCAACTCGCGGATGCGCGAGATCTACTCGATCATCGAGAAGATCGCGCCGACCGCGACCACCGTGGTGATCGACGGCGAGACCGGCACCGGCAAGGAGGTCGTCGCCCAGGCGATCCACTCGCTGTCGCCGCGCGCGCGCAACGACCTGGTGGTGTTCGACTGCGGCGCGGTGCCGCCCAACCTGATCGAGAGCGAGCTGTTCGGCCACGAGAAGGGCAGCTTCACCGGCGCGGTGATGACCCGCCAGGGGCTGTTCGAGCAGGCCGACGGCGGCACGCTGTTCCTCGACGAGCTGGGCGAGCTACCGCTCGACCTCCAGCCCAAGCTCTTGCGCGCGCTCGAGCAGCGCGAGGTCCGCCGGGTCGGGTCGGCCAAGGCCGCCAAGGTCGACGTCCGGATCATCGCCGCGACCAACCGCAACCTCGAGGACGAGGTCCGCGCCGGCCGGTTCCGCCAGGACCTGTTCTACCGGCTCAGCGTGGTGCGGCTGCACCTGCCGGCGCTGCACGCTCGCACCGACGACATCCCGCTGTTGATCCAGCACTTCCTGGAGACCGGCGCGTTCAACCGCAAGCCCAACGCGCCCGCGGTGCGCGGGGTGTCGCGCGAGGCGCTGTTCGCGCTGCAGGCCTACCCGTGGCCGGGCAACGTGCGCGAGCTGGTCAACGTCGTCGAGCGCGCCGTGTCGTTCTGCGATCACGATCTGATCCAGCTGTCGGACCTGCCCGACTACATCCGCAGCGCCAAGACCCCGCCGCCGCGCGAGATCCAGCCGCGCCGCGCCGCGACCTCGCCGATGAACCGGGACAGCGCGCCGCTGGTATCGATGAACCCCAACGCGCCCGCGCCGACGCCGCCCGACGAGCTGCTCGCCGAGGGCGTCACGTTCAAGGACGCCAAGGAGCGCTGGGTCGCGGCGTTCGAGCGCGACTACATCCTCCAGCTGTTGCGGCGCAACAACGGCAACATCTCGCACGCCGCGCGCGGCGCCGACATCGATCGCAAGTACTTCCGCAAGCTGATGAAGAAGTACGACATCGAGGCCGCCGGCGCCGACGACGCCGATGACGCCGAGTGAACCCGCCGGCGATCCGCCCGACGATCCCGAGGCCGACGACTTCGAGGGCGACGCGCCGGTCGACGCGTTCAGCCTGCCGCCCGGCGCCGACCCGGCGATCGACTGGGGCCAGCGCGCGCACCTCCACCCCGACGGCTCGCCGCGGATCATCGAGCGCCACCTGGTGGTCCCGCCCGAGCTCGCCGGGCTGCGGCTCGATCACTTCGTCAAGACCCAGATCCCGCGGCTGTCGCGCACGCGGATCCAGGGCATCATCGCCGGCCAGCTGCGGCGCGCCGGCGGCCCGGCGCCCAAGCCCGCGACGATCGTCGCCGCCGGCGATCACTTCATCCTGCGGCGCGCCGCCCAGCCCGAGCCGCCGTGCCCGCGCACGTTCGGCGTCGTGATCCGCGATCCGCGGCTGTACGTCGTCGACAAGCCGGCCGGGCTGCCGGTCCACGCGTCGGCCAAGTTCTACTTCAACACGCTGACCCGCGTGCTCGGCGAGCGGTTCCCCGACGAGCCCGAGCTCCAGATCTGCCACCGGCTCGACCGCGAGACCTCGGGCTGCCTGGTGGTGGCGCGCGACCGCGCCGCCGCCGCCGCGATCAAGGACGCGTTCGCCACCAGGCACCGCGTCCGCAAGCAGTACGTCGCGGTGGTGCACGGCCAGCCGCCGTGGGACGGCGAGCACACGATCGATCTGGCGCTGCGCGTCGCCCAGCCCGGCGATCCGACCCGGCTGACCCACGTGCGGATGCTGGCCGGCCCGGGCGGGCTGCCCGCGATCACCCGGGTCCGGGTCGAGCAGCGGACCGCCGCCTACGCGCTGGTCCGCTGTACGCTGGTCACCGGCCGCCAGCACCAGATCCGCGCCCACCTCGCCGCCGCCGGCTACCCGATCGTCGGCGACAAGCTGTACGCGCACGGCGATGACGCGTTCCTGCGCTACTGCAACGACGGCCTGGTCCCCGAGCTGGCGCGGCGGTTCGTGCTGCCGCGCCATGCGCTCCACGCCGCCGCCGTGAGCTTCCCGCACCCCGACGGCGGCACCGTCACCGCCGAGGCGCCGCTGCCGGCCGACCTGGCCGGCCTGCTGGTCTGACGGTGGCCTGCCGCGAGCCGCCGCACCCGGGCCGCGAGCTCCCGGTGGCAAGAAGCTGTCGCGGAATGTGATAGCGATGTCAGACCTTCGCCCCGCCGGATCGATCGGCGATCGCCAAAGTCCCCGGATTCCCGCGCGCTTGGTCGTGGCATGGCAATGGCTAGGACGGCCGGCATGGTCTCATCCCGACTCCTCGTGATCGCCGTCTCGCTGGTCGCACTGCTCCACACGCCGGCTCGCGCCGACGATGACCCGCCGATGCCGCAGCAACAGCCGCTGCCGGTCTATCCGGCGCCGCTGGCGCAGACCACGCAGTCGACCTACGTGCCGCAGAGCGTCGCGATGTCCGGACCGGAGGAGATCACCGACTTCGACTTCAGCCGGCCGGTGCCGCTCGGCTACACGCCGGTCCTGCGCACCCGCAAGCACCTGATCGTCGGCGGCGCCGTCACGTTCGGCGTGGTCTACGGCCTGTCGGCGTTCGTCGCCGCGGCCGGCGAGGACGCCTCGAACGGCGAGCGCACCAACACGGTCGGCGCGCTGTGGATCCCGGTCGCCGGGCCGTTCCTCGAGATGGGCCAGACCGGCAGCGCGACCGGCCGGTTCTTCCTCGCCAGCGTGGGCGCCGCCCAGCTCGCCGGCGCGCTCATGCTGTACTACGGCGTGAGCACCAAGGACCGCGTGCTGGTCCGCAACGACCTCGTCGGCAGCCTCACCGTCGCGCCGCTGGCCGGCAACGGCGCCTCGGGCATGGCGCTGGCCGGCCGGTTCTAGGCCACGACTCAGCGCAGCTGTCATTGCGCAGACGGTTAATTATTGCCGAGGGCCCGTTGACACCGCCGCTGCGGTCCATCGATATAGGACCCTTGGGCCGATCGTCGCCTGGGGAGACAGCACATGGTTCGGTACATGGTTGCAACTATCGCCTTGCCCTGCATTGCCTTGTCGGCATGCGGGGATGACATATCCAAACGCGCGCCCGTGGTGAGCGATGTCGCGGTCACCACGATGGAGGATACAGCCGCCCCCGTGGTGGTCCCGCTCACCGCAACGGACCCGAGTGCAGTGACGCTGACAATCACGACCGGACCGTCGCACGGCAGCGTGACCGGCCAGGGTCCCACATGGACCTATATGCCGGCCAGCAACTACAACGGTCCCGATAGCTTCGTGGTCAAGGCCGCGGACGGCCATGGCAGCTCGACCGCGACCGCGACGATCACGGTCACCCCGGTCGACGACCGGCCGATCGCGGTCGACGACACCGCCAGCGTCGGCGAGAGCGCGCAGCCGAGCATGATCGACGTGCTCGCGAACGACACCGATGTCGACGGCGGTCCCAGGACGATCGCGTCGGTCACCCAGCCCGCGCACGGTTCGGCCAGCGTGGTGGCCGGCGGGACGGCGATCATGTACTCCTCGGGCGTCGGCTACTGCAACCTGGTGCCGAACGCCGCGGCCGATACGTTCACGTACACGCTGTCGCCGGGAGGCGCGACGGCCACGGTCTCGGTGAAGGTGAGCTGTGCATGCGGGCTCAAGAAGACGACCGACTTCGTCGTGGGGAACCCATGAGGACCTTCCACATGTCGTCCGGCGCCTGGGCGATCGCCGGCTTGCTCGCGAGCTGCGCCACCCCGGACTCGACGCCGGTACCCCCGACCCCGCCGGCCGGTGATGTCGCGGACGCGTTCGGTGCGCACGCCGTCGACCCGGCCCTGACGGCCGCGATGATCGCGCACGCCAGGGACCTGGTACGGCCCGGCAGCGTGATCCAGACCGAGCCCCGGCTCGGCGTGCCGACGTTCCTGTGGGCCCGCCCGGCGGTCCGGGCGACGACTCCCGCCGCCCTGACCGGCGTGGCGCGGCCCGAGATCGCCGCGTCGCGCGCCGCGCTCGCCAGCTACGCCCCGCTGTACGGCCTCGGCGACGATGACGTCGCCGGCGCCATCGTCGCCCAGGTCCACGACCTCGGCCACGGCCCCGTCCTGGTCAAGTTCCGCGCCCAGCTCGGCGGAATCGAGATCTTCCGCGAAGAGCTCAGCGTGGTGATGAACCGCAAGCTCGAGCCGATCGCGCTCAGCGGGTACCTGACGAGCACGGCGACCCCGCCGGCAGCCCCGGGTGGGCTCGCGTTCTCGGTCGCGGCGGCCAGCGGCGCGGCCAGCGCGATCGCACACCAGGCCAGCGCGATCGCCGGCGTCAAGGTCGACCCATCGCACCTGATCCCCGCGGGCTCGCACGACGGCTACGACTACTTCACGCTGTCGCCGGCCGCCGGGCTCGCGCTCGACGAGCCGGTCCGCATGAAGCGGGTCTACTACCACACGCCGGCCGGGCTCGAGGCCGCCTACTACATCGAGGTGATCGCCCACACCGGCGCGCCGGCGATCGACGTGCTGTCTGCGGACGGCAACCCGATGCTGCGGCCCGAGGCGTTCGCCTACGTCGTGTCCGCCGCGACCGGGCAGCTGCTGTCGCGCACCAACCTGATCGCCGAGGCCGCGCGGTCGAGCGGCGAGAGCAACGCGGTCGATCCGGGTGGCTTCACCTACCGCGTGTGGGCGGATCCGGTGACCGGCTTCCCGTTCGACACGCCCGCCGGCAACGGCGTCGATCCGAAGCTGAACCCGGTGCCCGACGGCGTGCAGTTCCCGTTCGTCGCGACCAGCGACGTCACGCTGTCCAGCCTGACGTTCAGCCAGCACGACCCGTGGCTGCCGACCGGAGCGACCGAGACGGTCGGCAACAACGTCGACGCGTTCCTCAACCTGTTCTCGCCCGACGGCCTCGGGAACCCGATCACGCCCCCGACCGATCCGGCGACCGGCGACTTCCGGGCCCAGATCACCGCCCCGGGGCAGTTCCTCCATGCCCAGATCCCCGACGGCAACGGCGCGCTGGCGGAAGGCCGCCAGGGCGCGATCCAGCAGCTGTTCTACAACATCAACTTCCTGCACGACTGGTACTACGACACCGGCTTCAACGAGATCTCCGGCAACGCCCAGGACAACAACTTCAACCGCGGCGGCGTCGCCAACGACTCGATCAAGGGCCAGGCCCAGGACTTCTCGGGGTTCGCCAACGCCAACATGCTGACCCCGGCCGACGGCGGCCGCCCGCGGATGCGGATGTACGTGTTCCCGTCGCCCGCCAACCACGCCGAGATCCGGGCGCCCGCGGGGATCGCCGGCAACAAGGCGATGGGCATCTCGATGTCCGGACCGCAGACCTTCGACATCACCGCCGACGTCGTCGCCGCCACGTTCGGCCCGACGCCGACCTGTGCGGTGACCAACGCGGCCGCGCTCGACGGCAAGATCGCGCTGTTCGACTTCGACAACACCGACGGCACGAACTGCGCGTTCAACGTGCGGATCGCAAGCCTCACCTCGGGCACCACCGCCAGCGCGCTGGCCATGGTGTTCACCGCGGCGCAACCGAACACGGTGGCCAGCATCACCGGCTTCCTCCCCACGCTCACCAAGCCGGTGGTGACGGTGTCGAACGCCACCGGGGCGCTGATCAAGCCGCAGCTCACGGCGGGGGCGACCGTCACGCTGCGGCTGCTCCGGGCCCCGGATCGCGACGGCGCGATCGATCAGCAGATCGTGTTCCACGAGTTCTTCCACTACGTCAGCAACCGGCTGGTCGGCAACGGCTCGGGGCTCGGCACGGAGCAGTCGGCCGGCATGGGCGAGGGCTGGAGCGACGTCAGCTCGATGCTGCTGACGGTGCGCGAGAACGATAGCCAGGTACCGAGCAACGCCACGTTCAACGGCGTGTACTCGCTCGCGGGCTATGCGACCAGCGGCGTGCCGTTCGACGGCTCGGCGAACCAGGGCTGGTACTTCGGCGTCCGCCGCTATCCGTACTCGACGGACATGACGAAGAACCCGCTGACGTTCGGCCTGATCGCCAACGGCGTCCCGCTGCCGGTCGGCCCGCCGGTGGGGTTCGGTGCCGACGGCGCCAGCAACGCCGAGGTCCACAACGTCGGCGAGGTGTGGGCGACCATGCTGTGGGAGTGCTACGCATCGCTGCTCCGCGACACGCTCGGCCCGTCGCCGCGGCTGACCTTCCAGCAGGCGCAGGACCGGATGAAGCAGTACGTGATCGGCGGGCTCAAGGTCACGCCGGGGTTCCCGACGATCACCGAGGCGCGCGACGCGGTCCTCGCGGTCGCGCTCGCCAGCGATCCGGTCGACTACGTCAAGTTCCGGATCGCGTTCGCCAAGCGCGGCGCCGGTCCGCACGCGGTGTCGCCCGACCGGCTGTCGACCGCGCTGACCGGCGTCGTCGAGGACTTCTCGACCGACCCCCAGCTGGGGTTCGAGACCGCGACGCTCGACGACAGCGCGGGCTCGTGCGACGACGACGGCGTCCTCGACGCCGGTGAATACGGCAAGCTGACCGTCACGCTGCGCAACCTCGGTGCGGCCGCGAGCACCCAGACCACGGCCACCGTCGGCACGACCTCGCCGGACATCTGGTACCCCGACGGCACCACCCTGACGTTCCCCAGCGTCCCGTCGGGTGGCGCCGCGACGGCCAGCCTGCGCGTCGCGTACCTGCGCACGGTCGTCGGCATCCAGCAGGTCGACTTGCAGCTCGACTTCGCCGATCCCCAGCTGACCGGCACGCCGAGCCGGATCGTCAGCTTCCGGACCAACACCGACGAGACCCCCGCCTCCTCGGCGACCGACACCGTCGAGGCGGTGGCCCCGGCGTGGACGCCGAGCTTCACGGTCGGCCCGGGGCTGTCCAACCCCGCGCCGTGGCACCGCGCCGAGGTCAACCCGCTGCAGCACGTCTGGCACGCCGACGATGCCGGCGCGGGCGCCGACGAGATCTTGACCTCGCCGGTGATGACGGTCGACGCCGGTGGCTCGATCACCGTCGAGCTCGACCACAGCTGGGGATTCGAGTTCGACGCCACCGGGAACTTCGACGGTGGCGTCATCGAGATGGCGGTCAACGGCGCTGCGTTCACCGACATCGGCGCCGCGGCCTACAACGGCACCATCGCGGCCGGCGGCGTCAACCCGCTCCACGGCCGCCCCGGCTTCGTCCAGAGCTCGACCGGCACGGTGCACACCTCGCTGACCCAGGCGGTGGCACCGGGCAGCACCGTGCAGGTCCGGTTCCGCGCCGGCAGCGATGCCGTGCTCGGCGCCGCGGGATGGACGCTCGACAACATCAAGTTCACCGGCATCGTGGAGACCCCGTTCGCGACGGTGGTGCCCGAGACGGGCGCCTGCACCAAGGTGCCGGTCTCGGCCGATCTCGCGATCAGCGTCACCGATGGCGTCACCACGGTGCACGCCGGCGACACGACGACCTACACGATCACCGCGACCAACGCGGGCGGCGACGACATCATCGGCGCGACGGTCAGCGACGTGTTCTCGCCCGATCTGACGTGCACCTGGACGTGCACGCCGAGCGCGGGCGCCACGTGCGCGACGGCGGGCGCCGGCAACCTCGCCGACCGGATCACCCTGCCGGCCGGCGGGATCGCGACGTACACGGCGACCTGCGCGGTGTCGACGGCGACGGTCAGCACGTCGCTATCGAACACGGCGTCGATCGCGCTGCCCGGGCCGGTGACCGACCCGCAGGTGGACAACAACACGTCGACCGACACCGATCAGCTGCTGCGGGCGCCCGCGCACCTGTTCGGCAGCAAGACGGTCACCGGCAGCTTCGTCCACGGCGGCACCGTGACCTACGCGATCGTGCTCGGCAACGACAGCGCCGGCACGCAGTTCGACAACGCCGGCAACGAGATGACCGATGTCCTGCCCGCCGGGCTGACCCTGGTCAGCGCGAGCGCGACGTCGGGCACCGCGGTCGCCACGCTCGCCACCAACACCGTGACGTGGGACGGCAGCATCCCGGCGGGGGGCAGCGTGACGATCACGATCGTCGCGACGATCTCCGCGACCGCCGGGACGACGATCTCGAACCAGGCGTCGTTCAAGTTCGACACCGACGGCGACGCGACGAACGAGACGACCGGAACGACCGACGCGTTCCCGTGTCCCCCGTGATCAATAGGTGACCGCGGCGGTCGCGACGCCACCGTAGTAGCGGTCGGTGGCGCCGCGGACGTCGATGCTCGAGGGGTCGCCGTCGCGGCTGGTCGCCAGCGTCCCGTTGCCGGTGAACGACAGGGACAGCTGGGTCGCCTCGGCCGCGATCCGGATCATCAGGCGCTCGCTGATCACCAGCTCGACGCCGGCCGACGCGCTGCCGCCGATCACGCGGGCCGTGCCGTACTGGTCGGTGCGCTGGATCGGGCCGGCCGAGGTGACGACCAGGCCCTGGCCGGCGAGCGTGACCGCCACGTGGCCGCCGAGCGGCAGGCGGAATGCGACGCCGGGGTCGAACATCCGGTAGTCGACGTCCGGCAGGTCGAGCGAGCTCGCCGACTGCAGGCCGCTGCGATCGGCCACGAACCGGCGCGCGCCGTAGCCGGCGCCCAGCGTCAGGGTCGGGCTGGTCGGCCGGTGCCCGAACGCGAGCCGGTAGCGGACGCCGAACGCGTAGCGCTGCTCGGCGACCGCGATCGGGACCGTCATCTCGTTCGTGGCGCGCAGGATGAGCGACAGCGTCCGATCGTAGTCGGCCGCGACGCCGAGCCCGGCGAGCCAGCTGGTCGGGGCGAACAGCGCGATCGGGTAGAGCTCGCCGCCGACCCGCACGCCGGGCACCGGCGCGTTCTGGTACGACCGGGGCGAGCCGTCGAACGACCGGGTGTCGAACGTGAGGCTGCGGCCGGCCATCGAGCCGCCGAGGTCGAGCCGCAGCGCGGCGAGGTTGGCGGTGTGCGCGGGAGCCGGCGCGGCGAGCTCGGCCTGCGCGTGCACGCTCGGCGCCGGGTCGTCGGCGTCGCGCGCGGCGATCCGGGGGCCCGCGGCGGCCGGCGCAGCGTCGCCCGCCGGGCTCGGCTTGCCAGGCCGGGGCGGCTCGTCGCCGGAGTCGGCGGCCTGGGTCGTGGCCTTGCGCTTCGCCGGCGGATCGTCGGCGGGGGTGTCATCGTCCTTGCGTGCCCGGGTCCGGGCCTTGGCCGGCGTGGCGTCGTCGGCAGCAGCGTCGTCCTCGGCCTCGCTCCGGGCGCGCCGCTTCGGCACCGCCTGGGCGACCCTGGCCTCGATGGCCGTGCGCACGGCCTGGCGAAACTTGTCCGACCCGGCGTTGCCGACCTGCACGGTGAACGGCTTGCCCTGCTTGCCGCCGGCGAACACCGTGAACCGCAACCGGTGGCCGCGGCGGTCGAGCGCGCCCTTGACCACGGCGTCGACCTCGAGCTCGTCGGCCAGCTTCGCGAGATCGCGCTCGCCGAGCGCGCGGGTCAGGCCGAGCCGACCGATCGCGCGGCTGACCTGCTTGCCGGCGACGACCTCGAGCTCGCCTTCCTGCAGGGCGCCGGCGACGGTCTTGCCCAGCCCGGCGGTGTCGCCGGTGATCCGGCACAGCGCGACCTTGGTCGCCCGGGCCAGCGCCGGGGACGCCGGAACGATGGCCGCCGCGGCGACCACCACGAACGTCACGAAGCGCAGCGATCGGATCATGGGGACCTACTTCCGGAGCTCGTCGATCATCAGGGCCCGCTGGGCGGGCGTCAGGGTGCGGAACAGCGGCGGCGGCATCGTCAGCCGGGTGTCGAGCGGCATGCCGATCCGCTGGATCGCGACGTCCTTCTCGGCCCGGCTCATCTGATCGAGCCGGTCGACCAGGAACAGATCGCGCGTGATCGTCGGGTCGAGCCGCGTGTTGTGGCACTGCTGGCACTGCTGGGCCAGCAGCGCGCGGCCGTCCATCGCGGCGCCCGGCGCGAAGCCGAGCTCGGTCATCGCCGCGTCGAGGAACACGTCGCGGATGTCCTCGGTCAGCGGCGCGCCGTTGCGGAACCCGACGTAGGCGTCGGTCATGTGCACGAGCCGCGCGGGATCGGTGATCTTGACGTCGTGGTAGGGCGTCGCGATGAACTGGCCGGCGACGGCGGGGTCGTAGATCGCCTGCCAGGTCGGGCTGGTCCCCGCCGGCACGTTGACCTCGGGCTGGCGCGGCGCCGACGCGGCGACCTCGGCCTCGATCGCGGCGGAGTGGAACGCGTTGGGCTGGTCGCCGAACCCCGCGGCCCGGATGAACTGCGCCATCAGCTCGGGATCCGACTTGTCGATCATCGCGGCCGGGATCCCGCCGTAGTCCTCGGCCGTGCCGTGCGCGGCGTGGAAGTCGGCGAGCAGCGCGCGCCCGCCGGTGGTCTGCGCGCTGAACCAGTGGGTGTGCGGCGCGTCGATCTCCTGCATCCGCAGGATCAGCGGATCCCCGGTGTCCGGAACATCGTGGCCATTCCCGATGTGGCACTGGCGGCAATCGGCGATCGTGTTGTTGAGCGCGGTCGTCGACTCGTAGATCCGGATGTTGCTCCAGCCGGTGGTCTGGTTGGGAGTCAGCAGGTCCTGTGGGCCGCAGCCCGCCGCGCTGTGCGTGCAGTCCTTGTCGAACAGCACGAGGTAGAAGTTCACCGCCTGGTCGGACGGCGAGAACGACGCGACCTCGACGAACGGCTCGCCGGGGTCGAACGCGAGGAAGATGTAGTCGGCCGGCGGCTTGCCGTCGGGCCCGAGCGGGGTGAAGACGAACGCGGTCGGCGCGATCGACGACACCTTGCGCGCGGTCAGCGCCGACGAGTGGCCGAGGATCGCGAGGCCGGGATTGCCGCCGACCCCGTTGCCGCCGGCCGGATCCTTGAAGTCGAGCCCGAGCAGCCTGAGCAGATCGGCCAGGCCGTGCGGCGTCGCGATGACGCCGCCGGGCTTGGCGTCCTGACAGAATCGATTGGTGATCCGATCGGCGTTATCGGGAAATGTCGGATCCGCTGGATCACCCGGATCACACAGCTCGGCATGCGCGTCCGCCGGGAGCTTCAGGGTCTCGAACACGTTGTCCGGGATCGCCGGCGCGACCACCGTCGACGGTGAATCCACCATGAAGTCGGTCTGACAACCCGCGGCCAGTCCGGCCAGCGCAACGGCGAATCTGGTTGTGACCTGCATCGCTCCGGCGATGTGCAACCGACATGCCGCGAGAACGCCTGCCTCGCTGTCGATCGTTACGACGATTCAGCTTCGAACACAGAGGACTCCAGTCGCCACCCCCGTCGCCACCCCCGCTGCGACCGCACCGTCGGTGATGGCGGCGGCCATCGCCACCTCGCTGCGCGAATCGTGCACCCGCCCCGGGCACAGAACTCGGTTGTGCATTCCAGGGACAGCGCGGGAGGATGCTATCGTGGCGCCGTGCTCCGCGCCGCCCCCATCGCCGCCCTTGTCGCCGCCGGCCTCGCCGTCCCTGCTGTGGCGCATGGCCAGGACGCGTTCGAGATCCAGGTCTACGACGCGGCGACGGCGCCGCGCGGCGAGGTCGGGATCGAGACCCACCTCAACCTGCACCTCATCGACGGCGCCGCCAACGAGACCCACCTGACGCTCGAGCCGCACTACGGGCTCACCGACTGGGCCGAGCTCGGCGGCTACTTCCAGACCGCGATGACCACCAGCGGCGACCTCGCCTACGCGGGCGTCAAGCTGCGGCTCAAGCTGCGCCGGCCCGGCCGGGTGTGGGAAGACCGGATCGGCCTGGCGATCAACGGCGAGCTGTCTGCGGTCCCCTCGCGGTTCGAGCCCCAGGTCTGGGGCAGCGAGATCCGACCGATCCTCGATCTCAGCGCCGGCGCGCTGTACGCGTCGATCAACCCGATCCTGACCGTCGACCTCCGCGGCGAGCTCGCCGGGCACCCGCAGCTCGAGCCGGCCGCCAAGATCGCGGTGAAGCTGCGCGAGGCCGTGGCGATCGGCGCGGAGGCCTACGGCGCGTTCGGCCCGCTCGACGATCTGGGCAGCGAGCACGTGACCCGGCTGCTCGGAGTGGTCGACCTCACCGGCGACTGGTGGGATCTCGACCTCGGCGTCGGGTACGGATGGGGCTCGCCGGACCACGCGATCGCCAAGCTGATCCTCGGACTGCACCCGCCCGGTTGAGCCGCTGCGCCATCACGGTCGATCCGCCACCCGGTCCGGGCGCGCCTGGCCCGGGCGCACCGCCGCGCTGACCCCGAAACGACGAAGGTCCGTCAGCGCTGCTGCGGATCGAACTCGGGGATCAGCTCGCCGACCAGACGGATACTTTTCATCACCTTGTCGTGGGGAAGACTCCCGACCTGCTGAAAGCACATCAGGCGATCGACGCCGAGCTCCGCGAACTGCTGGATCTTGCGGCGGCAGGTCTCGGGGCTCCCCACGATCAGCGAGTCCTGGGCGCTGAGGGTGTCGAACACCTCGTCGTCCGAGACGGTCTCGCCCTGCAGGATCCGGCCGATCAGGATCTGCGCCCGGTTGGGCGCGGCGACGCCCCGGGCCGCCTGATCGCGGACCAGCTGTCCGGTCAGCCCGCCTCCCGCGAGGCTGTTCGCCAGCGCCTCCTGCTCGGCGGCGATCTGCAGGAACATCTCCTTCGCCTCGAAGAACGCGAACGCCATGCAGGTGTACCAGGCGGCGGCCGTGGCGGCGCCGTTGCGCATCGCCTCGTCATCGGTCGGGGCGCAGTGCACGAACGTGAAGAACGCGATCTGATCGTTGACAAAGGCGCCGACGGGCGTCCGGGTGGTGCGGGCCGCCCGGCGGTACAGATCGACCCACGCGCGCACATCCGACATCGGCGCCCACAGCGTGTTACCCAGCGCGCCGACGCCGTTGCGACCCGCCTGCTCGAACGCGGTGAAGCTGCCGCACGCCTGCCACAGCGGCGGATGGGGGCGCTGCAACGGCCTGGGCACGATCGAGACGTCCTGGATGTCGAAGTACTGGCTCTTCCACGAGAACCGATCTTCGGTCCACATCCGGGGGATCATCTCGAACGCCTGCTGCATCTGCGCGCGCGCCTCGTCCGGCGCGATGTTGAACAGCCGCCACTCCGGGATCGTCGAGCGGGTGAGACCGAGCTCCAGCCGACCCCCGCTGAGGTGATCGAGGTAGGCCGCCCTCTCGGCGACGCGGATCGGGTGGTTGAAGCGGAACGGTGCCAGCACCGCCGAATGGCCGATGCGGATCCGCTGGGTGTGCTGTGAGATCGCGGTGAGCATCAGCTCCGGTGCGGAGGACAGACTGAACTCACCGGCCGCGTGGTGCTCGACCAGCCAGTAGCAGCCGTACCCCATCTCGTCCGCCAGCCGGGCCTGCTCCAGCGCCTCGACAATGCGCCGGTGCTCGTGATCCGCGGTCCAGGGCCTGGGGTCCTGGATCTCGGTGAACAGGTCGATCTTCAAGAAGCTGCCTTTCCCGTCCCGGGCATCGAGTGTTCGAGCTTATGCCTCACGGTGAGTGACGCGCAATCACCGACCTCACGATCGCGGCGTGCCGTGTGCGGGTCGCCCCGGTCAACATCCCCGCTGTACTACCTTGTGTCAGGCCCACAGACCCCATCTCGCATGTGCAATTGCCACGCAATGCCGGCGCGTGAGCTTGCGCGCGAGCCGTGGTCGCAACCGATCGATGGCCCGGCGATGCGCTCCCGCAGCTGTGGCCCGCGACGCGCGCCAGGTTTCATGAAACGACCGGTTCGCCGGCGGCGCGTCGGCAGCGACGGACTGATGCCCGCCTCAGGATGCGCGCCTCACGATGCAGCTCGGCTTTCATGGTGGCCTTCATGGTCTGCCCACGAGCATGATGGAATTCTGAGACTGGGATGCTCCGAGGATGGGTCCTCTGAAGAGGGGTGATGAAAATGGATAATTGCAATGGATGATCTGCCGATGACGCCTCCGAGCAGCATGACGGCGGCGGCGCGCTGCGCGGCGACCGTCCACCGATGGCCGGCCCGGCGGGTCGAGCCGGCGCGCATGGCCGCGGTGAGCCCGACGATCGCGCCTCATCGATCGGCGCTTCCCCGGGTCGCCGCGACGGAGCCGCGCCGGAGCGCGGACGGCGACCGCAAGCAGGTCGCCTCGGTCCAGTTCGTGCTCATCGTCGACGACGATCCGGATCTGCTCGATGTGACGAGCTTCGTGATCGAGAACGAGGGCATGGCGGTGGAGACGGCGAGGAACGGGCAGGAAGCGCTCGCGCTGATCGGCACCGGCCGGCTGCCGGCCCTCGTGCTGCTCGATCTGATGATGCCCGTGATGAACGGCTGGGAGTTCCTGGCCGCGGTCGCGAACGATCCGCTGCTCCATGAGCTCCCGGTCGTGGTGCTGACGGCCGCCGAGCGCGCCGAGGTCCCCGGGGCCCTGGCGGTCCTGAGCAAGCCGATGGATCTCAAGGAGCTGCTCCGCATCGTCGAGCACTACGTTCACCGAGACCGCGATGCAGGCGTCTGAGCCGTCCGGTGCGCGGTGGGAGGAACCGCGGCGCGCGAGCGCGGCGCTCGATCACATCACCGGGGCACCGATGCCGGTCCGCGAGTTCCTGAGCCTCGCGATCCGCACGGCGGACGAGCTCGCCGCGCTGCACGCGCGCGGTGCGATCCACCTGGACATCCGGCCGTCGACGATCCGGTTCGACGCCGCGACCGGCGAGCTCGCGCTCGGGCCGCCGATCGCCGGGTCGAGGCCCGCCGCGCCGAGCGACGGCTCGCTGCCGTACATCTCGCCGGAGCAGACCGGGCAGATGAACCGGCCGATCGACTGCCGCTCCGATCTGTACTCGCTCGGCGTGGTGTTCTACCAGCTGCTCGCCGGCCGGTTGCCATTCGAGGCCGAGGACGCGGTGGGGTGGGTGCACTGCCACGTCGCGCGCCAGCCGCGGCCGCTCGATCAGGCCCGGCCGGCGCTGCCGCGCGCCGTGCTGGACATCGTGCGCAAGCTGCTGGCCAAGCTGCCCGACTTTCGCTACCAGAGCGCGCCCGGGCTCCGCCACGACCTCGAGCGCTGCCTGCGCGCCTGGAGCCAGCACGGCGCGATCGCGGAGTTCCCGCTCGGTGAGCGCGACGTGTCCGAGGAGTTCCGGATCCCGCAGAAGCTGTACGGCCGCGACGCCGAGACCGCGGTGCTGCGCGAGGCGTTCGAGCGCGCCGCCGAGACCGGGACCTGCGAGCTGGTCCTGGTGTCCGGGTACGCGGGCATCGGCAAGTCGGCGGTGGTCCGCGAGCTGGTCCGCACGATCGCGAAGCAGCGCGGCCGGCTGATCGCGGGCAAGTTCGAGCAGTACGAGCGCAACATCCCGTACTTCACGATCACGCAGGCGCTCCGCGAGCTGGCGCTCGACATCCTCGCGGAGGGCGAGCTCCGGATCGCGAGGTGGCGGCAGCTGCTGGTCCAGGCGCTCGGGCAGAACGGCAGGCTGGTCGTCGATCTGGTCCCACAGCTCGGGCTGATCCTCGGGCCGCAACCGCCGGTGCCCGAGCTGCCGTTGACCGAGTCGGAGACCCGGCTTCGCCTGGTGTTCGGCCGGCTGTTCGCGGCGTGCGCGGCGCCCGACCACCCGCTCGCGATGTTCATCGACGACATGCAGTGGGCGGATACCGCGAGCCTGCAGCTGATCGCCCACCTGCTGTCCGACGGGGAGACCCGCCACCTGCTGATCATCGGCGCGTATCGCGACAACGAGGTCGATCCGGCGCACCCGATGGTGCGCGCGCTCGAGCCGGCGCGGCGAACCAGCGCGCGGATCCGCGACCTCGTGCTCGAACCGCTGTCCGCGGACGATCTCGGCCGGCTGGTCGCCGACACGGTCCATGCCTCGCCCGACGAGGCGGCGCCGCTCGCGCGCCTGGTCCGCGACCGGACCGGCGGCAACCCGTTCTTCGCGATCCAGTTTTTGACCGCGCTCCATCACAAGCACTCGATCTGGTTCGATCGCGATGCCCACCGCTGGTGCTGGGACGCCGCGCGGGTCCGCGCCGAGGGCTACACCGACAACATCGCCGAGCTGATGCGCAGCCGGCTGTACGCGCTGCCGGACGAGACCCAGGCCGCGCTCCAGCGGGCGGCGTGCATCGGCAGCACCGTCGACGCCGCCACGCTGGCGATCGCGTGCGAGCCCGGGATCGCGGCCGCGCTGTCCCCTGCGCTCGACCAGCACCTGCTGTTCGAGACCCTGCATGGCGCGCAGCGCACCTACCGGTTTCCCCACGACCGCGTGCACGAGGCCGCCTACGAGCTCGTCCCCGAGCCGCAGCGTGCGCGGCTCCACCTCGCGATCGGCCGGCGGCTGCTGGCGAGCACGCCCGCGGAGGAGCTCGCCGGCAAGGTGTTCGAGATCGTCAGCCAGCTCGACCGGGGCGCCGCTCTGATCGAGTCGGCCGCGGAGCGCGAGCGGCTCGCCGAGCTGTACCTGCTCGCCGGCACGCGCGCGCAGTCCTCGACGGCGTTTGCCTCGGCGACCCGCTACTTCGCCGCCGGCGCCGCGCTGCTCGCCGCCGACCCCGCGATCCACCGCGGCGAGCTGGCGTTCGCGCTCGAGCTCCACCGCGCCGAGTGCGAGCACCTGATCGGCGAGCTCGACGCGGCCGAGCACCGGCTCGCCGAGCTCGCCCACCGCGCCGCGAGCCTCGTCGACCTGGCGGCGGTGACCTCGGCGCGAATCGAGCTCTACACCACGCTCGGCCGGCGGGAGCTCGCGGTCGAGGCGACGCTCGAGTACCTGCGCCGCGCCGGCACCGAGTGGTCGGCGCACCCGACCGACGGTGAGCTCCGGCGCGAGTTCGACCGGATCTGGCAGCAGCTCGGGTCGCGCGCGATCGAACAGCTCGTCGACCTGCCGGCGATGACCGATCCGGAGCGCTGCGCGACGACGGACCTGCTGACGCTCGCCTCGTCGGCAGCGCTGTTCACCGATGAGAACCTCCACGCGCTGATGGTGTGTCGGGTGGTGAACCTGAGCCTCGAGCACGGCAACAACGACTCGTCGTGCCGCGGCTACGTCGGGCTCGGCGGGATCCTCCGCCAGCGGTTCGGCGACCCCGCGGCGGGATCCCGGTTCGGCCAGGTCGGGTTCGAGCTGGTCGAGCGGCGCGGGCTGATGCGCTGGAAGGCGCGGGTCTATCTCGAATACTGTCACCGGATCCTGCCGTGGACCAGGCACCCGCGCGACGGCGTCGAGCTGGCGCGGCGCGCGTTCGATGCGGCGGTGGAGACCGGCGATCTCACGTTCGCGGCGTATGCCGCCAACGGCCCGATCATCCTGTCGCTGGCGGCGGGTGCTCCGCTCGCGGCGTTGCAGGACGAGTCCGACGCCGCGCTCGCGTTCGTGCAGAAGCTCAGGTTCGGCCTGATGATCGACGTCGTCGCGACCAATCGCCAGCTGATCCGATCGCTGCGCGGGATGACGCGGGAGCTCGGCTCGTTCGACGACGACGCATTCGATGACGCCCGGTTCGAGCAGCGGCTCGAGGCCGAACCGAGCTTCCCCGCGTGCTGGTACTGGATCTTCAAGGTACAGGCGCGGTTCCTGGCCGGCGATCACGCCGGCGCGGTGGCGGTCGCGGCCAGGGCGCGGCCGCTGCTGTGGACGATGCCGTCGTTTCCCGAGAGCGCGGAGCACGTGTTCTACGCCGCGCTCGCGTGCGCCGCCCACCACGACAGCGCGCCGGGCGACGAGCGGCCCCGGCTGCACGACGAGCTCGCGGATCGCCACGCCCAGCTCGTCGCGTGGGCAGAGCATGGCCCCGAGCGGTTCCGCGACCGCGCCGAGCTCACCGGCGCCGAGCTCGCGCGGATCCGCGGCGAGATCGCCCGCGCGGCCGAGCTCTACGAGCAGGCGATCCACACCGCGCGCGCCCACGGCTACATCCACATCGAGGCGATCGCCTACGAGCTGGCGGCGCGGTTTCATCGCGGGCGCGGCCGGACGCTGATCGCCGACGCCTACGTGCGCGAGGCCCACGCCCGCTACGTCCGGTGGGGCGCCGAGGGCAAGGCGCGGCAGCTCCGCCGCGCCCACCCCGAGCTCGAGCTCGCGCCAACCGCCCCGGCGACCGCGGCGCTGCGCCCCGAGCAGCTCGACCGGCTCTCGGTGATCAAGGCGCTGCAGACGATCTCCAGCGTGATGGACAGCGACGTCCTGTCGCGCACGCTGCTGCGGTTCGTGCTCGAGGAGGGCGGCGCACGGCGCGTGGTCCTGGTCAGCTCGCGCGACGGCGAGCTCGAGATCACGGCCCGGGCGAGGGTCGAGGAGCCGTCCGCGCCGGCCGACGACGCGCACGTCCCGAGGTCGCTGCTGTCGTACGTGCTCAGGACCCAGGAATCGGTGATGTTCGACGCCGCCGACGACGCCGGGCGGTTCACCAGCGATCCGTACTTCCTCCAGATCCGCCCGCGCTCGGTGCTGTGCATGCCGGTCCGGCTGCGGGCGGATTCGGTCGCGCTGCTCTACCTCGAGAACGAGCTGGTCCCGGGCGTGTTCACCCCGGACCGGCTGGTCGCGCTCGAGCTACTGGCGGCGCAGACCGCGATCTCGCTCGAGAACGCGCGGCTGCTCGAGCGCGAGCGCACCGGGCGGATCGAGGCCGAGGCGGCCGAGCGCCGCGGCCTGTTGCTCGGCGAGGCGACCGCGCTGCTGTCGCAGACGCTCGAGTCGCGCAGGGTGCTCGACGCGCTGGCCCGGCTGTTCACGCGGTCGTTCGCGGACTGGGCGCTGATCGATCTCCACGACAGCGGGGCGCTGGTGCGGATCGCCGGGGCGCACCGCGATCCCGACAAGGAGCCGATCCTCCGCGAGATGACGGCGCGCTACGCGGCGCAGCCGCGGTCCCCGGTCTGGCAGGTCCTGCAGACCGGCCAGGTGTTCGAGGCTCCGGTGCTGACCGCCGAGCAGCTCCGGTCGTACTGCGTCGACGACGAACACGCCGAGCTGGTCTACCGGCTCGGGGCGCGCAGCGCGGTGTACGTGCCGCTGTGCGCGCGCGACGCGGTGATCGGCGTGCTGACGCTGATCGCGATGACCCCGAACCGGTTCGCCCGCGCCGACGCCGAGCTCGCGGTCGACCTCGGCCGCCGGATGGCGCTGGCGATCGACAACGCGCGGCTGCTCGACGAGACCCGGCGGGCGCTCCAGCTGCGCGACGAGTTCCTGCGGATCGCGTCGCACGAGCTCCGCACGCCGCTCGCGTCGCTGCGGCTCAGCGCGCAGGGCCTGCTGCGCGCGGTCGAGCGCAATCGCTCGGTGTCGCCCGAGATCCTCGATCGCACGCTGCGCCGCGTGCTCGGCAACACGCTGCGGCTCGAGCAGCTGACCTCGGAGCTGCTCGACGTCACCCGGATCGAGCAGGGCCGCCTGCAGCTCAACCCGATCGAGGTCGCGCTCGACGCGGTCGTGCGCGAGGCGGTCGACCACCTCGAGGCCGATCTCGCGGTGGCGGGATCCTCGGTGTCGATCGCGTGTGCCGCGCCGGTCGTCGGGCGCTGGGATCCATCGCGGCTCGATCAGGTGGTGACCAACCTGCTGAGCAACGCGGCCAAGTTCGGCGCCGGCAAGCCGATCGAGATCCGGATCGAGCGGTCCGGCGACGCCGCGCGGCTGGCCGTGACCGACCACGGCATCGGCATCGATCCGGCGCGCCGGCCCTACGTGTTCGATCGGTTCGAGCGCGCGGTCCCGTCGTCGCGCTACGGCGGGCTCGGCCTCGGGCTGTACATCGCGCGGTCGATCGTCGTCGCCCACGGTGGCACGATCACCGTCGACAGCGAGCTCGGATCCGGCTCGACGTTCACCGTCACCCTGCCGTGCTCCGGGCCCGAGCTGGACCGGGAGCGCGCGATCTCGAACTGACGCGCGGCGCCGCGCGGTGCGACATTGCTTTGACATCAAACAGATGGTGCGAGTTGGTGTAGGATTCCATCGTGGCCGACGACCAGATCGCCCAGCAGCTGGAGCGCATCATCCGGCGGGTCAAGCGGTCGATGAACTACCGCGGGTCGTACAGCACGCGCGACATCCTGGGCTCGCTGGTCGCGCGCTGGGTGCAGAGCGGCGAGTGGGAGCGGCTCAAGCAGCTGCCCGAGGACCAGCGCCACCTCGGCGAGAGCGTCCGCCGGTTCATCCTCGACCGGCTGGACCAGCTGCGCCGGCGCGGCAAGCGCGAGGGGCTCGACGACGCCGAGCTCGCGCTGCCCGACGAGCAGATGCTGGCCGAGATGATCGAGCTCGCCGAGCTGCGGGCGTGGATCGCGCGCCGGGTCGCCGAGCTGGCCGCCGGCGTCGTCGACGCCCGGGTCCGGGTGCCGCTCGCCGAGCCCGCCGAGGCCGGCGCGATCCTGCAGCTCCACCTCGGCGGCAAGACCCAGCGCGAGATCGCGGCGGCGCGCGGGGTGTCGCTCGGCCTGGTCAACAAGCGGATCGCCGAGGGCACGAGCTACCTCGCGGTGCTGCAGGGCATCGAGCGCGGGGTGCTATGACGCCCGACGCCGTCGCCGCTGCCCTGTCCGAGCTCGCCGAGCGCCCCGCGAGCGAGTGGCCGGACACGCTGCGCGCGCGGTTCCCCGACGACCCCGCGCTGGCCCGCCAGATCCTGGCCTGGCTCCACGCCCAGCGCGCGCAGGCCGCCGACCGCGACGCCCTCGTGCTCGGTGACGGCGCGCGCTACGAGCCCGGCGTGCGGCTCGACGCCGGGGCCACCGCGTCGGTGTGGCGGGCCTACGATCGCAAGCTGCGCCGCAACGTCGCGATCAAGGTGTTCTACGCCGGCGCCCCGGCGATCGAGGACATCCTCGCCGAGGCCCGCGCCGCGTGCGAGGTCACCAGCGAGCACGTGGTCCGCGTGTTCGACGTCCACGACGGCGAGTCGCCGTACATCGTGATGGAGCTGGTCGGCGAGCACGCGCCCGGGACCGGCGCGCTCGAGCCCGGCGCGTCGGCCGCGACCTGCCGGCCGCGCGATCTGTGGGAGGCGGTGCGCTGGGTCCGCGACGTCGCGCGCGGCGTCCACGACGCCCACCTGCGCAACGTGTTCCACCGCGACCTCAAGCCACACAACGTGCTGATCACGCCGTTCTCGCGGCGCGCCAAGATCGCCGACTTCGGGCTCGCGGTGTCGGGCGCGGGTCGCGCGCGCCCGCGGTCGGCCGACGCCGTCGAGGCCGGCGCCGCACGCGCCGCGCGCCGGATCTCCGGCACGCCCGGCTACATGGCGCCCGAGCAGGCGCGCGGCCTCGGGCTGGCGCTCGATCCGCGCGATCCGGCCGACCGCGCCACGCTGGTCGCCGTCGACGTCTGGGGGCTCGGCGCGATCGCCCTCGACCTCCTGTCCGGGCATCCGCCGTGGCCAGGCAGCGATGGCGTCGAGGCCTGGGAGCTCGCCGCCGGGGGCGTCCGGCCACCGCCGTTCTCGCACCGCGAGACGGGGGGTGGGGATCCCGACGGCTTCGCCGACGGGGCGGGGGGCAGAGCCCCCCGTGGGATCAACCGCGGGCCATCGGGCGAACGCATCCCGGCCCGGCTGGTCCAGATCGTCGATCGCGCCCTCGCCGCCCGGCCCGGCGATCGCTACCCGAGCGCCGGCGCGCTCGCCGATGAGCTCCACGCCGTGCTCACCTGCCGGCCGACCAGCTTCGACCGCTCGCCGGCGGCGCGGTTCGCGCTGTGGTCGAGGCGCAACCCGCAGCTCACCATCACCGCGGTCGTCGCCGTGGCGCTCGCCGGGATGACGCTCGCCGCCTACGCGGCGGTGCTCCACCTCGACGGCCAGCGCGCCGCGCTCGCCGACGAGGTCCACGCGGTGGAGGCCGACAAGGACCGGCTCGCCGAGCAGGCCCGCGCCGCGCGCCACGAGCTCGACGACACCGAGGCCAACCTGCGCGCCCAGGCCGCCGCGCTCGACACCCTGCGCCGCTCGCTGCGCGAGGAGGAGACCGAGTACCACGCGATCGTCCAGGCCCGCGAGCAGGCGGTGCGCAGCGCCAACCTCGCGACCGAGGCGCTCGCGACCGTGCGCGACGACCGCGACGTCGCCGAGAAGACCCGCGACCTCTACGAGAGCTTCTGGACCCGGGCCCGCAAGGAGGCCGATGACGCCGCCCGCGACCGCGACGCCGCCGCGCGCGACCGCGACGCCGCCCGCGCCGAGCGCGACCAGGCGATCAAGGACCGCGACGCCGCGCGCGCCGCGGTCGCCCGCACCGAGCACGAGCGCGACACCGCCCGCGCCGAGCGCGATCGCAACGCCGACGCCCGCCACCAGGCCGAGGCCGAGGCCGCCAAGCTGCTCGGCGAGCTGACCGCGGCCGTCGGCAGCGACGTCGTGCACCCGGTCGCCCTGCCGGTCGAGGCCAGCGATGCGCCCCCCAAGGGCGCGGTCCACGAGCCCTAGCTCGGCCGCGTTCACGCCGGACTGGCTGCTGTTCGCACGTGGATCCGGGACACGATCACGCGCTACTCGACGCAAGGCGACGTCACGGTCGTTCACGCGACGATCGTTGCACGTTGCAAACGTGATGCCGCGGTTCGTGATCGGCGAGCGTTGTGCGTGCGGACTCATGAGTCATCCGCGCGCGACCCAACGCGAGCGCCGCGGCAGTGTTCGACACAACATACGCGGCGCGTGCGGGGCTCGCTCTTGCACCCCAACGATCAGACGCGGTTGTTCGAAACATGCGAAGCCGAACAGAAAGGAGTGCCATGGGCGACCGAGAAAATCGGGCGACGCTAGAACGGCATTGGACTGCTTCCGAGGCGGGAGACTACCAGGTCGAGCACGACCTCTACCAAGACGATGCGGCGCTGGAGTATCCTCAGTCCGGCGAGCGGATCCGCGGCCGGCCCAACATCCAGGCCGCCCGCGCGCTTCACCCGGCCAAGCGACATTTCCGGATCGACCGGATCCTCGGAGGAGGTGACCTCTGGGTCACCGAGTACGTGATCACCTATGACGGAAAACCGCTCAACACGGTCAGTATCATGGAATTCCACGAGGGCAAGGTCACGCGTGAGACCCAGTATTTCGCAGAGCCGTTCGAGCCACCCGCCTACCGGGCGGGGTTCGTCGAGCGATCCGATTCGCACACGGGATGGCGCTAGATCGAGCCGCCGCGACCAGCGGCAGTTGGATTGCATCGACGCGTCCCATGACGTCACGTCTGCGGATAGCGGCCCAGGTGGTTGCCCCACCGCCGCAAAGCTCGGCGCCGTCTCGTACAGGACATCTGTGATCGCACCGATCACCAGCGGCACCTTCGGAGGCGTGCCCACACCGAGGGCAAATCGTCTGAATGGGTAAAGCCCTCGCACGAGGACGAGAGGAGTTATTGCGATGGCGAAAGTACTTTTCATAGTCAGCGGAGCCACCTACTGGGTGCTGAAGGACGGTACGAGGTACGCAACCGGTTACTGGGCCGAGGAGTTCGCGAGCCCGTACAAGATCGTCACCGACGCCGGCCACGAGGTCGTGGTCGCGACGCCCAACGGAGTGACCCCGAACGTCGACATGATGAGCATGCGTCCCGAGATGGCAGGCGGGGCGCAAGGAGCCCTCGAGCTGGAGGCCATCATCCGGTCCGCGGAAGTGATGCGGCGGCCGCTCAAGCTGTCGGACGTCCGCCTCGAGGACTACGACGCGGTCTACCTGCCCGGCGGTCACGGCCCGATGTCGGACCTGGCGTTCGACGCCGACGTGGGACGGCTGCTGACCGCACAGCTCGCCTCGGGCAACCCTCTATTCATCGTGTGCCACGGTCCCGCCTCGATGCTGGCCACCAGAATCCACGGCGTGTCGCCCTTCAAGGGCTACAAGGTCACGTGCTTCACCAATGACGAGGAGAAGGCCGTCGGGCTGGCTTCGAGGGTGACGTGGCTACTCGAGACCGAGCTCAAGGAAAAGGTCGGTACCAACTTCAGCTGCGGCGAGATCTGGAAGCCCTACATGGTCGAGGACCGAAACCTGGTCACCGGGCAGAACCCCGCCTCGGCCGCGATTCTAGCAAAACGGCTGCTGGAGGTTCTCGCCTCGGGGAGGCCAGGCCTGAGGAGCTGAGCTCCTCGAGCCAATCCAGCCCGGTGCGGCCGGCTCACCGTCGGCGGCGGCAGCTGGTCCCACTTCGCGAGTCAGGCCGGCCGCGCTCGCCGATGTGTCCGCATCGCGTTCGTCGCGCTTGCTGCGATGCTCGCACGACACCTTCGACCAGCTCGCGGGGCTCGCCTTCGTTCGGCAGCTAGCTGTCACCAACGGCCTCCGTGGGGACCATCTCGGTCAATCAGCGTCATATGTTCGACGGGCGGACACTCCGGACAGCCGGACAAGCGAGCGGCGGGGAACGCGAGGCCGGATAACGAATGGGCTGTTCGCAGGCTGGACCGCCGCGGCCAGTGCAGTGCGAAGCATTGGGCTCGAATCACGTGCAACGCTTCCAGGCGGCTGCGTTCCGCTGCTCTGACCTACAGGATCGGCGTGAGCCGGGCGACTTCCTGAACTGCGGTGACCCTGAATTGACCAGGTAACTGCTAAGGTTACGCTTGACCGTGCCGGCCGACCCTGCACAGCAGACCAGCGATGACCAGGAATTTTTGATGAACACCCAGGATATCGTCGAAAACTGGCGTCGGGAAGCGATGGAACAAGGCGAGCGGAAGGTGCTTTTGCGCCAGCTACGGCGGCGCTTTGGAGCCGAGGTCGACGGCGAGATCGAGCGCCGCGTTGCGGCTGCACCTGCCGAGCAAGTCGAGATCTGGGCCGACCGGGTGCTGTCGGCCGGAACGCTGGCCGAGCTCCTGGCGGACTGAACACCGGCTGCACCGGCTTACCCGCGCGACCGAGTTGCCCGCGCGCGCCGCGACGATCGCAGCCGACGGCGTGGTGGGTTTCCGAGCCAGGTGGCCGGCCGGGCGCTACTCCCAGCGCCACGCCCGGTGGGACGCGACCAGCCACGGCGGGCCGCGGTCGTCGAGGATCGCCGCCACGTACAGCGGATCGCCGTCGATCGGGCCGGTGACGAAGCGGTCGCCGGTCCGGGTCGCGGACAGCTCGTGCGGCGTGGGGTCGTCGGCGACGAACGCGACCAGCCGCGCCCCGACGGTGGCGAGGCCGACCGGCCGCAGCGTCACCGACGTCGCGTCGAGCGAGCCGAGCACGCTGCGGAACGCGCCGGCCTCGTCGAGCTCGCCCATCACCGCGATCGGGTGGGGCTCGAACCGGGCCGCCGCCGGGTACGCCGGCGCCTCGAAGATCGTGAGCCAGTGGCGCAGGCCGTGGATGCCGAGCTCGGGGAACCGCGCGCGCGTGTCGGCGAGGATCGCCGCGAGCTTGCTGCGATAGCGCACCGGATCGGTGATCTCGAACAGCCGGCGATTCTGGTAGTCGATCCAGCGCCGGGCGCGGTCGTCGAGCGGCCGGTCGGACAGCGCCTCGAAGTGGTCGCCCGCCACCCGGTAGGGCTGGTGCTGGTCGTAGGGCACGCGGGCGCGCACGGTCGCGAACATCGGGAACGCGGAGAACGGGTAGGTGTTGAGCCGCTGATCGAGCGTGGGGACGAGCGCGGTGATGGCGTCGTAGATCACGAACGCGATCACGTAGCCGTGCGCGGCGCGCGGCGGGGTCCAGCCGTCGGGCACCGCCGGCGCGGCGGCGCTTCGGCCGGAGATCGCTGCTGCCAGCCGGTCCCAGTCGACGAACACGGCCACCAGCGGCAGCCAGTGCGGGTTCCACAGGTTGACCACCAGGCCGAGCCCGACGGTCTCCAGTGCGAAGAACCCACCGGCGAGCGCGCGGACCAGCGGCCGGCGGACGAAGATGCAGGCGAGGATCGGGCTGGCCTGCGAGACCAGGTTGAGCACGGCGGCGGTACGGAACCGCCAGACGTCGTCGAGCAGCCAGTCGGCGACCGGCGTGCGCGGCAGCCCGGCGAGGTCGTACCGCACCAGCAGCTGGTGGCGCAGGTTGTCCGACAGCGCCCAGCGCAGCGTGAAGTGGCCGTGCAGGAGCTTGTGGAACGCGGCGCCCGCGAACATCAGCGCGACCGCGAACAGGACCAGCCGGAGTGACCACTGGTAGCCGCGCGGAACATCGAGCGCCGGCCGGCCACGCCTGCGCCGGAGCCACGCGTCGAGCGACAGCGCGTCGCCGCCGCGCGCTCCGACGAACGCGAGCGCCGCGAGGAACACCACATTGTACTGGTGCGACCAGCTCTGGCTCGACGAGAACGACGCCGAGGCCAGCGCGAGCGCGGCGGCGCAGCTCACCGCCGCCGAGGCGCGCGACCACAGCCCGACCAGCATCAGCAGCGTCGCGCCGATCGCGAGCACCCACAGCGCGATGACCAGGCCGCCCGGCGGGACCCAGCGGCCGAACACCATCCAGATTCCGATCGGTCGGTACAGTTCGGAGGGCCCCGGGATGCGCACCGTCGACAGCGTAGCGAGCCGTTGCAGTGTCATCAAAACTGAGGTGGCGACCGCGATCCGGACCACCGCGGCGGACCGCCGCCCACCCTCGGCGAACCAGTAGCGCTGCCAGCGGCTCACCGCGGCGTAGTACCATGGGCGTCTTGTGAGTGCGCAGCTGTTCCAGCTCCTCGTGCAGCTCGATCGCCCGGGGGCCACCGAGCTCGTCGTCGCGACCGGGCGCCCCGTCGTGGTCCGGGTCAACGCCACCTACCACCCGCTGACCGCGGCCGCGGTGACCCTGCCCCAGCTGCTGCACCTGATCCGCGACACCCAGCTCGCGGCGCTGGTGCCCGGCGGCGAGCAGGTCGGCGATCCGGTCGCGCTCGAGCTCGACGGCCGGGCGCTGCGCGCGCAGTTCGTCCGCCAGGGCAGCGACGTGATGCTGCGGATCGAGCACCGGCCGGCGCCGCAGCCGCCCGCGCGGCCGTCACCGGCCCCCGCCCGCAACGGCGTCTCCCACCCCGACGCGCAGGCGCACGTGCGCACCCCGAGCCGGACCCCGCCGCACGGCTCGGCGGTGCTCGTGCCTCAGATCGCGGTGCGCCCCGCCGCGCCCGAACCGCTCCTCGTCCCATCCAGCCAGCCCGCGGCCGACCTGATCGACCCGCCGCGCGACGCGAACGCCCCGCTGTTGATCAACGAGCCGTCGGAGGTCTCGCCGGCGCTCGCGGCGCTGGTCGCCGAGGCCCGGCGGCGCAACGCCAGCGATCTCCACCTCGCGGCGAACCGCCCGGTGCTGGTCCGCACGCTCGGCGAGCTCGTCGCGCTCGACCCGGCGCCCCGCCCCGCCGCCGAGATCGAGGCCCTGGTCCTGCCGCTGCTCGGCCCGGCCCGGCGCCGGCAGCTCGACGAGCGCGGCTATGTCGATCTCGCGGTCGACGTCCCGGGCGGCGGCCGGCTGCGCACCAACATCTCGCGCCAGCAGGGCGGCCTCAAGGGCGCGTTCCGGCTCGCGGTCGCCGTGCCGCCGTCGCTCATCGAGCTCGGCCTGCCCGCCGCGGTCGCCAAGGTCACCGAGCACCACCAGGGGCTGATCGTGATCGCCGGCCCGAGCGGCCATGGCAAGACCACGACGCTCGCGGCGCTCGTCGACCTGCTCAACCGCGCCCGGCCGATCCACATCCTCACCATCGAGGACCCGGTCGAGATCATCCACCCGCGCTACGCCGCGGTGGTGTCGCAGCGCGAGGTCGGCCGCCACACCGCGTCGTTTGCCGCCGCGCTCAAGGCGTCGCTGCGCGAGGATCCCGACGTCATCGTGATCGGCGAGCTGCGCGACCGCGAGACCGTCGAGATCGCGCTGACCGCCGCCGAGACCGGCCACCTCGTGCTCGCGACGATGAGCACGCCGTCGGCCGCCAAGACCATCGACCGCCTGATCGACATGTTCCCGCCCGACGATCAGCCGCAGGTCCGCGCCTCGCTCGGCGCCGCGCTCAAGGCGATCGTCGCCCAGCGCCTGCTGCCCGACGCGCACGGCACCGGCATGGTCGCCGCGGTCGAGCTGCTGGTCGGCGTGCTCGCGCTCGCCAACCTGATCCGCGACAACAAGCTGTTCCAGCTCCCCAACCTGATGCAGCGCGGCCGCGCGTTCGGCATGCTCCGGCTCGACGATTCGCTGCTCGACCTGGTCCGCGCCGGCAGGCTCGCCGAGGACGTCGCGCTGCGCCACGCCGACAGCCGGAAGGAGCTCACCGCCGCGCTCCACCCACCCCCGCCACCCGCCGAGCCCGCCCGGCGCGGCCTGTTCGCCCGCAAGGACCGCGAATGACCACCCCCGCGATCGCCGCCCTGTTCGACCTCCTGCTCGACCGCGGCGGCTCCGACCTTCACCTCGGCGCCGGCTACCCGCCGATGCTGCGCGTGCGCGGCGACCTGGTCCCCGAGGGCGACCGCGTGCTGACCGCCGCCGACGTCGACGCCCTGCTCGCCCCGCTGCTGTCGCGCGACCAGGCCGCGCTGCTGGCGGCGACCGGCGATCTCGACTTCGCCCACGCCCACGGCACGCGCGCCCGGTTCCGCGCCAACTACCTGCGCAAGACCAGCGGCCCGGGCGCCGTGTTCCGCGCGATCCCCAGCGAGATCCAGTCGCTCGACGCGCTCAACGTCCCCGCCGGCATCCGCAAGCTCGCCGAGCTCCGCGCCGGCCTGGTCCTCGTCACCGGCCCGACCGGCAGCGGCAAGTCGACCACGCTCGCCGCGATGATCGATCACATCAACCGCACCCGCGCCGGCCACATCCTCACGATCGAGGACCCGGTCGAGTTCGTGCACCCGCCGCGGCGCTGCCTGGTCACCCACAAGGAGGTCGGCGAGCACGTGCCGAGCTTCCTCGAGGCGATCCGCAGCGCCGGCCGCGAGAACGCCGACGTCATCCTGGTCGGCGAGCTGCGCGGCGCCGAGACCATGAAGGCCGCGCTCCAGCTCGCCAGCTTCGGCATCCTGATCTTCGCCACCGTCCACACCAACTCCGCCGGCGCGACGATCGACCGCTTCGTCAACGCGTTCCCCGCCGAGCAGCAATCCCAGATCCGGGGCCTGCTCGCCGACTCGCTCGCCGGCGTCGTCGCCCAGCAGCTGCTGCGCCGCGCCGACGTCAAGGGCCGGGTCGCCGCGCACGAGATCCTGCTCGGTAACTACGCCCTCGCCTCCCTGATCCGCGAGGCCAAGACCTCCCAGATCGCCAGCTTCATCCAGTCGAGCTCCGGCGACGGCATGCAGACCATGGACAGCGCACTCGAGCGCCTGGTCGCCGCGGGCACGATCTCGGCCAAGGACGCGCTCGACAAGGCGCTCGACAAGGAGGCGTTCGTCAAGCTGCCCGCGATCGCCCGCGCGCTCGGCCCCGAGGCGCAGCTGACCCCCTGACCGCGCCGGCCGCGTCCACACTCGTCGCCGCCCTCGGCTCCGCGCCGAATGAGCACGGGGTCGAGCTCGGCCGCGCCGGCGATCGCTACCGACCTGGTGCCGGCCGCCGCTCTCGAGCTCAACCAGGAGCACGGCGATCTCGACCGCGCCGGCGCGGCGAGCTCGACCCCGACCTGCGCTGGCTCGCATACGCCGCACTGGCCCGATGACGCCTCGGACCCGCTTCGCCACGCATGGCAGGCGTGCAAGGCTGCATGCGAGGACGCAGCTCAACAGGCCAAGGTTGCCGCGTAGATCAGCTTGCCCTCATTCATGCAGCTCTTGACGAGCAAGCCTCCTTGACTCGACGCTGGTTCATGCAACATTGAATGGAATCCCATGGCAGCACGCCATGGCTGAGCGGGTGGACAGAGGGGGGGGGGGAATGAGTACGTCGAAGACATCGATCTTGCTGTCGGCTGTCGTCGGTGCAGTGGCGGCACTCGGGACCGTGGTTGTCGTGGGGAACCTGAACCACCGCGACGAGCACATCACACAGACACAAGCAGACGATAGATCGAAATTCACACCATCGAGCAAGTCGGTCACCGCCGAGATCTTGCCAGGACGTGTGCAGGCGCTGGAACGCGAGGTGGCGCGGTTACGCGACGAACGCAGCGAGCGCGCCGAGCGCGTCGAACCTCCGGGGACCGACGCAGAGGCTCCAGATCCGCAAGCGGACCGACGCCGCGTTGAGGCCCGGTTTTCCGAGCTGGAGCGTCAGCTCCTTGCCGATCCGATCGATCCGTCCTGGTCACCCATGGCCACGGAGTCGTTGCAGAACCACATGACCGCCACCGCGAAGACCAACGGGTTTGTCTTGGTCGCAGCGGAGTGTCGAACCGCGCTGTGTCGCGCCACGTTGCGCTGGGATACCTACGAGGCGGCTCTCAAGACAGGTATGCAGCTGCCCGAGCAAGCAATTCCCGGATTGAATTGTGCCAGAAGTATTTTCCTTGAAGAATCATCCAATCCCTTAGAGCCATATTCTGCCAGCCTGTTCTTGGATTGCCGAGAACAGCGCGCTGGACGCGCTGGCGCGATACCGCCAGTAGCCACGACAACAGGGGAAACACCATGACCATTCGCACTTTAGTCACAATTGGCGTCGGGACCTACCTGGGCACGATTGCCCTGCTGGGAAACGCCGATACCGCCTCAGCGGCATTTCGCCGGGTTCATTCGTCTCAATGCCACTCCCAGTATGACAACGCAGGAACTAATCTGTTCAACGCCTCGTCGCTCGCGGTGTCTGACCCGGTTGGCCTCGGCATCTACTGCCCGGCACCGTCTGACAGCGAGCTGCCACACTCGGCGACGGTCACGCTGAATGTCCATGGGCACGCGCCAGGGCCGAACACCGCCTACTCCGAGGCGTGCACCAAGGCGTACAACGCGCCGGCGATCACCTGCGATCCCTTCTCGTACTGGGCCGCGGGAGATGGCGGCGCCTACGGCCTCACCCTGATGCACTCCTGGCAGTCCGACCCCGCGGGCATGCCGTTCGTCTACAGCTGGCTGCCGACCGGTTCCGCTCTGTACGGGTTCTACATGGCCAACTAAGGCGGCACGAGCGGGATCATCGGCCAGGCGCCGCGCGGTCACCGCGGAAGCGCTGGCCGCGCGTGTTCGCTCGACCAAGGAGGGAGTGAGCCATCCGTCGAGGACCGAGCTTGGAGCGATCGCCGGCGCGCAGCTCGTCGCGTGCGGCCTGATCGCATCGGGCAGCTCCTGGGTCTGCGCCCGCAGCCCCGTGGCGATGCCGATCTCCCCGGCGCCGGTGATGCCGCCGGCGCCGAGAAGGAGCGCACCCGGGCATGAGCGACGGCTCAGCTCAGTGCGACGCCGGTCACGGCGACAGCACGACCGGCTTGATGCCCACCGGCACCATGTGCGTGCCGGGAATCGGCGTGGGCGTGCTCGCCGTCGTCATGTCTTGATAGTGGCCCCACCGGGACGCGGTCGGCTGCATCGTCGTCTGCGTCGCACACGTCGAGCTCGTGCACGAGTTGTCCCAGATCACGAGGTGATCGGTGCCGGTCCTGGTGAAGCCGCAGCGCCAGACGGTTCCTGTCACCGTGCAGGGTGTGGTCAGCGTGGCGCCTCTCAGCCAGTCGATCGTCTGCTGCATCGCGACGGGCCCCTTGGTGCCGGTCCGAGTCTCGAGCTCATCCGACGTGTAGAACGCGATGCCCGAGATCCCGAGCGACCAGTCGATCAGATAGAAGCGCGGGAAGAAGGACGCCGACAGGTCGTCGTTCGCGTAGCTGGTGCAGCTGGCGTCGGTGAAGCCCATCGGGCAGTACGATGCCTCGCCGTCCCAGAACGGCTTGGCGAGCTCGACGCTCTGCAAGATGTTCCGGATGCTGTTCATGTACCACTGCATGCCGGTCTCGACGCTGCACAGCGTGGACCCATCCGTGCCGCAGTGGTTGCTGGTGGTCCCCTCGTTCCCGGGCTTCATGTGCACGTTGACGACGTCGATCGCCTTCGCGGTCGCGTTGCTCGGGTTGGGGCACGGCAGCTGGTACGCGCGGTTGCCGGTCAGGACGGACGTCTTGCTGCAGTAGAGCTCGTTCTGCCCGTAGTCGATCTGGCTCTGGCTGCGCGCGTGCACCGCCGGCATGACGATCAACGCGGTCGGGTCGATCGGCGTCGCGGTGCAGGGCGTCGCCGTGCCGTTGCCGCTCTCGTGGAGGACGTTGGCGCCGCCCTGGCTGCCCAGCAGGATGCAGCGCAGGTCTTCGGTCATGCGGGCGAGCTGCGCCAGGCTGCCCTTGTAGAAGCACTGCCCGGCGGCGCTGCAGGTCTCGTCGGGCTCGTTCCAGGTCTCCCAGTAGCGGATATGGGCGTGCGTCTTGGTGTAGCAGGTGGGGCCGCCCGGGCAGCTCGGATCGTCGAGGCCGTTCGCGTGCCGCGCGATCTTCGTCACCCAGTCCTTCCAGATCGCGTTCGTGCCCGAGCCGTTGGGGTTCAGGTCGCTGGGCGGGTAGCACTCCCCATTGCCTTTTCCATTGCCGCTGCCGCCGTAGTGACAGCTGGTCGAGTCGCTCGGGTTGGAGCTGGCCCAGGTCGGCGTGCGGGCGAGCGTGTACATCGCCTCGGTGGCGCCGTTGTCGAACGCCTGCTCGAGTGCGGCGTCGAGGGGGCCCCAGACGAAGGTCGGTGGGTGCGTCGTCGTGTTGCAGGGCGTGCCGGGGAAGCTCGGGCACGTGTCGATCGACGGCCACTGCAGCGGCGGCGAGTCCCAGAACCGCTGCATGCCGTAGCTGATGTTGGTGGGATAGTTGTCGGCGCTGGTCCCGTTCTCGGTGAAGCCGAAGAAAGGCGACAGCGCGAGCCCGGCGGTCGCCGCGGTGCCGCCGAGAGAGCCACCGGCCTGACCTTCGCCTGCGCTGGACGCACCGCCGCCGCCGGCTGGGGATCCGCTGCACGCCAGGACAGATGCGATGCACAGGACGAGCAATCGGGGCGAGTGCATGGCGGGGACGGTAGCACTGCCCGTCGGCACGAGCCGCGTGACACTCTTCACATCAGAACACGGTCATCGCGACGCCGCTGCGATCGCCGAACCGCTGCGGACGTACGGCGTGCGCTCGGTACGAGCACCGCTCATGCCGCCGCTTTGTTTCGAAGCCGTCTCACAGGCTCCATCGGACCCGTGTGATCTATTCACCATGTCTGCTGCAAAGAGTCGTCCGCAGCGTGGTGTGGTTCCCCAGGCCACGCCACGTCATCGGCGAGCGGTCGCGACTTGCGGCACGGAACAGCGGTTGCACTGGGACCCAGTCACGGAGTCATGATGAACATGAAGACCATCGCCATCTGCAGCCTGTTCGCGCTGGTCGCCTGCAGCGACTCGCCGTTCGACGACCCTCGCGACGACGGGAACGCGCCGGACCACGTGGACGAGGCCGCCCAGGCCATCTCGGGCACGCAGGGCGATGTCGTGGCGGCCGGCTCGGGGCAATTTGCGCTGAGCTGGGTCGATCTCGATACGCCGGCGATCCGCACGGCGGTCGATGACGCCAATGCGCGCGGCGCGCTGCTCGGCAACCGCACGATGACGCAAGTGCTCGCGGGCGCGAACCGGACGCTCACCTACAAGACCTCGTCGGCCTGCGCGAGCCCGAAGGCGGCGATCGCCAAGCTCGACGACGCGGCTCACCACGTGGGCGCGTGGTGCTTCGACGCCGCCGACGAGGACGTGGGGCGCAGCCTCGATTCTTCCGACTGGGTGCCCCAGGCGGTGGCCTCGAGCAACGAGGCCGCGGTGGGCGGTTACGCCGGTCCATCGGCGGTGGCGGTGACCTGGTACCAGCCGCGCCTCGATCACACCGCCGGCGCGATGGACGACCCCCAGAACGACCGGATCACCTTCATCAACACGCCCGCGAGCGGCGACAGCGCCAGCTATCGCCACGTGCTGATGGTCGAGCCCGTGGTCCAGAGCGGCAAGCTCAACCTGCAGCCCGTGAAGCTGCATGCCGGCGGCATCGCCTGGTACGGCAACATCCTGTATGTCGCGAGCACCGGCGGCGGGATGCGCGCGTTCGACGTCCGCCGCATGTTCGCCGTGCACTCCACCAAGCGCCTCGTGGGCCTCGACCCCTCGACGCCGTCCGACGCCAACCTCTACGGCGAGTCGTTTGCGTACGTGATCCTGCAGGTCGCGAACTACAAAAAGACCGATGCCGCGTGCACTCGGTCGCCCACGACGACGGACAGCGGATTGTGCTTCTCGGGTGTCACGGTCAATCGCTCCGCGTCCCCGGTATCGCTGATCTCGTACGAGTACCGCACTCAGGCTGAGATGGTCGCGGCCAAGGTGGGCGCGCGCATCGTCCACTGGCCGCTCGACGGCAGCACGGGGTTGCTCGCGCGCGCGGCCGACGGCAACGTGCACTCCGGCACGCTGTATGTGACGCCCACCTACCAGGTGCAGGGGGTGTCGATCGACCACACCACGTTCTTCATGTCCACGTCGCAGACCAGCGGGACGTTCTACCGCGAGACCGACGGCGATGGCGTCGCTCCCAGCAAGTCGACGTGGGTGCAAGGCGCGGAGACCGTCTCGTTCACCACCACGAGCTTCGGCAACCGGCTGTGGTCGGTCACCGAGGCGCCCGGTCGGCGCATGGTGTTCTGGGTCTACACGTCCGAGATGAAGTAGGGGGCCGCGACGCGCGGGTGACCGGCCTCCCGCGGGTCAGCGCAGCGTGGTTGTCCGGGTTTCGTCCGAAGCTCGGACGAGCGGCCGAAATCTGGCCATTTCCCGGACGGCGCTGCGCATGATCTCGCGGGGTTGCGTGCGGCGCGGCGCTTGCTGCCGGCCGCCGCATGGTGTCGCCATGCATCGATCCCGCGCCGGTTCATTCCCGGCTCCGGCAGCGCTATCCTGGGGCATGTCGTCCAGCGACCCCGTCGCCGACGCCGAGCTACCGGACATCGACGACCGCCTCGTCGAGCCCGAGACTCCGTACGAGATCCGGGACGGAGAGGTAGTCCACGTGTCCCCGGCCGATCCACCGCATGGCAAGCGGCATCGCCAGCTCTGCGCCCTGATCGAGGCCCACACCGGCCCCGAGTTCGACTCTGCGGCGGACCTGTTGACCCGGACGTCGCGGATCGACGACATCGCACCCGACGTCAGCGTGTACCCCGCGGCGCCGGACCCCACGACCGGCGGCCGTCAGCTCGAGCACCTCGCGTTCGAGATCGTCAGCAAGGGGTCGCTCCGCCACGCCGGCGAGAACGCCGCCAAGCTGGCCCGCCGCGGCGTGCGGCGCGTGTTCGCGATCGATATCAAGCGGTCGCGCGCGCTCGAGTGGTCGGCCAGGGCCGGCGCCTGGCGCGAGCTCGACCCGACCGGCCACATCGCCGATCGGGCGCTCGAGGTCCCGCTGCCGATCGCAGCCGTGATCCACAACGCCAAGGCCGACGATGCGGTCGCGCGCGCCCTGCTTGCCAAGCGCAACCCCGTGCTCGTCCAGAACCGCGCGCAAGGCCGCGCGGAGGGACGCGCGGAGGGACGCGCGGAAGGCCGGGCCGAGGGACGCGCGGAAGGCCGGGCCGAGGCGGTGATCGTGCTGCTCACCGCGCGCGGCGTCACGATCGACCGCGCGACGCGCGCGCGGATCCGCGCCGAGCGCAATGCGCGGCGGCTCGGCCGCTGGATCGTGAGGGCGGCGAGCTGCACGCAGGCCGCCGAGCTGTTCGTCGACGGCCGGCGCGCAGGTGGTACGGGGGCCCGGACCGGCGGACCGCGCGCTACGGCAGCCGGGTCCAGACGACGTCCCGCGCCTCGCGGCGGTCGGCGAACCCGGTGATCTGCCATCCGCGCCGGCGCCGAACACGACGTGGTTTCCCATCGCATAGGCCCGCGCGCCCATCTCGCGTGCGGTCGCGGCGGCGTCGCTACCCGTGTGGGCCTGCACGGCGGAGATATCGTGGCGACCGAACAGCCGCTGGAGGGTCTCGCCGTGCGGCAGCGCCGAGGAAGCCGTCGCCACGCCGCGCGCGGCGGCTGCCTGCACCGCGGACCCGTCGGCGGCCGGGCCGGCATCGGACCGCAGCTGGACCGTCCCCGCATACGCCTGCTCGGCCAGCGTCCGCTTTCCCGGAACAGCGGTCCCGATGGCATCGAGCTCACCCTCACGGCGCTCCGCATGCCCGCGCTGCGGCGCGTAGTGCTCCTTCGAGCTCCGGTTGCCATGCATCGTGTGCGTTCTACGCACCGCGATCCCGGGTCTCCCTGCGGCCGGATTACAGCGGATAACGGGCTCCGGGATCGCAGGGGTCTCGCAGCGTTGCCAACCAGCGTCGGTCGTGAACCGCGCGCCTCGCTCGCCGGTGCAGCGCCGCGCGCGGACGCCGAGGCGGGAGCCCGCTGGCTCCGGAATGCGACTTGACGGAAATGTGAGCTGCGGGGTATCGCCCCCCGACGGAGACGACATGAACCCTTCCGAGCTCATCGACCAGGAGATCGCCGATCACCCCGACTGGCGGGGGCAGACGATGGCGGAGATCCGTCGCATCATCCGCGACACCGTCCCCGACGTGACCGAGGAATGGAAGTGGAGGGGCACGCCGACGTGGAGCCACAACGGCATCCTCTGCATCTGCAATGCGTTCAAGAGCATGGTGAAGGTGACGTTCCTCCACGGAGCGAAGCTGACGGACGTGGACGGCGTGTTCAACGCCGAGCTCGGCGGCAACCAGTGGCGCGCCATCAAGATCTTCGAGGGCGACCGGGTCAACGCGCGCGGACTGAAGAAGCTGCTCGTCGCCGCCGTGGCGCTCAATGCCACCAAGGGACCCGGCAAGGCGAAACCTGCCAGGGCCGGCGGCGCGCGAGCCGGGAAGCCGGCCGCGGCAACGCGGAAGCCGCCCAGGGCAACCGGAAGGCCGCCGAAGGGCGCCAGGACCTCGCCGAAGGCGCGCCGCACGGCCGCCCGCGGTGCCAGCTCGAAGCGGTAGCGTCCTTCATCGCCGCCGGTACGCGGGTCTGCACCGCGGAGCGCATGGACGGCCAGTGTCAGTGCGGCCGGTCATCGTGCGGGCCGGCTGTGGTCGAGGTTGCATCGCTCGACGACAGCGCGAGAACGTGTGCCGCGCGCGGCTGGATCACTGCGCTGCCTGCGCGGCGCTGCCCGTCTTCAAGGCGGACTGCGCCTCGACACGCAACGCCGCCAGTGGGGAGCGCTCGGTCAACGTGGCAAGCTCTTGCAGCAGGTCATGCGCTCGATCGACCCCGGGGATCTTGCCGGCGACCCGGTTCAGCGTGACCGCGAGGCTCTCCGATAGCGTGTCGTCGCCGTAGTGCTCGGCGTACTGGTTCTCGAGGTGATTGCGTACGATCGTGGTGTAGTCCGTGAGCTCGAGCTCGCGGACCCACTGCGCGAACTTGACGACGCGCGACAGCCTGGTCACCCCGTTCTCGTCGCGCGCGTTCGTGCATTCCACGACGTAGCGCTTGTCGACCCACGTATCGACCAGGACGTGCTGGAGATACTCGAAGTCCTTGAGCGTTGTCTGCATGTAGATGCGGCCCGGCTCGGTGATGCGACGGCGATTGTCCCCGCCGACCTCGAGCAGTCCCAGGGCCTCGAGTGCGCGTTGCCTCGATCGGACGCGAGCCTCTTCGTAGCCGAACAGCTGACGCATCGTGAACGCGACGCTCTCGACACTCCGCTCGCGGTGCATGAGGAACTGCTTGAGGATCCGGCAGGTGATCAAAGCCCCCTTGTCGTCGACGGTCTCGTCTGCGAACAGGTTGTACGCCCAGGACCGACCCGTGATGTAGTAGGCGCGGTTTCCCAGCAGCAGCGCCTTGTACGCCATGTTGGCGGTCAGCCGCGAGATCTCCGCCGCGGACCGCGCCGTCAGGTGACCCGACGCCAGGTAGTTCGCGATGGCGAGCAAGCTCATGCGCGTGTTGTACCCGACCTGTGCATGAAGATCGTTGACCAGTGGCGCCGCGTGCTTTTGCAGCAGCGCTGCCTCGCCCCACGCCTTCACCAGGTCGCGCGCCTCGCTCTCCGCCAGGTGGTCGAACTTCGACTTTTGCACGCCCCGCATCAGTCGACCCTCCCAGTGATCGATGACGTAGTTCAATCGCTTCATGAACACGAGCTCGAGGCGCGGGGGCGCAAGATGTCCGACGTTGATCAGCCTGGTCGCGCCTTGCTGGCCTCCGTCGGTCTCCTCGAGCGTGTCCGGCCGCAGCGCGATGATCACCGGGCAATGGTCCTCCTTGTCGGCCATCGAACCACCAGCGACGTGACCACCGAACAGCAGAAGCTCCTTCTGGTACTGGACGTCCAGACGATCGACATTGTCGAGGATGATGATCGGGCGCTTCGCGCGGCGCTCACGCAGAAACCGGATATGTAGTGCGGTCATGTCAACAAAGCTGACTGCACGCATGAAATCGCGAAGATCCTTGTAGAAGGTCGCATCGACCGCTCCGCCGCGCATCTGCTCGAGCAGGATCTTGCTCTGGCCACGGCGGTCCGGGCGCATCTCGAGCACGAACTGCCACCACTCGGCGGGCTCGACCTGCAGTTCTGCATCGAGCCTCTCGATCACCTGATCCTTGAACTGATCGATGAGCTGCTCGACCGAGACCAGGCGGCCCTTGCCCGGTTTCTTGTTGAGCAGGTTGAACTTCAGGACCAGGAAGCCGGCAGATCGCAGCTTCGGTTCGCAATGCTCGACAAAGGTCGATTTCCCGACTCCGGCATTTGCTACGAGCGCCATCACCTCGCGGCGATATTCGCGCGCGAAGGTAAGAATGTCGCCGTCGTCGATACCCACGAACATTCTCTCACTGACGTACATCGCATCGGCGTCCCATTCGCTGGTGTCGTATCGCGCATTGATGTAGTCCTGAAGTGGGTTTCCCACAGCCACAAATACCGGATTATAGAACGGCAACCGGTCGTGCGGCGTGAGACTGTTGGAGGCTTTCTTGAGTGTCACTCGACGTCCTCACCTAGTTGCCCAAATGTTGTTCGAAGCCTTCTATGTAGCCATCCTCGAAGGCTTCCCTGTAGTCCGAGCGCCAGCGCGCCTCCTCGGCAGGACTGAGCTGGCTCGACGATCCGAACTGATCGGCAACCAGCGCGATTCCAACCGCGGACCCGTCTCTCCGGACTGCCTCGACGTTGTCCTCGAGATCCTCGCTGAACTGGTACGTGTCGGGCATGAGCGGCCATGCGGTGAGCGCACCGAGGTCCACATCATGGTCGGCACGAAGCACGTGGAGCAACGCGGCGACTCCGGACAGCCCGAGATGCTCGACCACGGAGCGGTTGTCGGCGGCGAACTGTTCGAGAATCTGACCGAATGGAATCCCGTGCGAGACATAGCGCTTGACGATCACCTCTGCGAGCCATCGCAGGACGTCCGGGTGAACTTCGGAGGCCGGATCGGGCACCGCGATCGCCGGGACGCTGGCCGCGATCTCGGTGCTCGACCACTGCATCGTGGCGAGCGTCGAAGTGAAGTCGAAGTGTGCGATCGCGCCGGTGAGCGCCTCGAGTCGTGCCTGGCGCTCGGCCTCCCCGTCCTCGTCGGGCCATCGCCGCAGCAACGCCAGCGCCAGCGAGAACGCATCCGCGAAGATCGGGCTCGACCGCGTCGCTTCCATGAGCAGCTGGTGACCGCGCCTGACCTGGGCCGGCCGCCGGCTGAGCGACAGCACCGCAGCAAGCAGGATAAGGCCATCGGGGATCCACGGGAAGTCGCGTGCGAGGTTCTCGATCGGCTTCGCGTGCTCCTCGAGCAGACCGAACCGCTGAAGCAGCAATCCGCTGTAGGCCGCGCTGATCGGATCCGCGTGGTCACCGGCGAGCAGGTGGATCGCTGCTCTTGCGAGATCGACGCCGAGCCCGAGCTTTCCGGTCTCGATCAGGCCGTGCAACGCCTTCCCGATCCGGCGCTCGGGTGCCAGCACGACCTTGGCCTCGAGCTTGCCGGCGGAGTCCGTCCGCACGACCAACGTGCACTCGGCGCACGCCGGATCGCTGCTCAGCGGCAGGGTCCTGTACAGCACTCCGGCCGGCGAAGCGATGAGGAGCCAGGACGGCCGCGAGTCGGCCTCGAGCCGCGCGTGGATCATGTGCCCGTCGTCGCTCTGGCTGATCGAAAGACCCGGTGATGCCGCGGCGACCCAGATCTTGCTCGCAGCCACGCGATCCGCGCTCGCATCCGACGGCTGGAGCAAATCGGCGAGCATCGCTTCATCCGCCAGCTGATCGGAGAACAGCGCCGAGACAAACGCGTTGGTCGCTTGCTGCATCGGCAACACGAGAGACGTACACTGGCGTTCGACTGCGGGATCCTCGGCTTGAAAATGCACGACCGTGGCTTCGCGATACTTGACGTGGACTGGCTTCGTGACCCGTTCGCCGCTGTCGAGCACGGCGCTGATCGAATACAGTCCCTCTGGCAGCTTGATGGCTCGCTCGGCCCGGAGCGTCGCGACCAGCGCGTGACGCTGGTCGCGGATCTCGATCGGAAGGATTCGCGACAGCACAGGCGACTCGAACGGCATGACGATCTCGAGCGTGCCGTGCCTGGCCGCCATCGCTAACCGACCTCTACGTCACGATCGACTGTCGGGGGCTTGACGTCGAGGATGTCCTCCACCGACGAGTTGAACGGGGCCTTCGCGGTCACCGTCAGCAGATAGATCCCCGGATCGATGTCGGTGATCAATGGCCACCCCTTTGGAATGCGCCGCACTGGTGTCTTTGCGTTGCGCAGCAGTGAAGCCGACGTGAACGGTGCAGCCTGGCTGGGAAGCAGATTGACCTTCAAGCGCACGAGCGGGGGCGGCAACCGGTGAACGACCGCCTTGCCCCATCGCCCGTTGGTCTCGACGTGTTGCTTCTTGCCGTACGCGTGCGCGATCTCCTGGACGCGGCGCTTCAGCCGCTCGGCGAGACTGTATGTCGAGACGTGCCAGTCGGGACAGGCTCCGTCTGGCTCGGCCATCGCGCCGCGGAGCGATTCGAGCAGCGCCTGGCAGAACACGCTGCGCTCGCGCTCGTTCGCCCATGCGGTTTCCTGACTCGAGGTCGCCAGGAAGATCGGCGACACGAACGACGACTCCGGCCGATCTCCGGCTCGGCTCGCCGGCTCGAGCTCGTCCCGGCTCTGGCGAACCGGGAGATCGATCGTGATTGCGCCCTTCAACGTCGCAAACTCGCGCACGATGTCGCTGCGCTCGAGCCGGCACGCATCGACGAACCAGAACTGGGTCGACGCCGTGTCGGCGTGGCTCATTGCCGAGTGACACGCAGTGACGTTGATCGCTCCGTCGAGCACGGCCAGGTGACGCGGACTGCCGACATCGGACAGCAGGACGATCGCGTCGTGGCCGGTGAGCTGGACGCCATGACCCGCGACGTAGACGAACGCGACGTCGTCGGGATTGCGCTTGCAGTCATCGACGAACTCCCGGAGGGCCTCCGCAACGTTCGCGCTGGTCGCCGGCCTCGGGGAGACGCCCCGGAGCGGAGGCACCTTCTCGCCGGGCACCGGCGACAGCAGCACGCGGAGCGTCTGCAGCGGCCTCTGCGGATTATTGGCGGAATAGTCGGTCGCAAGCCAGTTCGCGACCTCGGCGGCCGATCTGGCGGCGCAGCTCAGCTGCGACATACCCCAGCGATACCCGAGCTCAGTGGGCGCCTTGCCGTCGGGAAAGTGCTCGTAGTAGCTGACGCCGATCACGAGCGCATGGGTGCTCGAACCGGCGCTCCGCTTGCCGGTCCGATCTATGCTTGCTCGTGTGGAGAATGCTCGCTGCGATCGCGATCGCTTCACGAGTCACCTGATTCCAACACAACCCCGTCGACCCTGCATCCAGGCATTGCCACGAGCTTATCGAAAGCCGCCGCCGCCATGCGGCGATCCGACGCCGCAAAACGCTGCATCGCATAAACCAGAGTAAGAGTGAGAACTTAGTGTCGTCGCCTCCCGGCGCCTGCCATGCTCGAGCTTCAGCTGCTGCCCGCGCGGCAAGGCGATGCGATCTGGATCCGCTGGCGTGACGGCAGAGCGGTCCGCCAGCTGATCGTCGACATGGGGACCGAGGGCATCGGCCGGGCGCTGCGGCGGCGGCTCGAAGCGCTACCGGTTCGCCAGCGCGTGTTCGAGCTCCTGATCGTCACGCACATCGATGCCGATCATATCGGCGGCGTGCTCGGCGGTGTCGTCGACGCGCCACCGCTTCGCGGCCTCCGGTTCCATGACGTCTGGTTCAACGGGCTCGATCACCTGCGGCCGTCGCGCCGGCGGCGCGGGCTCGAGGCCTGGGGTGGCGTCCAGGGCCAGCGGCTGATGACCTGGCTGGCGGCGCAGCCGTGGAACCGCGCGTTTGGCGGCGAACCGATCTGCCGAGACGGCGACACCGTGCAGTCGTGCACGCTTCCCGGCGGGCTGATGCTCACGGTGCTCGGGCCGACGCCGCGGCGCCTCGCCGCACTCGAGCCGGTGTGGCAGCGCGAGCTGCAGCACGCGCTGGCACGCCGCCGAGAGGCGGAGCCGAGCTCCGGACTCGAGGCCTGGGGGCGGGCGCGCCGGACCCGACCGACGCTCCGCGACGGAGCTGCGCTCGGGCGGCTCGCCTCGCAGGTGACCGGTCGCGACGCAAGCAAGGCCAACGGCAGCAGCATCGTCCTGCTCCTCGAGCATGACGGCCATCGCATCCTGCTGGGCGGCGATGCATACGCAGAGGACATCGTCGAGGGGCTCGCCTGCCTGGGTAGCGAGCCGTTCCCGCTCGACGCGTTCAAGCTCCCGCACCACGGCAGCTGCGAGAACACGACGCGCGCGATGATCGACGCCATCGACTGCCCGCGCTTCCTGTTCTCCACCGACGGCACTCAATTCCAGCACCCGCACGCGGAGGCGGTCGCGTGCGTGATCGAGCACGGCCGGCGGCTGCGCCGCAGCGTCGAGCTCGGGTTCAACGTGCGCAGCCCGTACAACGCCTGGTGGGACGACGCCCGGTGGAAGCAGCGGTTTCGCTATCGCACGCGATATGGCGGCGACGATGGGCTGACGCTGCGATTCCCGGGCCGCCGGGCGCGGCGCTGATCACCGCGCCGTCGGGCGTGGCGGCGGTCGGCCTGCGACATCGCCGTGCGAGCCAGCGGCCGGGCGGGCCGCCTGGTGTGCTAGACGAAGGTGTGTCCAAGGACCGCGCGCGGCCGTTCTCGCGCAAGCACCGCAGGTACTGGATCCCCGTCACCGGGGGGATGATCCTGATCGGGTTCGTCAACGTCGCGCTCGGTTACTGCTCCTACTCGCAGCCGTCCGACGTCCACGAGCGGATCATCCCCGATGTACCGGGCGTGCAGGGCAGCACCGCTGCGCCCGCGCCTCCGCGCGCCGCCACCGGCTGCCCGCCGGCGATCGCGGCGCGGATCGACGCCGAGCTGCCGGGTGCGACGATCACCGCGTGCACACCGGGTCACGTGACCGCCCAGCGCGGCGACCACACCATCGAGCTGGAGCTGTCGGGCAGCGACATCGTCGGGGTGGCCGAGTCCCTGGCGCTGCCCGAGATCCCCGCCGCCGTGATCCGCGCGTTCGCCGTCGCGTACCCGCGGACCATCCCGAGCGGCGCGGTCAAGCGGACGCGGCGCGGCCAGGAGCCGGTGTACGAGCTGGCGTTCCCGCCGGGCGCGCCGCATGCCGTCGCGACCCTCCGCGCCGACGGCACCGTGATCGGCGTGCGCTGAGCTCCCCGCACGGCGTGGACCGTGCGCCGGCGCATTCCGCGGCGCGGCCCGCCATTGCAGCGAGCGGGTTGTGCTTTAGGCTAGAGGCGATGTTCGTGTGCCCCGAGTGTGGTGCGTCGCAGCCGGTCCCCGGGCAGTGCGCCGCCGATCGCTGGCAGCTCGCGCCCGCCGGGGACGACGGCCTGCTCGGCGCCGCGGTCGGCGCCTACCGGATCGCGCGGCTGCTCGGGGTCGGCGGCATGGGCCGGGTCTACAAGGGGGTGCAGCCGCAGATCGGCAGCCGGGTGGCGATCAAGGTGCTGTCGCGCGAGTGCGCGGATCGCCGCGACCTGGTCGACCGGTTCTTCTCCGAGGCCCGCGCGGTCAACCTGATCCGCCACGAGGCGATCGTCAACGTGCTCGACCTGGCGAGCCTGCCCGACGGCCGGCCCTACATCATCATGGAGTACCTCGACGGCGCGCCGCTCGCGGCGGCGATCGAGAGCGTGCCGCACGCCGGGCCGCTGCCGCTCGGCAGCATCGCGCGGCTCGCGGTCGAGGTGCTCGACGCGCTGGGCGCGGCGCACGCCAAGGGCATCGTCCACCGCGATCTCAAGCCCGACAACCTGTTCGTGACGCCGTCGGGCCGGCCCAAGATCCTCGACTTCGGGATCGCCAAGCTACAGCCGGAGCTCGGCGGCAGCGCCACCCGGACCGGCGCGCTGCTCGGCACGCCGCACTACATGGCGCCCGAGCAGGCCGCCGGCCGCGGGATCGATCACCGCACCGATCTCTACGCGATGGGCGTGATCCTGTTCGAGTGCGCGACCGGCAGCAAGCCGTTCCTCGGCGACTCGCTGTTCGACGTGCTGCGCAAGCAGGTCGACGCGCCGCCGCCGCGGCCGTCCTCGCTGCGGCCCGACCTGCCGCCCCCGCTGGAGCAGGTGATCCTCGCCGCGCTCGCCAAGCCGCCCGAGCAGCGCTGGCAGTCGGCGCAGGCGATGAGCCTGGCGCTGCAGCAGGCGACCGCACCGCTGCCGCCCCCGCAGTGGGCGCCGCTGACCCTCGGCGCGGCCGCGCGCCCGGCCGCGACCCCGAGCCGGGCGGCCTGGGGCAGCAGCCCGGGGCCGTGGAGCGCCACGCCGCCGAGCGCGCCGCCGACCGGCCCGGCGATCGGCCACGCCGCGAGCGTCCCCGGCGCCCACCCGACGACGGTCTCGGGCCAGGCCAGCGCCGCGCCGGCGAGAACGCGGTCGCGCGCGCCGTGGATCGCGGTCGCGGCGCTGGTCACCGTCGGTGGCATCACGGCGGCGGTCGTGTCCGGTCGCGGCCCGGGCGCGGCGATCGACCCCGGCGCACCGCGCCCCGCCGGGATGCCGATGCCGCCCACCGCGCCGGTGACCCCGGGCCCGCCCGTGCTCACCCCGTCGGCGCCGGCGCCGGTCGCCCCGGGGCAGTGGTTCACGTACCGCGCGCTGTCGTTCCCCGGCTGGGATCCCCGGAACATCGACGTCGACGCGTACATCGCGTGGGCGATCCAGACCGCGAAGCAGACCATCCCCGACGCCGCGCTGATCCGGATCGACGCGACCGGCGTGTACCCCGACGGCCACGCCGATCTGACGCTGTCGAGCAGCGGCTTCCTGATGGTGCAGTTCATCTCGACGTCGCGCGCCAGGCGCGATCCGAACCTGCCGGTCGGCGCCCAGCCCGAGGGCCGCTGCATGTTCCAGGTGATGGCCACCGTGCAGACCGGCCCGTTCATCTCGCCGCACGGCGCGTCGTGCGACGACGTGGCCCCGCTGCCGGTTCCGCGCTGCACGGTGCGCGGCGTGTGGCAGCGGATGATCGAGCACAAGGCGCCGAGCGGCAACGCCGTGGCCCAGCTCGACTACTTCGCCAGCGAGAAGACCAAGCCGGCGCAGTGGTTCACCACCGTCACCGGCAGGTTCAGCGAGCGGTTCCCCGACGCATGCCCGTGACCGCGATCGCGGCCCATCGCGCTATGCTTGCGCGATGCTCCCCCGCCTCGGGTCCAGCAAGCTGATCTCGACCTGGATCTGGATCACGCTCGTCGCGTCGATCGCCGCCGCGCTGAGCGATGGCCTCACGGGGTGGGCGGCGCTCGCGCCGGCGCGGATCTGGCGCGGCGAGATCTGGCGCCTGGTCACCTGGGTGTTCGTCGAGCCCGGCGCGCTGAGCCTGATCCTGACCTGCGCGAGCATCTACCGGTTCGGCGGCGAGCTCGCGCCGCGCTGGGGCGATCGCCGGATGCGGCGGTTCTTGATCGAGATCCTCGGCGGCGCCGCGGTCGTCACCGCGCTGCTCGGGCTGGTCAGCGCCGAGGTCTGGCACCGGGGATACCTGGGTGGCTGGGCGGTCTGCGACCTGCTCGTGATCGCGTGGGCGCGCCAGTATCCGGACAGCGACCTCGTGCTCTATGGCCTGGTCCGGCTGAACGGCCGGAACCTGATCACCGCGGTCATCGCGAGCACGTGCGCGTACGCGATCTTCACCGGGCCGCTCGCGATGGCGCCCGAGCTGCTGGTCTGCGCCGCGGCGTACAGCTATCCGGGCGCCTGGCTCGCGCGCCGCCGGTGATCGCGAGCCACCGCTGACCGAGCACACGATAGAATCGTCACGTGGACCGCACGCTCTCGCTGTGTGACCTCCTGATGGGGGCAGCCTATTCCGATGGTCAGCTCGCCGACGAAGAGAAGGCATCGATCCGCGCGCAGCTGACCCGGTTCGCCGGCGGGACGCTGCCGCCCGGCGTGGATGCGCAGATTGCCGCGTTCCACCCGTGGCGGTTCGACGTCCAGGCGACCGCAGCGCTGTTCCGCGCCGATCCCGAAGCGGATCGCCGGAAGATCCTGATCCTGGCCGCCGCGATCATCGATGCCGACGAGGAGATCAACTTCTTCGAGGACTCCTACCTCCGCGCGCTCGCCGCCGCGCTGGCGCTCCCGGATTCGGCGCTCGCCGGGCTCACCGTCGATGTCGAGGCCGAGCCCGAGGAGCTCCAGCGGATGTTCGCCACGGTCCGCAAGAGCCCGCCCCCTCCGCCGCCGAGATCGAAGCCTCCCGTGTAACCGTGCTGGCACGCGGTCGCCCGGCAGAATCGCCAGGGGCAAAGCCGTGCAGTGGTCTGAAGCCCACCGAGCACGCCCCTCGACCAGCGCACACCAGTGACGCGTAGGTTCAAATCACGGGCAGGATTTGCCAGTATATCTACGCGATTTTACGCGATTATATGTCATTATCGGCGAACTTGAACTCAATTCTGATGCGCCGGTCTTGCTTCCAGGCCGAGCCGCGCGATCGCGACGCGACGGCGGCATCCAGCTTAGGGCTGGCACCGTTCCGCCGGCCGCGGCGGTCACGCGGCCCGGGGCGCCGCTCCGCACCCGCGGCCCGGGGATCCGCCGGCGGGGTGCTCAGCCGGCCGCGCTGCCCCAACTCGACCCGGGGCGCCGCTTCGGCTGGGGTTCGGCCCCGGTGACCAGCCCGGCCGGGCGCCGCTCGGAAGTCGCAGTGCCCAGTTCGGCCGGCCGTAGTCACCGGCCCGGTCCAGGCGCTGCCCTGCACCGGGGCGGCCGACTCGGCCGCCGCGCGCGGTGACCGCTCGGCCCGGGCGCCGATCCGCAGCCACTGCGGCGAGCCAGCTCCGCGCTTGCACTGCCGGCGGCGGGGTCCAGCTCGACCGTCGCAGGCGTGACGACCGTGGCGGCAACTCGGCCCGGCACAGGTCGCGACCTCCGGGGTAGCCTGTTCTACCCCAGCGCGACCGCGGCGCCCGTGGGTAATCAAGGTGGTCGCCGCGGGCCGGGTTCACGGCTGCCATCCCCATGCGATAAGCTGAGTTCATGCCTGGGCCAAGAAGCTCGGATCGGCGCGCCCTGACGGCGGCACCGATGCGTTGGCACGCTCCCTCCGCGCGCAACGTCGACCAGCTCGCAGCGCGTCCCTCCCGGGCGCAAGCTCGACGCGCTCGTACCGCCTCCCTGCCTCGGCCGTATAACGCCCAACGCTAGCCATCAGAGATCGTTGCAGCCATGGACACTGCCGCGAAGCCTGTCCTCTACCAAGGCCGACGCCTACCGCTTGCAGAACTGTCTCCCTCGGACTTCGAGGCGTTCGTGTATGTCGCGTTTGAAGCGCTTGGCCCTCGGCTTGGCTTCGAGTTGCGCGGCAAGACAGGCGCAGGTGGCGATGGTGGCTTCGATATCTGGGGGGAGCGCCACGATCGCGCCATCGTCTGTATCCAGTGCAAGCGGTGGCAACACGTCGCCCTGAACGACGCCGCCGCGGAATTTGCCAAGGTTGCTTTGTCGACCTTTCTCGATAACTCCAACACGCGCGAGCACATTATAGTTGCATCCGGAACTCTCGCAAAAAACCTTCACGTCGCGTTGCGGGAGACGAATCGCAGCACCCTTATCGAGCGCGCGATAGAGCAGGCCGAGAAAGTACTTCAGGAATTGCGAGAGCGTGTTGTGACGCAAGGAGGCGATCCGAGCGGCGTTATTCGCGAGTATATCGCTGGACTCGCGCGAGTCGAGGTCTGGGATGGCGACATGTTCGATGTGC
>DATAPF010000183.1:0-39172 GCA_036265355.1 Kofleriaceae bacterium | reverse complement strand
GCCTCCGGGTTCCGGATCCGACCTACAGCCTCCGGTCTACGGTCTACGGTCTGCGCGGCCGCCTCGATCAACCACCGACCCAGTTCCTACGCCGCGCACGTAGCCAGCACACGTTTGGTTGCGGCCACCGGCCGCGCTAGGTGGAGCCCGACGGCGAGCGACGGATTCAGATGCATGGCGTGATCTCACGCGGGGTGGAGGATGTGGCGATCTATCTGCGGAGCGAAGGCGAGGAGTTTTCGCCTCCGCCGGACCCGGACGCCTTTCATCCAGGAGAACTGGGCCAATACACGCTAACAGCCAGGCGCGCCGGCTGCGCGAGCAACTCGACAAGCGCGGCGACAAACGGATCACCGCGCAGTTCGCCGAGGCCGTACTGTCCGAGGACGATCTCAAGGACCGCGACAAGCTCGAGCGACTGGAGGCCAAGGTCATGGCCGAGGTGTCGCGACGCCATGGCGAGCTCGGCCAGGCGGCGGCGACGTACAAGCAGGGCATCCAGCACGGCACCTGGGAAGTGACCGACAATCCCGACTTCACCGTCGCGTGAACACCCATCCTCCCGGATGAAGCGTCCAGATCGACTCACCCGTCCTTGACGGCGGCAGTGGTACGCTGTCCGCATCTACGGTGCGGCTGACGGCGGAGCAGCGAGTGCGTCGCTCGGCAGCATCGTCGGGAGCGGCAGCTCGGGACCGTGAGCCAGCCAACCTCACGATCGAGCTCCGCGCGATCGAGCCGCGCACGCGTGATGCGCCCGTAGCGCGAGGCGAGTTCGAGGGTACCCTCGACGTGCGCCGCTACTTCTACGTGATCCACCGCGCCCATGTCCGGGCGGGAACGAAGACGCGGAGCCGGCTGCTGGAACGACTGCGAGCCGTGGCCGCGCGGGGCGACGAGAACGGGTGTGGGCCACGATTGTCTCATACGGCGCGGCCTGGCGGTTCGGTCCGTAGAACGAGGCTGTCACCATCGTGACGGGCCGGCTATCGTGGTGACATCGGCGCAGAAGGAAGCCCGAGGAGGGAGACAAGAGCAACAAGGAGCAATCAGCAAGAGTCAATGAGCATCCGGCTGGCGGGCACCCCCACACACCACCCGAAAGCCGAGGAAGCTGTACCGGAGCTGGGGAAGCTACCTGAAGTGGTAGGCGGATCGCAGGAACCTGGCCTGGTCGAGCCAGGAGCCGCCGCGGACCACCCGCGACCCACCGCGGGTGTCACCTTGGTGACAAGGGTCGACCGACCCCTCGATCTCGGCGCAGCGGGCAGCCCAGGCATCCAGGCACCACTCCCACACGTTGCCGGCCAGCTCGTGCACCCCGAACGGGCTCACCCCGCCGGGCGTGTGCCCCACGACGGCGGGGCATCCCGAATCGCTCGGCAGGCCGAACGTGGCCCGCGACCCATCAGGTCGCTCGTTGCCCCATGGATAGCGCCGCCCATCCGTGCCCCGCGCCGCGTACTCCCACTCCGCCTCGGTCGGCAGCCGCGCCACGATCCCCGCAAGCTTGCCGGTCAGCCACTTCGTGAACGCAACGGCGTCGTCCCAGCTCACCATCACCACCGGCTGCGCGGGGTCGTTGAACCGCCGGTCCGAGAACGACCGCGGGGCCGGCTGCCCGGTCTCGGCCATGAACCGCACATACTGCTCGTTGGTCACCGGGTACACGCCCATCCAGAACCCGGTGAGCTGCACCGGGTGCGCCGGCATCTCATCATCGTATGCCCCCCAGTCGTACCCCGGCACGCCGCGCGTCTTCGACGACCCCATCACGAAGCTGCCGCCCGGCGCCCAGACGAACGTCATCTGCGTGACCGGCTCCACGAACGGCTCACCCTCGCGTGCGTCGGTCGCCAATGCGTCCTCGAGACCCACCAGCCTGCGTGCCGCGGCGCGCAGTGCGCGGTCGTCGCTGTCGACGAACGAGCGCGCACGCTCGATCATGCCCGGGAGATCGAAACCGGCCACCAGCTCGAACAGCCGCTGCAGCTCGCCCTCGGCGGCAGGCGCGGGATGGCCCCGAAGCCAGCGACCGAGGCGTGACAGCGGGCCTTTGGGAGCCCGCAGCCGGGCCTGCAGTCGGTCGGCGGCAGCCTCGAACGGCTCCGGGATGATCTGGCGCACTTCGCGCAGGCACTGGCGCAGGAGGGTGAGATCGACGTCGCCGCGCTCGAAGGCGCGGGTCATGAACGGCTCGAACACGCCGTCTCGCGACATCGCGAGCAGGATCACCTCCTCCCAGCGCGGATCTCCGGCGCGGTCCGCCAGCTGGCGGCCGAGGCCACGGGCTGCGACGTGGCACGCAGCCAGGTACTCCTGGAACGAGAGGTGCACGAACTCGATCCGGCCGACGTCGTGGCTCTTCAGCACGCCGCACTCGTCGCGCACGAGGTCCAGGAACCGCTCCGGCGTCGGCGCCACGACGCGCACGTCCTGCACCTGGGCCAGCGTCGGCCCGACCAGCGCGGCTGCCTCGGCGGCGGACAGCTCGCGCCGATCTTGCTCGTGCATGGCGTGGGCGAGCGGTTGCAGCACCAGGCGTGTGGAGTCGAGGCGCAGCGTCGGGCCGCCCGCGCGCTCTCGTGTCCACACCTCGATCAAGAGGCCCAGGGTGCGCTCGTAGAGCGCGCCGCGCTGCTCGGGCAGCCGCGTGTCATTGAAGTGCGCCAGGCACAGCGTCGACAGCATCAGCGGGTTGGCCACCATCTCGAGCAGCCGGGGGTGGCTGCGCCAGGCGCCACGGGAGAGCACGTCGAGCAGCGCGGTGGCCTGCGTCGCGGCGCGCGCCTCGACCGCCTCGGCGCGATCCACCGCGCCGTAGAAGTGGCGCACGACCGCGCGGAACCAGCGCCGGACATACAGCTCCCGCTCGGGACCGCGCATCCCCAGCACCGAGACCGGCAGGAACCGTGCGCCGAGCGCCGGCGTGCGCGCCCAGGCGGCCCGGCGGCTGGTGACAATGAAGCCGCAGGCCGGCCAGTGGTCGACCTCCTTGTTGAGCCAGGCGCACAGCCGCTCGCGGGTCAGCTCGTCGCGGACCTCGTCGAGGCCGTCGAGCAGGAACAAGAACCCCTGGTTCGGGCGCGCCAGGAGCGCCCGGCCCGCCTCGGGATAGCCATCCTCCGCGGCGACCCGTGCGATGACCGCCCGGAGGCCGCGTGGGACGAGCTCGGCGTCCGCGACCGTGGCCAGCCGGACGAGCACCGGGTGCAGGCCGCGCAGGTGGGCCACCGGACCGGCGACGTCGTCAAGGATGACGCGGCGAAACAGATGGCGGAGCAGCGTGGTCTTGCCCGCACCCGGATCGCCGATCAGCGCCAGGCAGGTCCGGCCATGGCTGGCCCGGGCCAGTGCCTCGTCGAGCGAGACCTCGGCGCCGCCGTGATCGAGGGCCTCCTTGTCGCCGCCGGGGTGCGCGTCAGGCCCGTCGCCCCGTCGCCCCGGATCCGCGTGGACCTGCAGCGGCACGAAGATGTGGTCGAGCTCGATCGGGATCGCGGCGTCGCGGAACCCGACGATCGTCACGCGCCCATGCTGCGCCAGCCCGAACCGCCGCCACTCGGCGACCGGTTCCTCCGCCGTCACCATCGTCGCCGCACGCAGCGCCTCCCCATCCGGGGCCATCACCTCACGATCGAGGATCCTCCCGCGCGAGTCAACATGGCCCCGGTCCCCGCAGGCGCCGAGGCGCCCGCGCCGGCGCTGCAGGAGCCAGCGTGCGTGGGTACCCCCGGAGATGCCGACCTCGTTGACTCGGCCGCCTGGATCCCCGAACGTGAAGGCATGGGCGCATGGGGTTGGCACCGGCCGCGGTGGTGCCGCGAAGCGACGGCGAGGCGCGCGTGTTCCTGAAGGACGTCGTTCCCGACGATGGTCGGGCACTCGGGCAGTACCGCGCGTGGCTGTCCCCTGCGCTGGACGGTGCGAGCATGGCGCGCCTCTACGCAGATCTGTTCGGGCGGCCGCTCCAGCACGACGTCGATGTGGCCGGGAGCTTTCAGGACGTGCTGCACAGAACCCTCGAGAGCTGCGCCCAGCGAGGCCGCCCGCTGGTGCAGCTCCTCGCACGCACCGTGCGCGCCCGTGCCGATCGCAAGGAGATCGTCGAGCAGCTGGCCACGGTGCTGGCGCTCGCGCCGGTGATCGAGATCGCCGGGCTTCTCGCGCGCGATCGCTGCCCCGAGACGTTGTGCGGCGAGATGGCTCTGGCGCTCGCGATCGACCGAGACGCGTCCTACCTCGGCCATGGCCACACCGGTCGCGCCGCCTGGATCGACGCGCTGGTGTGGCTCGAGGAGCTCCCGGCAATCGCCGGTCAGCGGCCGCCGATCGTCGACTATCTCGAGCGGCTCACGACCGCGTGGTCGGCGAGCCAGGACGGCATCCCGGCCGAGATCGCCCGCTGGCTCGACGATCATCGCGGACCGCGGGACGGGAATCGAGGTGACGCTCCGCCGGCCGTCACGTCGGGGACCCGCGCCCCCGGCCAGCAGACAAGGCCAGCCTCGACCCCATCCGGCGCGCGCCATGACCTCTTCCTCGCGCACTCGCCCGCAGGCAGGCCCAGCGCCCATGCGCTGTACTCGCTGCTCCAGGGCCGGATCCGCGTGTTCCTCGCCGAGCGCTCGATACCGCCCGGCGACCGCTGGGACCGCGAGATCGCCTCTGCCCAGCGCGCATCGCGGGCGACGGCCGTCCTCATCGCCCACGACGCGGACGACTCCTGGTACCTCGGTGACGAGATCGTCACCGCCATCGCGCTTCATCGCGCAGCTCTCGACACGCATCGGATCATCCCGGTCTTGCTTGCGCAGGGCGTTTCCGTGCCGTACGGGCTATCCCATGTCCAGGTCCTCGACGCTTCCGGGGACGCGCTTCCCAGCGTGGCCGACCGGCTGCGCGCGATCGTCGCGAGTCCGACCAGCGCATCGACGAGCTACCCGACGCTGGAGCTGCCGCCGGTCGCGCCGACGCCCGCAGCCGGTGGCGAATGTGATCATCGTCGCCTGCACGCACGTCTGACCCAGCTCACGGACACGTTGTTCGAAGAGATCCTGTTCCTCGCCCCTGTCCCGCGTGCACATGTCGCGCCGACGACGGCGCCCCTCGCCACGCGCATTCTCCACGTCGCGCAGCTCGCCGCGGTCAACCAGGCGCTGTACCGCAGCCTTGCCGCGCTGCTCGACGAGCGAGCACCCTGGACTCGCTGCGGCACGACGTAGCAGCCGGCCGCGCAGCAAGAACAGACACCCCGTGTGTCCGTGTGGATGTCGCAGAGGCTTGCTGCGCTCGAAGCCCGGGGCCGCCGTGCTCGCTCTCGAAATCGGCTGCCAGGTGTTGCATCGCCGCACACCGCGGGTCGATCCGGTATCGTCGGATCGCCATGACCCGCGAGTTTGCCTTCCCCGGAACCCGCCCGCGCTGGGCGCCCGACCGCGTCGTCGACATCGAGCACCTCGCGCTGGTGCTCGACGTCGATCCCGCCGCGCGGAGCGTCGCCGGCACCGCGACCCTGCGCTGCCGCGCGCTCGCCGCCGAGACCCGCAGCGTCGAGCTCGACGCCGTCGAGCTGACCATCGAGCGGGTCGCGGTCGGCGGCGCGCCGGCCGGGTTTCGCCACGACGGCAAGAAGCTGCGGATCGAGCTGCCCGCCCCGGTCGCGGCGGGCGCCGAGCTCGTGATCGCCGTGACCTACCGCGGCGCGCCCCGCCGCGGCCTGTACTTCATCGCGCCCGACGAGGCCTACCCCGCCAAGCCGGTCCAGGTCTGGTCGCAGGGCCAGGACGAGGACTCGCGGTACTGGTTCCCGTGCTTCGACGCGCCCCACGAGAAGGCGACCAGCGAGCTCACCGTCACCGTGCCGGCCCACCTGTTCGCGGTGTCCAACGGCGCGCTGGTGTCGGACCGCACCGAGGGCGACCGCCGCACCCTGCACTGGCGGCTCGACGTCCCGCACAGCTGCTACCTGATCACGCTCGCGGTCGGCGACTTCGCGACGATCGAGACCCGGTGGCGCGACGTGCCGGTGGTGTACTACGTCGAGCGCGGCCGCGAGGCCGCCGCCGAGCGCACGCTCGCCCGCACCCCGGCGATGCTGGAGCTGTTCTCCGAGCGGTTCGGCGTGCCCTACCCCTACCCGCGCTACGCCCAGGTGTTCGTCGCCGACTTCATCTTCGGCGGGATGGAGAACACCAGCGCGACGACGCTGACCGACACCGTGCTACTCGACGAGCGCGCCGCGATCGATCACGACGTCGACGCGCTGGTCGCCCACGAGCTCGCCCACCAGTGGTTCGGCGACCTGGTGACCTGCCGCGACTGGGGCGAGGGCTGGCTCAACGAGGGGTTCGCGACCTACAGCGAGTACCTGTGGCGCGAGCACCACGAGGGCCGCGACGCCGCCGACCTCGAGCTCGACGAGTGGGCCGAGCAGTACTTCGGCGAGGACGCCGGCCGCTACCGGCGGACGATCGCGACCAAGCACTACGAGGAGCCGATCGACATCTTCGATCACCACCTCTACGAGAAGGGCGGCCGGGTCCTCCACATGCTGCGTTACGCGATCGGCGACGCCGGGCTGTGGGCCAGCTTCACCCACTACCTGACCAAGCACCGGCACGGCGTCGTCGAGTCGCGCGACTTCGCGCGCGCGGTCGAGGAGGCGACCGGCAAGAACCTCGACTGGTTCTTCAGCCAGTGGGTGATCGACGGCTCGGGCCACCCCGAGCTCGAGGTCTCGATCCGCTGGGACCCGGGGGACCGGCTCGCGGTGGTCAGCGTCGAGCAGAAGCACAAGATCGAGCCCCATGTCCCGGTGTTCCGGATCCCGACCCACGTCCGGTTCCGGCTCGGCGATCGCGACCACGACGTCGCGATCGAGATCGTCGACCCCAAGCACGTGTTCCACATCCGGCTCGACAGCGAGCCCAGCCAGGCGATCTTCGACCCCGGCCGGGTCGTGCTCGCTGGGCTCAAGATCGACAAGCCCGAGCCGGTGTGGATCGCCGAGCTCGCCGGGGCGACCCTGGCGATCGATCGCGCGACCGCGGCGCAGGCGCTCGGCCGGCGCGGCGGGCCGGCGGCGGAGCGCGCGCTGGGCGACGCCCTGACCGGCGACAAGTTCTGGGCGGTGCGCGGCGCGGCGGCGCACGCCCTGGCCCGGCTGCGCACGCCGGCCGCGCGCGACCGGCTGATCAAGGCGGTCGCCGCCGAGGTCCAGCCTCGCGCCCGCCGCATGATCGCCCGCGCGCTCGGCGAGTTCACCCACGATCCGGCGGCCGGCGCGGCGCTCGCGCTGCTGGTCGAGCGCGGCGATCCGAGCTACTTCGTCGAGGCCGAGGCCGCGCTCGCGCTCGGCAAGACCCGGGCCCCGCGCGCCGGCGAGCTGCTCCGGCTCGCCGCCGGCCGCGAGTCGTACGGCGACGTGATCCGCCACCACGCGTACCGCGGCCTCGCCGAGGCGCGCGACGACAGCGCGCTGGGCGTCCTGTTCGAGGGCGCGCGGTGGGGCCGGGTCAGCCAGGGTCGGCGCGGCGCGGCGATGGCGCTCGCCGCGCTGGCCCGGGGCCGCCGCGACCGCGAGGCGCGCGACATCCGCGACCGGATCGAGCTGCTGCTCGCCGACCGCGACTTCCGGGTCCAGGCCGCCGCGATCGAGGCGCTCGCGCAGATCGGCGACCCGGCCGCGATCCCGGCGCTGCGCCAGATGGTCGAGCGCGAGCTCGACGGCCGGCTGCGCCGCCGCGGCAAGGAGGTCATCCGCGATCTCGAGAACGGCGCATCGGTCGGCGAGGACGTGCGGCGGATGCGGGACGAGATCGGCGAGCTGCGCACGCTCGCCACCGCGCTGCGCGACCGGATCGACAAGCTCGAGGCCGGCGGCGCCACGACCTCGAGCGGCAAGGCCAAGGGCAAGGCCGCCAAGCCCAAGAAGGACAAGGACAAGGGCAGAGACAAGGACAGGGACAGAGACAGGGACAAGAAGAAGAAGCGCTGACCGCGGCCGACCGAGCTGTCCCGATTTGCCCCGCCGCGCTCGACCACGTCCGAGCCATGCCACGACGAGAGCGATCCGGCGTCGCAGCAGGTCGACGGCCATCGCGTCGTGTCGCACCTCGTGCGCACCCACCGCTGGCAGCGCGTCGCGCGCGATGCCGACATCCACGGCGACGGCAAGTACACGGACAAGGTGTCGGTCGCGCTGTTCTCGACCGAGCCGATCGCGATCGACCTGTACGACAAGCCGCTGGCGCGCAATTCCCAGATCTGGGACGAGCAGTACAAGCTCGTGCTCGATGGCTGGCACGCGGATCGCGAGCAGCTCGATCGCGCCGCACGCCTCGTCGACGCGGGCGGCCGGTTCGGCTACCGCATGTACTACCCGCCGATGCGCGCCGGCCTGCGCGAGCTGTTCTGGCACGCGCCGGTGATCGCAGCGTCGGGCCGCGGCCGGTTCCGCGAGGGCTTCCACGGCTACGTGAGCGCGGAGCTGGCCGGTGCGGCGCCGCTGATCATGGCGCCGAACCCGCTCGCGCGGCCGCCGCACGTCGGGGCGGCCACGCTGTTCGAGCGCGATCCGGGCCACGCGCGCCATACGACCGCACACAACGTGCGCAAGCTGCTCGAGACCTGCGAGCTGCTCGGCGCGCCGCTCGCGCCGTCTCACGCGCGCGCGCTGCTCCACGTCGCCAGGCAGGTCAGGCTCGAGCCATGGATCCGCGAGCTACCGGAGGGTCGACCTGCACGACCGCCGCGACCTCGAGGCGCTCGGCGACCACCTGCACGCTCGCTATCGCGCGATGATCGAGGCGGCCGGGATGCAGGGCAAGGCCGAGGTCGTCGACCACGTGTTCGCATGGCAGACCGACTTCGACTTCCCGTGGATGGAGGGCTGGGCGAAGAACCTGAAGGCGCCCGCCGAGCGCAACATCGTGATGATGATCCCCGGCAACCGCCGCGATCAGGCCGTGATCATGGGCGACCACTACGACACGGCGTACATGGAGGATTGCTACTACGAGGAGAGCGGCGGCGACCACCTGCGCGCGGCCGCCGCCGGCGCCGACCACAACCACTCGGCGACGACGGCGCTGCTGCTCGCCGCCGAGCGCCTGCTCGCGCTCGCCGGGGCCGGCAAGCTCGAGCGCGACGTCTGGCTGGTCCACTTGACCGGCGAGGAGTTCCCGGCCGACTGCCTGGGTGCCCGCGCGCTGTGCCAGGCGCTCGTCGAGCGCCGCCTCGCGTTCACCGCCGAGGACGGCAGCCGGCGAGACGTCTCGCAGGTCGACGTGGTCGCGGCGTTCGTGCTCGACATGGTCGGCCATAACGCCGACCGCGATCGCGACGTGTTCCAGATCGCGACCGGCGAAGGCGCCGGCTCGGCGCGGCTCGGCCTGCGCGCGCACCGCGCGAACCTGGCGTGGAACGCGCTCGTGACCGAATGGAACCATGCCGCCGAGCGCAAGGGCGCCGGCCGCGCCCAGCGCATGCCGGCCGCGGCGCGCCAGCCACCGCCGCCGTTCGCGCACCTGGCGCTGCACGGCGAGATCCGCGTCGAATGGGAGCCGCGTTCGGCGCTGTACAATCCCGACGGTCAGATCTTTTCGGACATCGGCATCCCGGTCGTGCTGTTCATGGAGAACTACGACATCAGCCGCAAGGGCTACCATGACACGCATGACACGATGGAGAACATCGATCTCGACTACTGCGCGGCGCTGACCGCGATCGCGATCGAGACGGTCGCCGACACGGCGTGCGCCGAGCGGGTGTAGCGCGCCAGGATCCGCCGCCCTCGCGGGAGCGCCCCGTAGAGCCGTCTCACGCTGACCGGCGCCGGCGATCCGGGCTCGATCCGGCCGGCAAGCGTAGACTGCTCGGTGGCTGAGCTCGCCGGAGCCGGGGTCGAGCACCACGTGGCTTCGTCGAGCGACAATTCATTGCGTCCTGGGTCCTGAATTGCCACTTGCACTGGCATGGAGTGAGTCATGCAACTTCTTCGGCTCGCTGAATCCACCGAGCTCAACAATGCCTGGATCGTTGGAATCGCCGCGACCGGTTCGCTGGTCGCAGTGTGGCTCCTCGTTGCGCTGTCGACGTTCGTGATCCGGCGGATCGGCCAGGTCCTGCGCATCCAGGCGCTCGAGTCGTTCATCGACGACTACGCCCGGAAGGCCCGGCTGGTGGCGGGCATCGCGTCGTTCACGCTCGTGGTGGCGGCAGCTGCCACGCTGGGCTACGCGCTGTGGCAGCACAAGGACCTGCAGCCGGAGGTCGACCGGGTGCTGGCCCAGATCACCAACGATGCACTGCTCGCCGTGGCGCGCAGCATCGGCGTGGTGAGCCTGTTCGTGATCGCATTCTACGGCCTCAAGGCCGGCGGCCACCGAGCGATCGGTCGGATCCACCGCCGCGTGAGCCCGCGCGAGATGGCCGAGCGCCAGCGCATGTTCCTCGAGCGATTCTTCCTGCATCTCCCGTCGGTCATCAACCTGGTTCTGGCCTACATCCTGCTCGATGTGGCGGCCGGGACCTTCCGGCTGCCTGCGGTGGTCGAGTGGCTCTTGCTCACCACGATCTATGTCCTGCTCATGTTCGTGGGCGGACGCGCGCTCATCGTGCTGGCGCACTTCCTGTCCGAGCGCCTGCTCGCGAGCTGGGAGTCCAAGATCAAGGGCTCCAAGCTCGAAGAATACTATGCAGCGGTGCGCAGGCTATTGCCGATCGTACAGCGCAGCATCGAGGCGATCGTGTACGTGTCGGTCGCCACGCTCGTGGTGCATCGGTTCGAGGCGCTCGAGCCGTTCTCGCCGTACGGGCCACTGCTGATCCGCGTGATCTCGATGTTCCTGGCCGCCAGTGTCCTCGTCGAGGTCCTCCGGGTGCTGGTCGCCAAGCTGCTGCTGGCAGCGCCGAGCAGCGCGCCGGATGCGCAGCGGCGACGGATCACCTTCATTGGCCTGATCCAGAACATCCTCAAGTACCTCGTGTACTTCTGCGTTGGCTTGATGGTGCTCAAGGACCTCGGCGTCGACCCGACCCCGATCCTGGCCGGCGCCGGCATCCTCGGGATCACCGTCGGCCTGGGCGCCCAGAAGATCGTGCAGGACCTGCTCGCCGGATTGCTGCTCCTGTTCGAGGATCAGATCCTTCAGGGCGACTACATCCGGATCGGCGACACCGAAGGAGTGGTCGAGCAGCTGTCGCTGCGGATCACGCGCGTGCGTGACCGGCTCGGCCGACTCCACATCCTGCGCAACGGCGAGGTCCAGAACGTGATCAACTACAGTCGCGGCTGGACACTCACGGTCGTGGAGATGAGCGTGGCGTACGAAGACGATCTCGGCAAGGCGATGCGCGTCATCGCCGAGGTGTGCGCGCAGCTACCGGCGACGATGACCGAGCACGTGGTCGAGCCCCCGGCGGTGAAGGGCATCGAGACGATCGGCGAGAGCAGCCTGATCGTGCGGATCGAGACCAAGGTCGCGCCCGGCTCCCACTACGATGTCAAGCGCACACTCAACCGCATGCTCGTGGAAGCCTTCAATGCCAATCACCTCGAGATCCCGTATCCAAAGTCGGTCAAGCTGTCTCCCGAGCCCAGGCCATTCAGCGAGCCATCGTAGACTCGTACAGCGTCAGCGCGGCGCTCGACGTGCTGCGCGCCGCGAGCCACGGCACGTCGGGCAACTCCAGCGCGACCGCTGCGACGACGATCGGCCGCCGGCGTGCGACGGCTTCGAGCCGGCGTACCACACGGGCCAGCGGATCGCCGCCGAACGGCGCGTAGAGGAAGAACATCGACCCGTCGAGCTCGGCGTCCGCGGCATCGCCATGGACGAACGACACCGCGGTGAGCCCGAGCGCGGCGCACCGGGCGCGCGCGCGATGAACCAGCGCCGCCTGGATCTCGATCCCGCGCGTCCGCGCTCCGGACAGCAGGTGCACGAGCGCCACGACCCGGCCCAGCCCGGCGCCGAGGTCGACGAGCTCGTCGTCCGGACCGACCGGCGCGTCCTGCACCAGCGCGAGGATCTCGTCGACCCCGCACGGCAGGTAGGGCACCGCGCCGCGCGGCAGGCCGGGAGCATCGGGCGGCGGCGGCTCGATCCCGAGCAGCTCGTCGACCCACGCGTCGCGATCGCAAAACGGCACTGCGCGCACCGCGTCGAGCAGCGCCGCTCCGCGCAGCGCGCCCGCGACGATCGCCGCGCGAGCCGCGCGCGCCTGGAGCTGGAGCGAGTCGTCCACGGCCGCCGAACGTAGCAGACCGCGTGGGTGCGGCACCCGCGACGGTAACGGATCGCCGCCGAGCCGGGACTCCGCGCACACAGTTGCTCGCCGCGCACGGCGGCCGGGAGCGATGCGCGACGACTCGGGTCTCGACGGGCCGTCCTCGCGTGCGATATCATGCGGCCCGTGACCCACGGGATGGAGGAGCGTCTGTCGTCGCTGCTCCGGGACCATGCGCGGGACGAGCTCGCCGCGCTGGCGGTGGAGGCCTATGGTGGCGAGCTGTATGGCTTCCTGGTCCACGTGGTCGGCGAGCCGGTGGGCGCCGCGGACGTGTTCGCGCAGATGATCGAGGACCTGTGGCGCGAGCTGCCCGGGTTTCGCGGCGACTGCAGCGTGCGTACCTGGCTGTACCGGCTCGCGCACCAGGCGTCTGTGCGGCACCGCCCGCCGCGGAACCGCGCGGCGCCCGCCGCCAGCCCCGCCCCGCCGCAGCTGGTCGCCGCGGCGCACACGATGACCGCGTCGTGGCGCTCGGAGGTCGACGACCGCTGGCGCGAGCTCCGGCGCGAGCTGTCGCCGGAGGATCGCGCGCTGCTCGTGCTGCGCGTCGATCGCCAGCTCGCGTGGCCCGACATCGCGCAGGTCATGCGGAGCGAGCGCGCCGCGGACGCCGCCGGCGCGGTGACCCACGAGGCGACGCGCCTGCGCGCGCGGTTCCAGCGGCTCAAGGACCAGCTGCGCGTCCGGGCACGCGCCGCCGGGCTGAGGTAGCGAGCGGGGCGCCGTGGCAGACGACGACCGTAGCGAGGACGCGAGCGGCTCCACCGGCGCCGACTCGGTGCTGCGCGCGATCGCGGCGGCCCCGCCGGTGCCGCCGCCCGTCGATCTCCGGGGGACCCAGATCGGGCGATACCGCGTGCTCGCGGTGCTCGGCAAGGGCGGCATGGGCCAGGTCTACGAGGCCCAGGATCTCGCGCTCGGGCGGCGGGTCGCGCTCAAGTTCGTCCGCGACGACGCGGCGGACCGCGCGGTGGTCCGCGCCCGGTTCCTGCGCGAGCAGGCGATCACCGCGTCGCTCGAGCACCCCGGCATCATCGCGGTCTACGACAGCGGGACGACCCCGGCCGGCGAGCTGTTCTACGTGATGCGGGTCGCGCGCGGCGAACCGCTCGCGCGGCGGATCGCGCGGGCGTCCACCGCCGCGGAGCGCCACGCGCTGTTGCCCAGCCTGGTCGCGGTCGCCGATGCGGTGGCGTTCGCGCACAGCCAGCAGATCGTCCACCGCGATCTCAAGCCGTCGAACGTGCTGGTCGGCGCGTTCGGCGAGACCCTGGTCGCCGACTGGGGGCTCGCCAAGCGGCTGGACGAGGTCGAGCCACCGCGCGATGGCCCGGCGGGCAGCCCGGCGGTCGACACCGCGACCGGCGCGGTGATGGGCACGCCCCGGTACATGGCGCCCGAGCAGGCGAGCGGCGAGCGCGTCGACCCGCGCTCGGACGTGTTCTCGCTCGGCGCCATGCTCCGCGAGCTGATGTTCGAGGGCCTGGATCCGCGCGAGGTCCGCCGGGGCCGGTCGGCTGCCGCCGATCTCGCCGCGATCGCGCAGCAGGCGACCGCCGCCGATCCGGCGGTGCGCTACCAGACCGCGAGCGAGCTCGCCGACGATCTGCGCCGTGCGCTCGCCGGTCACCGCGTGGTGGCGCGGCGCTACTCGTGGCCCGAGCGCGTCGCGCGCTGGGCGCGCCGCCGGCGCCGGGCGATCGCGATCGCGTGCGTGCTCGGCGGGCTGGTCGCAGCGGCGGTGGTCGCCGGGGAGCGCGCCGCGCGCGAGCGCAGCGCGGCCGACCAGGCGCGCGCCGAGGCGGCGCAGACCCGCGCCGGCATGACCCGGCTGCTCGGTGACAAGACGCTGGACGACGCGCGCGCCGAGCTGGAGCGCGACCCGACCGCGGCGCTCGCGCTGCTCAAGCGGTTCACCGCGAGCCCCGCGGCGGACGGGCGCGCCGCGGCCGCGATCGCGTCCGACGCGATGGCCCGCGGCGTGGCCCACGACGTCTGGGACCTCGGCCAGCCGGTCGCCGCGGTCGCGGTCTCGCCCGACGGCGCGACGCTGGCGGCGACCACGGGCGCGGCGCTGGCGATGATCGAGATCGGGACCGGCCGGATCACCAGCTACCCCGCCGGCGACGGGGTCGGCGACGGCCTCGCGTTCTCCCCCGACGGCACGACGCTGGCCACCAGCGACGGCGGCGACGTGGTCCGGCTGTGGAACCGCGCCACCGGCGGGTCGCGCCGGCTCGCCGGCCACGAGCTCGGCGGCGGCACCCTCGAGTTCTCGGCCGACGGCGGCCTGCTGCTGGTCCGCCGCGCGGGCGGCGGCGCGCGGCTGTGGCGGCTGCCCGACGCGACCGAGCTCGCGCTGCCCGGCGACCCCCGGCGGGTCGCGCTGGTCTCGGCGCACACCGTCGCGATCGGGCGCGATCGCGAGCTCGCGCTGTTCGACGTCACCGCCGGCCGGACCGTCGCGCGCGTGCCGATCGACACCGTGCCATTCGACCTGTGGGCATCGGGCGACGGCCGGTGGATCGCCGCGGCGCTGTTCGACGCCCTGGTGCTCTGGAACCCCGGGACCGGTGCGCTGCGCCGGGTCGCGCCGGGCGCCGACGCGGTGGCGCTGATCACCGCATCGCGCGACGGCGCCCAGGTCATGAGCTGCGGCCACGACAACACCGAGCTGTGGCTGTTCGACGTCGCCGCGGCGTCCGCCAGGAAGCTCGCCAGCGACGAGGGCTGCCGCCGGCAGACGTTCACGTTCTCTCCGGACGGCAGCGTGTTCGCCTCGGCGGGCTTCGGCGGCGAGCTGCGGCTCCACCTGCTGCGCGACGACGGCCGGGTCCGGCGGCTGGTCGGCCACCGCGCCGCGGTCATGGGCATCGCGTTCTCGCCCGACGGCCAGCTGATCGCGTCCGGCAGCACCGATCACACGGTGCGGCTGTGGCGGTGGCGCACCGGCGAGGTCCGCACGCTGCCCCACCTCCTCACGCTGTCGCGCCTGGCCGCGAACGGCCACCTGCTCGTGCGCGACGCGGTCAGCGGCGAGCTGTCCGTGATCGACCTGCGCGACGGCAGCCGGCAGGCGCTGGCGCTCGAGCGGCCGCACCCGCGCGAGGCCTCGCTGTCGGGCAACGGCGAGCTCGCGGCGTTCCTGTACGACGACCGGACGGTCGCGGTGTACGACCTCGTGCACCACAGCCACCGCCAGCTCGGCCCGGTCGCACAGCTGACCACCGGCAGCGAGGCAACGATCATGCTGTCGACGGCGGGCGCGCTGCTGGCGCAGCTCGATGGCCGCGGCGCGGTCCGCGTGCTCGACCTCCAGACCGGCGAGATCCGCCCGGTGGCCCAGCTCGGCGATCTCGTGTTCACGCTTCAGTTCTCCGACGACGATCGCTGGCTCGCCGTGGGCGGACGCGACGGCGTGGCGCGCGTGGTCGACGTCGCGACCGGCGCGGAGCGCGCCCGGGTGACCTGCCCGGGCTGGGTATGGAACGCGCAGTTCGCGCGCGACGCGACGCGGTTCGGCGCGACCTGCTCCGACGGCGCGGTTCGGGTGGCGGCGCTGGCCGGCGGCCCGGTCCAGGAGCTCGCCGGCCACACCGGATCGGCGATCGGCATCAACTTCGCCGCCGACGGCCGGCTCGTCACGTCGGGCGCCGATGGCACGGTCCGACTGTGGGACCTGGCGTCGGGGCTCGGCACGGTCATCCATCGCGAGCCCGGGTTGCTCAACGTGGCGCAGTTCATCCGCGGCACCCCGTGGCTCTACGTCCGCAGCGGCGCCGGCCGCAGCGTCGCGGTCCGCGACCTCACCGCGCTGCCGCCGTGCTGCGACGCCGCCGCCCTGCGCGGCTGGCTCGACGACACGACCCGCGCCGAGCTGATCGCAGCGCCGGGCTTGCCGGGCGGCCCGGACGACGCGCTCGACGAGCCGCTCGCCCATGCGGCGGCTCCCGGGCGCCCCGGCGGCCCGCGCTGACCGCGATCAGGTGGTCGCCAGCTCGTGGATGATCGCGGCCATCGTCGCTCGCGCGCGGCCGATCTCGTCCGGCCCGAGCGTGACGCCGCCGACCGCCGCGTGGCCGCCGCCGCCGAACCGCGCGCACAGGGCGCCGATGTCGTGCCGCCGGCGCTCCGAGCTCCACGGGTTGACGCCGACCGAGATCTTGATGTTCTGGCCGTGCTGCGTCCCCGACACCGCGTACAGGCAGCTCGGGTAGAGCTGGTAGCCGAGGAAGCCCGGGCTGCGCGCGCCGGGGTCGGCGAGCCGATCGAACACGACGACGTCGCCGTGCCACACCCCGAGCCGGCGGATCTCCTCGAGATCGTGGGCGCGCTCGGCCTCGACCTCGGCGAGCGCGGCCGCGACCTCAGGCCGCGCGGTGATCCGGGCGAGCGACTCGTGCGACAGCCACTCGACGTAGTGCGCGGTGTCGACCGGCGTCCGGCCGTGCGCGAGCCAGGCCGCGATGCGCTGGGCCGGCTCGGCCAGCGCGACCGCCTGCTCGGCGGAGGCGAACCGCGCGGCGTCGATCGTGTCGGCCCACCGCATCGCCTCGACCAGGTGGGGCGGCGGCCGCCACTTCCACCCGGCCTCGAGCTCGCGGACGATCAACCCGGCGCACGACGGCGCAGCCGGGTCGAAGAACCAGGTCGGCCGGTGGTCGCGCTCGAACACCTCGCGCAGCACCGGCGGCTGGAACGCGGTGGGGTGATGATCGAACCACCAGCGCATCCGGGAGTCGGCGCAGAACCGGAAGTCGACGCAAGCGTGGTCGTCGGCATCGAGCGGCACCCCCTCGAACGGGTTGCCGTCCCGGTGGACCATGCCGACCGGGCGGACCTCGACCTCGCGGTCGACCACGTCGCGGTAGAACGCTGCGAACAATGCCGCCGAGGTCGTGCCGTCGAAGCACGCGTCGTGGAAGAAGATCTTGAGGACGCGTGCCACGATGGCTGGCCCATCATACCGCGGTCCGGCGGCCAGCGGCACATCGGCGTAGGTGTTACCTTCGCGGGCATGCTGCAGTGGCTACTGACGGCTCACCTCATCGGCGTGATCTTCTGGCTGGGCTGCCTGTTTGCAGTGTACTGGCTGCTCCGGGTCCATGCGCAGGCGCCCAAGGACGTGCTGGACAAGCTGACGCTCATGGAGCGTTCGCTCGCCCTGACGATGGATCTCTCGGCGGCGCTCGCGATCGGCACCGGCCTGGCGCTGGCGTTCTTCCATATCGGCGATCACCCGACGTCGACCTTGTTCACGAAGCCGGGAGCGGGCTGGTTCCACCTCAAGCTGCTCATCGTCGTGCTCGGGATCCTGCCCGTCCACGGCATGGTGCGCGGCAAGATCGGCAAGTTCGGCCGCGGCGTGATCTCGAACGTGCCGCAGTGGATGTGGAGCCTGCTCCTGCTAGCGATCGTCGCGATCGTGGTGCTCGTGATGTACGGCCTGTACGCTCAGCCCTCGGCGTCGTAGCCCGGGTCTTGCCCGGGTTTCCGGCCGGGCCGGCGTTTTGGGGTTCCCAGACCGGGGCGATCGCGTGTCATCAGGAAAACCGGAAGGATTCCATGCACCGTTCCCTGGCCCTCCTGCTCGGACTGGGCGCTGCGCTGGCTCCCGGCGCGGCGCGCGGCGCACCGGCCGAGCCCGATCTCGCGGTCTACGCGCTGGTGGTCGGCTCCAACGCCGCCGGCGCCGGGCAGACCGCGCTGCACTACGCCGAGGACGACGCCCGCCGGGTCGCCGCGACGCTGGTCGAGCTCGGCGGCTACCCGCCCGAGGCGATCGACGTGGTCCTGCACCCGACCCCGGCTGCGCTGCGCGATCACCTCGACCAGCTCGCCGCCCGCGTCGCGGCCGCGCGCGCCGCCGGGCGAGCCGCCCGCGTGGTGTTCTACTACTCGGGCCACGCGCGCGCCGCGGCGCTCGACCTCGGCGCCGAGGAGCTCGCGCTGGCCGAGCTGCGCCAGCGGCTGTTCGGGATCCCGGCGACGCTGACCGTGGTGGTGCTCGACGCCTGCCAGAGCGGCGCGTTCTCGCGGATCAAGGGCGCCGAGCCGGCGGCCGACTTCTCGTTCAACTCGCGCCAGCACCTCGGTGCCAGCGGGATCGCGGTGCTCGCGTCGTCGAGCGCGAGCGAGCTGTCGCAGGAGAGCGAGCAGCTGCGCTCGTCGTACTTCACCCACCACCTGCTGGTCGGGCTGCGCGGTGCGGGCGACGCCGATCACGACGGCCAGGTCTCGATCGACGAGGCGTATCGCTACGCGTACCACCAGACGCTGCTGGCGACCGCCGGCACCGCGGTCGGCGGCCAGCACGTCAGCCTCGAGGTCGAGCTCAAGGGCCACGGCGACGTGCCGCTGACGTTCCCGCGCGCGGCGACCGCGGCGATCGAGCTGCCCGGCGCGCTCGAGGGCCAGGCGCTGGTCGAGGACCGGCGCGCCGGCGCGGTGGTGGCGGAGATCTACAAGGCGCGTGGCCAGGCGGTGCGGATCGCGGTGGCGCCCGGCGACTACCGCGTCCTGGTCCGCCACGGCGGCGCGGTGTCGCGCTGTGAGCTGACGGCCGCCAGCGGCGCGGCGGTCGTCGATCTCGACCGCTGCACGAGCGAGCCGATCGCGATCGCCGCGGCCAAGGGCGGTGACGAGCCCGGGCGCCGGCTGCGGTTCGAGGTCGACGGCGTCGTCGGCGCCGAGCGCCAGGACGGCTTCACCGACACGCTCAAGGCGTTCGGCTACCAGCGGGGTGGCGGGCTCAGCGGCGGGCTGACCCTCAGCGCGCTGCGGCGGGTGGAGCGGCGGCTGTGGCTCGGCGGGTTCGGCGCGCTGGTCGGCACGCCCGACTGGACGCTGCCCACCGAGCGCCAGCCGCTGCGATTCTCGTGGTCCACCGCGACGCTGGGCCCGCTGGCCCGCGCGATCCAGCCGCTCGGCGACCACGGGCTGGCCGCGCGGGCCGGCGTCTACGCCCAGCTCGGGGCCGGCATCGCCTTCGGCAGCACGCGGCTGATCGACCAGGACGACCAGAGCACCTACGAGCGGTTCACCGGCTGGGCCGCGACGATGGGTGCCGGGCTGCGGTTCGACTGGCCGCGCACCGGCGTCGCGCTCGGTTACCAGTTCGACTACGCGTCGGGGATCCACAACCTGATCGGCGACACCCATGCCAGCGGAGGCCACCGGCTGATCGCCGGTGCGTCCTATGCGTACTGAGGACCGCATGCCAGCTCCCACCGGTTTCCCCCACCGCCGCCCGCCGTGGCGCGCGGTCTCCACCGCCGCGATCGCGCTGGCCGCCGCCGGCCAGCTCGGCGCGACCGACTGCAGCGGGGGCATCACCCGCGACCCCGGGTTCGATCTGTGGTGCGGCGACGCGCTGTGCGCCTGGAAGGTCGAGCGAGGTGCGATCCTCCGGGTCCCGACCTGGCACGAGGCCGACGCCGGCGTCGAGCTGGTCGATCCGGGCACGGCGATCGAGCAGTTCACGCCGGTGAACTCCGGCGACGGCACCTGCATCCGGTTCGACCTGATCTCGAACGTCGCCGAGGACGCCCAGGCCGAGCTCGCGATCGACGTGTATGGCGATGGCGCGGTCGAGCGCACGTTCGAGATCCCGACCGCGCCGTGGCATCCGGTGTCGTTCGAGTTCGCGGTCGAGCCACCGTTCACCGGGATCCGGTTCGAGATCGCCAAGCGCGGGCCGGGCCACGCGGTGGTCGCGCGGATGCGCGCCGCGGTGGTCACGGACGGCTGCACCGGCCTGCCCGCGCTCGACGGCGGTCCGGCGCCGCTCGGCGCGCTGTGCGGCGCCCCGGGCGACTGCGCGAGCGGGATCTGCGCGATCGTCGACTTCTTCGGCACCCAGCGCTGCACCGGCTGCCCACCGTTCCAGGCCGGGGCGTGCGGCACCGGCGCGGTCTGCGGCTACGCCGACCCCGGCCCGCCCGAGCGCGGCGTCCCGATCGCGTGCGTCGCTGCGGCCGCGCGCGCGATCGGCGAGCAGTGCCTGGAGGCCGCGGAGTGCGCGTCGGGGACCTGCACGGCCGGCGTGTGCTCCACCTGCCGGCAGGATACCGACTGTGGCGGCACCGCCTGCAAGCCGGCCTACGAGCTGGGACCGTCGCTGTGCGCGCCCGGACAGCAGGCCGCGCCGCGCGGCGCACCCTGCGCGACCGGCGCCGACTGCGCGAGCGGCGCATGCAGCGGCCCGGTGCGCCGCCAGTGCCCCGACGGCCGGGCATGCCTGACCGACGCCAGCTGCCCGGTCGACGGCGATCTCGCGCCCGGCGCGTGCACCGCGGTAGGCGTTCAGGGTGGAAGCTGCAGCTGATCCGCGGACCGCGTACCGGGTGTTCGGCCCCGCGCTGGTGCGCAAGGCCGAGCGCCTGCTGCGCAGCCGGGAGGACGCCGTCGACGTCGTGCACGCGCTGTTCGCCGACCTGATCCCGACCTGGACCCCCGCCGTGGACCTTCCCTACCTCCACCGAGCCGTGACCAACCGCTGCCTCAACCTGGTGCGCGACCGGGGCACGCGGGCGCGGCTGCTGGCGCGCGAGCCCACCGCCGCGGCGCCGGTCGGGCGGGTCCGGCTCGACGACGAGATCGTCGGGCTCGGCCTGATCGCCGCGCTCGCCGAGCGGCTCGACGACGCGCACCTCCAGGTCCTGGTGTGCCGGTTCGTCGACGACATGACCCAGGACGAGATCGCGGCCCAGCTCGGGGTGTCGCGCAAGACGGTCGGCAAGCGGCTGGACCGGATCCGGGACGCGGTGACCGCGCTGCGCGCCGGGGAGGATGCGTCGTGACGGCGTGCACCGGCGAGCCGATCTCGTGGCCCCGGCTCGAGCAGTTCGCGCTCGACCCGGGCGATCCGGCGATCGCGGCGCACCTGGCCGGCTGTGCGGTGTGCCGGGACTGCCTCGAGCGGATCCGCGGCGACGCGGTGGCGCTGCCGCCGCTGGCCGTCCCGGACCCGCCCGGTCTCCGAGCCCGGGGCCGCACCTGGCGCCGGTGGTGGTTGGCGCCGGTGCTCGCCGCCGCCGCCGCGGTGGCGCTGGTGGTGCTGCGGCCGCCGCCCCGCGCCGGCGATCGCATCGCGATCAAGGGCATCGGCGAGGTCGTGCTGGAGCTGGTGCGCGAGCGCGCCGGCGCGATCTCGTACGACGCCCGCCGCTACGCGCCCGGCGATCGCTGGAAGATCGTGCTCAGCTGCCCGCCCGCCGCGGACTCGGCGCCGAGCCCGGCGCAGATGCTGGCGATCGACGTCTCGGTGGCCGACGGCATCACCGTCGACCGTCCGCTCGCCGCCACGCGCATCGCGTGCGGCAACCGGGTCGTCGTGCCCGGCGCGTTCACGGTCACCGGCGACCGAAACAACCGGGTCTGCGTACGGGTCGCGGCCATCGCCGGCCGGGCGGCGTCCGATCCCGAGGCCGGCACGGCATGCGCGACCCTGCTCCCCGAGACTCGGTAGCACCTGGAGCATCTTGCGGCAGTGGCGGTGGCCCCCACCGGCCGGGGCTCCGTGATGTCGAACTATCGCTCTGAATATGCGTCTCGATACTACGCTGTTCAGACACGTGTTGTAAGCTACAGCGAAAGTCCGAGGAGGCCGGTTCGACTAGCCACCGCGCGCGTCGCTCCGATACGTTCGCCGTGATGGGGTCCCGCAGCGACGGCGATGCTTCGGACGGCCTGCGCGCCGTCGCGACGCTCGCCGGTCCGACCCAGACCAGCGCGTCGCAGTCGAGCATCGTCGAGCGCAGCGGGACCGGGATCGGGACGCCGGGTGCGCTGCCGCCGGCACTCCCGATCCAGATCCGCGATCCGCGGCGCTACGAGTTCCTCGGCGAGCACGGCCGCGGCGGGCTGGGCCGGGTGTCGCGCGCCCACGATCGCGAGCTCGGCCGCGACGTCGCGATCAAGGAGCTGCTGTCGCGCGGCAGCGCGAACGAGGTCCGGTTCCTCCGCGAGGTCCTGATCACCGCGCGGCTCGAGCACCCCGGCATCGTGCCGATCCACGAGGCCGGCCGGTGGTCCGACGGGACCCCGTTCTACGCCATGAAGCTGGTCGCCGGGCGGCCGCTGCGCGAGCTGCTCGCCGAGCGCACCGCGGTCACCGAGCGGATCGGCCTGCTCCATCACGTGATCGCCGTGGCCGACGCGATCGCCTACGCGCACGGCCGCAACATCATCCACCGCGATCTCAAGCCGGCCAACGTGATCGTCGGCGACTTCGGCGAGACCATCGTGATCGACTGGGGGCTCGCCAAGGACCTGTCGACCAGCGACGTGTCGGGCGGGGAGAGCGGGTCGTTTCACGCCCCGGCCGGCGCCCCGACCGGCGACGGCGTCACGACGGTGGGCAGCGTGATGGGGACGCCGGCGTACATGGCCCCCGAGCAGCGGCGCGGCGAGCCGGTCGACCGCCGCGCCGACGTCTACGCGATCGGCGTCATGCTGTGGGAGCTCGTCGTGCCCCACCGGGCGCCGCCGGCCCGGCTCCCGCTCCGCCACCGCGCGCTGCGCCGCACCGGGATCGACGAGGACCTCGCGACCATCATCGAGAAGGCGCTCGACCCCGATCCCGACCGCCGCTACCCCGACGCCGGAGCGCTGGCCGCCGACCTCAAGGCGTTCAAGTCGGGCGCCCGGATCGCGGCGCGCAGCTACTCGCTGTTCGCGATGCTCGCGCACTGGACCCGCCGGCACCGCGCGCTCGCGCTGTCGGCGATCGCCGCGATCGCGATCGCGATCACCGGCAGCCTGGTCTACATCCGCAACATCGCGACCGAGCGCGATCGCGCCGACCTGTCGAACGAGGCCGCCCGGCGCGCCCAGGCGGTCACCGAGACCTCGCTCGACGAGCTCACGCTCAAGCACGCCGAGCTGCTGCTCACCACCGATCCCTCCGCCGCGATCGACGCGCTCGCGCGCTACCGGGGCAGCGAGGTCGAGCGCGCCGACCAGATCCGGGCGCACGCCGCGGGGCTCGGGGTCGCGCTGGTGCGCGCGGTGCCTCACACCGACAACGTGGTGTGGGCGCACGGCGCCCCGGACGGCTCGATCCTGTCGCTCAGCCTCGACGGGACGATCGCGCGGACCTCGCGCGACGGCGCGTCGGTCGTGGTGTCGCGCGGGGCGTCGCGCCAGGGCGTCTCCGCCTACTCGGCGTCGCGCAACCTGCTCGCCTACGTGTGCAACCCATCGGACCTGTGCCTGTTCGACGTGGCGCACGGTGCGGCGTTCGGCGTCGCCCCGGTGCTGCGCAACGCCAGCTTCGAAGGCGTGTCGTTCTCGCCCGACGGCGCGCTGCTCGCCGTGATCTCGGACGAGGCGGTGGTCCGGATCCTCGACGTCACGGACCCGGCGCGGCCGACCTTGCGGCTGAGCCGGACGATCGAGGGCGGGCTCGACGTCGAGTTCGCCGGCGACGACCTCGTGGTGGTCGGCCGCCGCGACGGGATCACGTTCGTGCGGTTGGCCGGGGCCACCGAGCGGTTCGCCGTGTCCGACGTCGCGCGCTGGGCGATCGACACCGCCCGGCACGAGGTCGCCCTGGCCACCGCCGCCGGCAAGGGGTTGATCGTCGGCGGCTTCCCGGTCCACGCGGTCGCGCAGGTCGACCTGTGCCATGGCCCGGCCGCCGGCGTCCAGTTCATCCCCGGCCGGCGCAGCGTCGCCTATGTCTGCCGGGACGGCGCGGTCGGGATCTGGGACCTGGTCCGCAACACGATCACCCCGCGCGCGCAGCTGGAGGGCCACGCCGATCAGGTCGTGACCAGCGCGGACGGCGACTACGTGATCGCGGCCGGCGGCAACGGCAGCGTGACCGTGCTCGACCTGACGACCGACCTGATCGCGACCTACCTGGGACACGGCTTCCGGCTGAGAGCGCTCACGCCGCCGGATCGCGATCAGCCGTTCCTGATCTCCGGCGACGTCCGCGGCGGGCTGCGCGCCTGGCCGCTGCCCAGCCGCGTGGCGCGGGTCGCGGCGACCTCCAGCTCGCCGTTCCACGCCGCGATCTTCGACGATCCATCCGCCACGGTCACCGCGACCACCTGGCTGCCCGCGCTCACCGTGTTCTCGCCGGCGACCGGGGTCCGGACCGTCGAGCCGCACGTGCGCGAGAACATCTTCCTCGCGCGCTCGACCACCGGCCGGACGTTCGCGAGCTTCGGGCTGCGCGGGGACATCGTCGAGCTCTGGGCGTCGCCCGCGATCACGAGGACGCGGGTGATCCAGACCGGGCACGGCTCGATCTCGCAGCTCGCGTTCATCGACGGCAGCGAGGACTTCGTCACCGCGGGCCACGACGGCCGGCTGGTGCGCTGGACGCCATCCGGCGACGCCGCCCCGCTCGCGCAGTTCGGCAAGCCGATCGACCGCTTCGCGCACGCCGCCGCGACCGGCGCGCTGGTGTTCAGCACCGTCGACGGCGCGCTGTGGCGCACGGACGCCGGCGGCCAGCCGGTGGCGCTGCGCAACGGCGGATCGCGGGTCAACCGGATCGTGGCGCTGCCCGACCGGCAGACCGTGCTGGCCGGCTACGAGGGCGGCGACGTGATCGCGATCGACACCGGCTCGTGGCAGCAGCAGCTCGTGCTCCACGGCGGCTCGGTGCGCGAGATCGCGGTCACCGCCGACGGCCGCACGATCGCGATCGCGAGCAACGACGGCACGATCCACGTCGGCACGCGGCGCCGCGATGCACCGCTGGTCCCCGGCATGACCTGGACCGCGCTGCCGCTGCGCGCGCGCCACGTCACCCTGGCCCCCGACGGCCTGCTCGTGGCGTCGTGCACCGACGGCACGATCTGGCTGTACGACCCTGCCGTGCGGCGCTGGCTGTGCCTGCCGGCCGGCACGGTCGACCTCGGCCAGACCACGGCGACCCGCGATGGCAAGGTCGCCGTCGCGCTCGACTTCGAGGGCCGCCTGCTGTGGATCGACCTCGAGGCCGCCCGCCAGCTCCTCCACGGCGAGTCACCGCCGTCCAGCCTGCATCCCGAACGCGTCCGACCCCCACCCTCACGATAGAAACGGAGTCCGCCATGAAGAAGTCCACCCCCAAGCGCCTGCCCCGCAAGCTCGTCCTTCGCCGCGAGGCGATCGTACAGCTCGCCTCGACGCAGCTCGACCAGATCGCCGCCGGCGGCTCGTGGCTGGGGAACTGCCAGGGCAACTCGAACCAGCAGATCACGTGCTTCGACGAACCGGGGTGACGCGGCCGATCAGCGCAGCGCAGCGCGCCAGCGCGCGGCGGTGGCGTCGGCCCCCACCGCAACGACGGTGAACCGGCCACTGCGCCACGCCACCGCGCGCAGCGCCCCGTCGATCCCACGGGGGGCCTTGCCCCCCGCCCCACCGGCGGAGCCGTCGGGGTCCCCACCCCCCGCCTCGCGACGCTCGACCCCACGGGGGGCCTTGCCCCCCGCCCCGTCGGCCGAGCCGTCGAGGTCCCCACCCCCCGTCTCGCGACGCTCGATCCCACGGGGGGCCTTGCCCCCCGCCCCGTCGGCCGAGCCGTCGAGATCCCCACCCCCCGTCTCGCGACGCTCGATCCCAGGGGGCACTTTGCCCCCCGCCCCGTCGGCCGAGCCGTCGGAGTCCCCCGGCTCGCCACGCTCGGTCCGCTCGGCGCCCTCGGGGGCGATCCCCCGCGCACGCTGCACGAGGTAGGTCACCTCGTCATCGCCGATCCGCAGCCGGACCAGCGCGGCGGCGCGGTTCAAGATGTTGAGCTGGCGCGCGCCGACCACGGCGGCGGCCGCGCCCGGCAGCGGCGCGTCCTTGCCGATCGCGCCGATCATCCAGGCCCGCAGGGCATCGCGGCTCGGGGTCACCAGATCCCACGCCGCGCCGGGGTCGCGGTGGTGCGCGATCGCCTCGGTCATCAGCAGGTTGTGGCGGGCGGGGAACATCGCGTAGATCGTGACCACCGTGCCGACCAGGACGGTGAGGGTGAACACCAGCGAGACCGAGACCCGGCGGTGCGGCGGGCGCGGCGGCGTGACCAGGGCGGCGTCGCCCTCGACCGGGCCGGTGGATTCGGCCTCGACCAGCTTCACGGGGCACCCGACCCGCCGCCGCGCTCGGCCCCGGTCGTCCCCGGCGCGCTGTCCGGACGCCGGGGCGGAGCGCCGAACCTGCGGACGAACTCGTCGAGCAGCCGGGCGTACACCGCCACCGGGGCCGCCCCGCCGTCCTCGATCAGGTGCCGGCACACGATGCCGGCGGCGCCGTACGCCGCCGCCCACGCAGCCGCCGCGGCGCGGACATCGCCGGCATGCGCGTAGTGGACCATCGCGCTCTTGCCGCGCGGATACTCGAGCAGGCCCGAGGCGAGCCGGAGCTGCAGCACACCCTCGGCCGCGGGCGCGAGATCCCGGGCATCGGCGAGCGGGTACCACGGACCGAAGCGCATGGCGCATAGTAGTGTGACCCCGTGTCGAGCGAACGCGAACCCCGCGGGCCGGCGGCCTCCGCCGGCGCCGGTGACGGCCAGCTCGCGCTCGATCTGGTCCCCGATCTGGTCCCGGATCTGGCCCCCGATCTCCCCGATCCGGCCCCGGGTCTCCGCCGGCCGCCGATCCGGCGGTCCCGGCGCCCCGGGCCGCCGATCCGGCGTGCGGATCCGCCCATCGCCGCTCCCGCGCCGATCGAGCGCAGCGAGACGGGGGTGGGGACCCCGACGGCTCTGCCGGCGGGGCGGGGGCGGAGCCCCCGTGGGATCGACCTGATCGACTTCGGAGGCGCCGGGGAGCCCGACCGCGTGGTGTGCGGCGACGCGCTCGATGAGCTCACGGCGCTCGCCGACGGTGCGCTCGCCGCGATCTACATCGATCCGCCGTTCGGCACCGGCGCCGTCCGCCGTGGCCGCGGCCACGCCTATGCCGACCACGCCGATGACCCCGAGGCATTCGTTGCCTGGCTGGCGCCCTACCTGGCGCACAGCCGCCGGGCGCTCACCGCCACCGGCTCGCTGTTCGTCCACCTCGACCACCGCTCGGTGCACTACGTCAAGGTCGCGCTGGACCGACTGTTCGGTCGTGACCGATTCGTCAATGAAATCGTGTGGTGCTACGCGGTTGGAGGCAAGAGCCGGCGCGGCTTCGGCCGCAAGCACGACACGATCCTGTGGTATGCACGCGGCTGCGACTGGGCGTTCTACGCCGATGCTGTACGGGTCCCACGCAGGGGGGGCTCTCACATGCGCGTGGTCGACGGCGTGCAAGAGAAGACTGATCGGCGAACCGGGCGAATTTACCGCTACCCGATCGCCGCCGGCAAGGTGCCGGAGGACTGGTGGACCGATGTCGAGACCCTCAACCATTCGGACCGGGAACGCACCGGGTGGCCCTCGCAGAAACCCGAGCGGCTGGTCGAGCGCATCCTGCGGGCGGTCACCGTCGAGGGCGACCGGGTCGCGGACTGGTTCGCGGGGTCCGGGACCACGGCGGCGGTCGCCCAGCGGCTGGGCCGGGGCTTCGTCACCGTGGACCGCGCCGCCGCGGCGGTCGAGGTGTGCGTCCACCGCCTCACCCGGCAGGGCCACCGCCTGGCCGCCGCGGGCGCGCCGCCGGCACCGATCCGTATTGTCCGAGGCAACGGCTGAACACAAGACGCATTTGGGCCCGACCGCTTGCCGGTCGGCACCCGGCGGGTGAGAATTTCCGCAGCTCTAAGGCGACTGATGGCGGTTCCCCAAGACGAAGCCTCGCGTGTGAAGCTCGAAGCCTGGCTCGTCACCGACGTCGGGGTCGTGCGCGAGCACAACGAGGACTCGGCGTACATGGAGCCGACGAACGGGTTCTTCATCGTCGCCGACGGTATGGGGGGACACGCTGCCGGGGAGGTCGCCTCGGCGATGGCAGTGGAGACCGTCCGCAAGACCCTGGAGGCAGCCCGCAAGGAGATCGACAGCTTCCAGCGGGCACCGACCGACACCGGGCGGCGCGGCATCGTCCAGCTGCTGCAGAGCGCCGTCCTGTCGGCCCACCAGGCGGTGTTCCAGCGCGGCCAGCACGAGGCGGACAAGGCCGGCATGGGCACCACGCTCGACGTCGTGCTGATCGCCGGACCCGAGGCGTTCGTCGCCCACGTCGGCGACAGCCGGACCTACCTGGTCCGCGACGGCCGGTCGTCGCAGATCACCACCGACCATACAGTCGCCGAGGTCCTGGTGATCGAGGGCAAGCTCACGATCGAGGAGGCCCAGGTCTCGCCGCTGCGCACGATCCTGGTCAACGCGATCGGGGTGTCAGCCGACGTCGGCGTCGAGATGGCGCACGTCACGCTCAAGCGCGGCGACCGGCTCCTGCTGTGCTCCGACGGCCTGCACGACTACTTCCCGGTCGAGGAGGAGATCGCGCAGAAGCTGTCGACCGACGCGCCCGGCGATGCGCTCAAGGACATGGTCGAGCTCGCCAAGACCCGCGGCGGCCACGACAACATCACCGGCGTCGCCGTGCAGGTCACCGACGTCATCGAGGCCATCCCCGACCGGCTCGACGGCGAGATGACCCAGCCGGTCGACCTGCCCGGGTCCAACCCGTTCGCCTCCGACGAGCCGACCGAGACCGCGGTGCTCGATGCCACCGGGGCGCCCCGGGTGACCGGCGCCGGCGCCGAGCCCGCCCCGGCGGCGCCGGGTGCGCCGGAGTCCCCGCCGGCGCCGGGCGACGAGCGGTCGACCCAGCCGATGCGGCCGGTCGCCGACGGCCCGCCCGCCGGCGGCGATGCCGCGCGCCCCCCGCCGGCGAGCGATCCGATGTCCGACACCACGCTCGACACCGAGCCGGTCTCCGATCCGTCGAGCCCCGCACCGGCCGCCTCGCCGGCGCCCACCGGCGGCGCCCCGGACCCGGCCGCGGACGGATCGAGCACCCCGCCTCCGGCGCCGGCCGAAGCCCCGGCCGCCGAGGCTGCGACCCCGGATCCCGCGGATCCGGGGGATCCCGGGCGGGCTCGCGCGGGCAAGCGCGATCGCTAGGTGATCTGGATCGTCCCCACCGAGGTCGAGGAGGTGATCCACGCGGCGACCCGGGCCGCGCTCGGCGACGCACCGCTCGCGACCGCGCCGCTGACCCGGGCGATCGTCGACCGCTCTCGGCGCTACACCAGCGAGCGCGGCCGGCCCGCCGCCGATCGCGCCGCCGACCTCGCCGCACGCGCGATGTTCTTCACGGTCGCCGACGCGATGAAGATCGCGATCCCGCTCGGCGAGCTCACCGGCCGCGGCGCCCTGCCCCGGGCGCGCCCGCTGCGGATCGTCGACCTCGGCGCGGGCTGCGGCGCGATGAGCCTCGGTGCGATCGTCGCGCTGCCGCCCGGCGTCGCCGTCGAGATCACCGCGATCGATCGCGACGCCCCGGCGCTGGCGATCGCGCGCGCGGCGGTGCGCGAGCTCGCGACCCGGCGCGGCGTGGCGGCGGCGGTCGCCGTCCGCGACGACGACCTGGCGCGCGCGCCGGTCCCGGCGGCCGACCTGGTCGTGCTCGGCAGCGTGCTCAACGAGCTGCCCGGCGACGCCCGGCTCGCCGCGGTGCTGCGCGCGCTCGCCGCGATCGGCGACGACGGCGCGGTGATCGTCATCGAGCCCGCGCTGCGCGACACCGCGCGCGCCCTGCACGAGCTGCGCGACGCCGTGCTGGCCGGCGGCCACGGCCACGTGTTCGCGCCGTGCACCCGCGCGATCGCGCCGTGCCCGGCGCTGGCCGACCCCGATGACTGGTGCCACGAGGACCGCGCGCTGCAGCTGCCGCCGCGCACCGCCGAGCTCGCCCGGCTCACCCACCTGCGCGACGGCGGGATGAAGTTCGCCTACCTGGTGCTGCGGCGCCACCCGCTGGCGCTCGTCGAGCAAACCGAGAGGGAGGGTGGAGCCTGGCGGGTGGTCAGCGCGCCGATGCCGGCCAAGGGCAAGCTCGAGGTGATCGGCTGCAGCGCGAGGGGCCGCGTCCCGCTGCGACTGCTCCGCCGGCATCGCACTCCGGCAAACCGTGGCATCGAGGTGGCCGAGCGCGGCGACGTCCTGGTGATCGAAGCTGGCTGCGTCGCCGCACCGCCCGGTCATGCCGTCGATCCGCCCGAGCGGATCGAGATCACAGACGAGACCACCGTCGACCGGATCAGGCCGGCCGAGCGCATGCAGCGGGCCGGACCAGATGCAGCCGGCGAGTCACCGGCGTAGCCTCGGGCGCATGTCGCCTCGCCTGACCTGCTCGGTCTACCTCTGCCTCCTCGCGGCGTGCGGTTCGACGCCCCGGCCGCCGGCGCCCGCCGCGGCCGCCGCCCCGGCTGCCCCGGCTGCGGCGTCGAGCGCCGCTCCCGCCGGGCCGGCGGCGCCGGCGCTCGATCCGCCGCAGCCCGCGCTGCGCCTGCCGCGCAACTTCGTGCCGACGGGATACCGCGCCCGGCTGGCGATCGACCCGGCGCGCGACGGCTTCACCGGCGCGATCGAGATCGACGGCGAGGTCCGCGAGCGCTCGAAGGGGTTCTGGCTGCACGGCCGCGGCCTGAAGGTCTCCGCCGCCCGGCTGACCCAGGGCGCGCGATCGATGCGGGTCGACGTCGCGCCGGTCGGCGAGGACCTGCTGTCGCTGCACCCCGCCGAGCCGGTCGACCCCGGCAGCGCAACGCTCGCGCTCGACTACACCGGCGGGTTCGACCTCGTCCAGGGCACCGGCGCGTACCGCCACACGTTCGACGGCGTGCCCTACATCGAGACCCAGTTCGAGTCGATCTCGGCGCGCCGCGTGTTCCCGTGCCTCGACGAGCCCGACAACAAGGTGTCGTGGCGGCTCACGCTCGACGTCCCCCGGCACCTGGTCGCGGTCGCCAACACCGCAGCGACCGGCGAGACCCCGATCGACGATGCGACCAAGCGCGTCGTGTTCGCGCCGACCCGGCCGCTGCCGAGCTACCTGATCGCGTTCGGGGTCGGGCCGTTCGAGCTCGTCGACGCCGGCCGGACCCGCAACGGCACGCCGCTGCGGATCATCGCGCTCAAGGGCCGGGCCCGGGAGGCGCAGTGGGCGGCCGAGACCTCGGCGCGCATCATCCAGCTGCTCGAGGACTACTTCGCCACGCCGTACCCCTACGACAAGCTCGACCAGATCTCGCGGCCGGGTCCGTTCGGCGGCGCGATGGAGAACGCCGGCCTCGTGACCTACGCATCGCGCCTGATCATGCGCGATCCGGCGCAGATCACGCCGGGCGAGCGGCTGGCGTGGGTCAGCGTCGCGTCCCACGAGCTCGCCCACCAGTGGTTCGGCGACCTGGTCACCACCGCGTGGTGGGACGACATCTGGCTCAACGAGGGGTTCGCGACCTGGCTCGCCGCCAAGATCGTCGCGCAGTTCGATCCGGCGTGGCACCCCGATCTGCTCGACACCGCCGCGCGAGAGACCGCGCTGCGCGCCGACAGCGTGGTCAGCGCGCGCCGCGTCCGCCAGCCGATCACCAACGCCGGCGACATCTTCCAGGCGTTCGACGGCATCACCTACCAGAAGGGCGCCAGCGTCCTCGCGATGTTCGAGCAGGCGATCGGCCCCGACAAGTTCCGCGACGGCGTGCGCGCGTACATCGCCAAGCACCGCTACGGCAACGCGACCTCGGCCGACTTCATCGACGCGATCTCGGAGGTCGCCGGCCGCGACGTCGGCCCGGCGTTTCGCTCGTTCCTCGACCAGGCCGGCGCGCCGGTCGTGCGCAGCGAGCTGCGCTGCGAGCCCGGTCAGCCGCCCAGGCTCGCGCTCGCCCAGCACCGCTACGTGCGGCCGGGGTCGCCGCCGGTGCCCGAGGGCACACCGTGGCAGCTGCCGGTGTGCGTCGCCTACGATCGCGGCGGTGCGCGCGGCCAGACCTGCGGCGAGCTGACCGCGGCGAGCGCGGAGCTGACGCTCGACGCCGGGACCTGCCCGGCCTGGGTGTTCGCCAACGCCGGCGGCCACGGCTACTACCGGATCTCGCAGCCCGAGGCCGCGCTGGTCGCGCTGCGCGATCGCGGCTGGAAGCTGCTCACCCCGGCCGAGCGCCTGATCGCGTTCGGCGACGTGTCGGCGTTCGCGGCGACCGGCGAGCTCGACATCGGGCTGGAGCTGTCGCTCGTGCCGCGGCTGCTCGCCGAGCACAACGGCACGGCGACGGTCACCGCGGTCGATGCCGTGGAGCGCGCCCGCCGCGTGCTCGCCGACGACCAGACCGCGCGGTTCGACGCCTGGATCCGCCGGACGTTCGGCCCGACCGCCCGCGCGCTGGGCTGGCAGCCGGGCGCCCACGAGGACATCGACAGCCAGCGATCGCGGGGCGCGGTGGTGCCGCTGGTGGCGTGGGCCGGCGACGCCGCGCTGCGCTCCGCCGCGGTCGCGCTCGCCCGGGACTGGCGCAAGCTCGGCGCGACCACGCGCGGCGCGATCCTCGAGATCGCCGCCGACGCCGATCCGGCGACGTTCGATCGCCTGCTCGCCGCGGCGCCGGTCGAGACCGATCCCGACCTGCGCCTCGACCTCCTGCGCGCGGTGTCCCGGGTCAGCAACGAGACCCGCCTGCGCGCCGCCCTGGCGCTGGCGCTCGACCCGCGGATCGAGACCCGCGAGCTGTTCCCGCTGGTGTTCGCCGGCCGCGACCGGCCGCAGGTCCGGGTCGTCGACGCGTTCTTCCGCGAGCACGTCGCGGAGCTGCTCGCGCGCTACCCGACGGCCAGCGAGTTCGGCGCGCTCACGCTGGCGAACACGTTCCTGCGCCGGTGCGACGCCGCGCAGCGCGACGACGCCGCCGCGTTCGTCCGCGAGCACTTCGGCAAGCTGGTCGGCGCCGAGCGCGCGATCGCGCGCGGCCTGGAAGGCCTCGACCAGTGCATCGCCGCGCAGGCGCTGCTCGGCCCCCGGCTCACCGCCTGGCTGGCCAAGCTGCCGCGCTAGGCGCTGAGCCCTACCACAGCCGGCAGCGCGCGGCCGGCGCCATCGGCGCGCCGCTCGGGCACGAGAACGCCGCCGCGAACTCGGGCAGGTTGCGGACCACGCCGTCGACCCGCCATCGCCCGGGCGCGTGCGGATCGCTGTGGACGGCGACCCGCGCCGCCTCGGGCGTCGTGTTCTCGCACCGGATCTGCGCCCAGGCCAGGAAGAACCGCTGCGCCGGGGTGAAGCCGTCGATCCCACGGGGGGCGTTGCCCCCCGCCCCACCCCCCTTCGCCTCGCGTTGCTCGTCGATCCGCGGGCCGCCGGCGGATTTCTGCAGCGCGTCCCACGCCAGCCGCAGCCCGCCGTTGTCGGCGAGGTTCTCGCCCAGCGTGAGCCGGCCGTCGAGCGGCGTGCCATCGTCGATCCGGAACTGCGTGTACTCGTCGACGAAGCACGCCGCGCGCGCCTGGTAGGCCGCGACGTCGGCGTCCGACCACCACGGCGCGAGGTTGCCGTCGACGTCGAACTTGCGGCCCTCGTCGTCGAAGTGATGCGTGATCTCGTGGCCGATCACGCCGCCGAACCCGCCGAAGTTGATCGGGTCGTCGACCCGCGGGTCGAACACCGGCGGCTGGAGGAACCCGGCGGTGAACTGGATCGATACCAGCCGGTTGGTGCCCGAGCCATCCAGGCTCTGGGGCAGCGCGAAGAACTCGCCGCGGTCGGTCGGCTGGCCGAGCTTGGCGAGCTCGCGCGCGGTCGCCAGCTGCCCGGCGCGCAGCGTGTTGCCGACCGGATCGTCGGCCCGCACGACCAGCGCGTCGTAGCTCTTCCAGCGGTCCGGGTAGCCGATGTTGAACCGCATGTGATCGAGCTTGCGGATCGCCGCCGCGCGCGTCGCCGGGCCGAGCCAGTCGGCCGCGCCGAGCTCGCGGCGCAGCGCCGCTGCGATCCGCTCGACCATCGCCCGCGCCCGCGCCCGGCTCGGCTCCGGGAACCAGCGCGCGACGAACATCCGGCCGACGTCCTCGCCGAGATCGCGATCGACCAGCGCGAGGCAGCGCTGCCAGCGCGGCCGCATCGCGCGCGCCCCGCGCACGACCCGCTGCGCGAAGTCGAACACCTCGCGGTCCAGCGCCGACGGCAGCACGGTCGCCAGCGCGCGCGCCGCGTGGTAGCGCAGGTAGGCGCGCACCGCCGGCGGATCACCGGCCAGCGCGGCGCCGACCGCCTCGAGGTACGGCACAAACTCGACCTCTATTTCGCCGCCGATCTCGCTGCCGCGCTCGCCCCCGGTGCTGGCGAGCTCGGGCGCCCGCGCGCGCAGGTAGCGCGGCCAGTCGAGCGCCGGCGCGCGCGCCGCGACCTCGCCGGACCGCACCACGTGGACATGGTGCTCCGGATCGCGGCGGTCGGCCGCCGCGGGCACCGCCCGGGCGAGCGCGGTCTCCAGCGCCACCACGCGCGCCGCGTCGCCGGCCGGATCGCGATCGCCGATCAGCGCGAGCACGCGCTCGACGTGCGCGCGATAGCGGTCGCGGATCGCCCGGGACGCGGCGTCGGCGCGCGCGTAGTCGTCGGGATCCTCCAGGCCGAGCGCGCCGATGTCGAGCGTGGCGATCGCCCGCCGGGCGTCGCGCGGGTCGGCGGCGGCGTAGAGCTCGAACAGCACCGGGATGCCCTGCCGGTGCAGCTCGGCGATCGCGTCGACCAGCGCGGCCGGCCCATCCTTCCGGTTGACCGCGGCGAGCACCCCTGCGAGCGGGGCGAAGCCGCGCGCGTCGATCGCCGGCTGATCGAGGCAGGCCGCGTCGTACGCGCCGACCCGGTGCTCCGCCGGGGTGGCCGGTGCGCGCGCCGCGGCCTCGACCAGGCTGCGCTCGCGGTCGATGTCCTGGGCGACCAGCTCGGCGTAGCGCGACCACCGCGTGCGATCCGGCGGGATCGGATGGCTGCGCCGCCAGCCGCCGCAGGCGTAGTCGTAGAACCCCGTGCACGGATCGACCGCCGGATCGATCGCGGCGATCTCGAACCGCAGATCGCCGCCGGGCGATTCCGCGGGTGCAGCCGCCGGCCGGCCGCCGCAGCCGAGCGCGATCCACAGCGCAAGCACACAGCGTCGTGACATGCCACCGACGCTACCCGGCGCCGCGCCGGCGGTCTTGAACCGGCTTAGGGTGCGCCGCGGGAGGCCGCGCGCATCGTCCGGCGCAGCCGCCCCGGCGGCGACCTCCGCGCGCGCTGGATCGCCCGCGTCATGTGGCTCTGATCGGCGAACCCGACCTCCAGCGCGACGCTGGCCAGCGGCTCACCGCGCGCGATCCGCTCGACCGCCCGGAACACGCGGTGCGCGCGCACATAGCCCAGCGGCGCGACGCCCCAGCGCCGGCGGAACGCCTGCGCGAGGTGCACCGGGTGCACGCCGACCGCGCGCGCCAGCTCGTCCAGCCGGGGCGGCCGCGCGATCCGGGCGAACAGCAGCTCGCGGGCGTGGTCCAGCCACGCCGGTGTCCGGGGCGGCGGTGCCTCGCCCAGCGCCGCCACCGCGCCGGCGATCGCGGCGCGCGCCAGCCGCGTCCGCTCGCTGCGCCGGGCGCGAAACGCGGCGATCAGCCGCAGGCCGTGCAGCCGGGCCACCGCCGGCGCAAGCGATGCGCCCGTCCCCGGCCGAGGCAGGTCGTCGAGCTCGACCAGCAGCGAGCGCGCACCCTCGGCGTGATACTGATTCGCATGCGCGCACCACCGCGGGCGTGCGAGGACCTCGCAGCGCCCGGGCTCGACCAGGTCGGCCCCGCTGCGCTCGGTCGCCCCGCCGTCCAGCAGGATCGCGAGCTTGGCCATGTCGTGGGCGTGGCAGTCGATCGCGAGCCCGGCGGCGTGGTGGACCGACACCATGCGCGCCCCGTCGAGGCGCAGCTCGTCGAGCACGGTGCCGTGGCCGGCCACGCGCGGGACCTCGACGGGATCCACGGTCATCCCCGGGAGATCCCCGTAGGAGGAAGCCGGTGGACACCGGCGGCGGGATCCCGCGCCACGCACGTGCTCGCACAACCGCTCCTCGGGCCCGGCGGCGCAAATCGTCGCATGTTCGCCTCCCCGCACCGGCCGATACGATCGGCATGAACGACTTCCATATCGCACTGCTGTGGCTGCGATCGCTCGAGATCGTGATCGGCCACTCGCCGGTGCTGATGCTCTCCGAGCTCGAGATGCACGACCTGTTCGTGCGCTACCGCTCGCCGTACAAGGCGTGACCGCCGGTGTTCAGGTCGTGCGCGGCGCGACCGCGTCCTCCGCGGCGCCCGCGTTCCGCATTCCCGAATATTTGACACGTCGCGTCATGAGGCACTCGCCGGGACGGTGCTCGCGTCGTTCACGTCCAATGTTGGCGATCTGTTGAGATGAACTTCAGTTTCGGGCGGCGCGACGCCACGACGCAGAGCGTCGAGAGCATCGCGACGCAGATGCGGGATCGGCGGGCTTTGGCTGTCGTGAGTTCGGTCCGAGCGTCGCCAACACAGAAACCCGACGCGTCGCCGGGGCCAATACGAGGGATCGCATGTCAGGCCGCATCCTATTTGTCGCTGCCAATCCAGGCCACACCGATGACTTGGATCTCGACAAGGAGTGTGACGGCATCGAGCGCGAGTTGCGGTCAGCGCCACATCGCGATTTCCAGCTGATCTCCCGCTGGGCAGTGACCGTCGACGAGATGATGCGTCACCTGAACGAGCTGTCGCCGACCGTGCTCCACTTCGCGGGCCACGGGATTGCGGCCGGTCCCCACGGTAGCGGCTCAGCGCGGGCGTCCCGCGATGTGGCCGTCCCGACCGATCGCGTCGCAGACGCGTCCGGCATCTACCTGCTGGACGAGCGCGGAGGACCGCAGCTGGTGACCGCGAGCGCGCTGTTGAAGATGATCAAGGCCGCAGCGGCTTCGGTGCGCGTCGTGGTGCTCAACGCCTGCTACAGCGAGGATCAGGCCCAGGCGTTGTGCGGCGCGGTGGATTGCGTGATCGGCATGGCCGGCACGCTCGACGATGAGGCCGCGCGATCATTCGCGGTCGGGCTGTACCGCGCTCTGGGCCACCGGCGCTCGGTGGGCAACGCCTTCGAACAGGCCGTCGCCACGCTGGCGGGCAAAGCGCTCCCTGGGCAAGCGATCCCACGATGCCGGACGCGCGATGGAGTGGACGCCGGCAACGTGTTTCTGACCGTCCCGGCATGCCACGCCACCCACCAGGCCGCATTGCCGTGGTCACAGCGGTTCGAGGTCGTGATCCGCCTGTCGACCGAAGCCCGCGACAAGCTGACGTCGGATCCGTGGGGCGCTGCCATGCGCGCGCAGCGCGCGATCGAGCACGTCGTGAACTATCTCTACGAGCGCGAGCTCGGCCCGAGCGAGCTGGATGCCAGGCTCGACGCCAAGCTCCGTCGCGTCAGGGCGAAGCTCGTGATTCCGACGACCACAGCCGGCCACTTCGACTTCGTACAGAGCTTCACCAGCGCGATTGTGGACGGCGGGGGGATCGCGATCGAACCCGATCACCTGCGGCCGTGTCTGGATTCGCTCGCGATCGCGGTCGACTGGTTCTTTCGAGACTACCTGAAGGATTCGCGACCCAGAATCGGCCGCGATGCCGCTGCGGCGTCCTCGGATACCGTGCCCGATGCAACCCCGCACTCCACGATCGGGACCGTGGTGAATACCGGCACTCGGGTCGGCATGGCCAGCGGCGATAACATCGGGATCTGGCGGCCCTCTCCCGTGGCATCGACGCTCCGGCTGGACGCCCCCGAGACCGCCGAGCCTGGCCAGCGCATCTTCAAGATCGAGCGCTCGGATCGGATCTATTTCCTCGGACGCACCGCCATGCACACCGAGCACCGCAGCAACGACTTCTCGATCCCCGCGGCGTGGGACTCGATCAGCCGCAACCAGGCCACGATCGCGATCCGGGGCGCCGACGTCGTGCTCACCAACGCGTCGAGCAAGGACAACGTGTTCGTGCGTGGTGAGCTGGTGGCCGCGGGCGCGAGCCGGATCCTGCGCCACGGCGACGTCGTGCAGATCGGCCTCAGCCTCGGTGCGTTTGCCGATGGCAGGTACTACCCGGTCGCTCCGGGCAGCTGGATCGACCGGCGCACTGGACTGCTGGCGCGCAGCGGGCTGATCGCAGAGATCAGCAACAACCTGCGCAAGCAGGAGCGCGCTGTGCTGTTCGTGATTCGCTGCCCCGAAGATATCCATCCCCAGACCAGCGCGGCGCCGCGCGACATCGAACGCGTGGCGGTGCTCGTGGCCACGGCCATCCACCGCCGCGACCCAGCGATCCGGGTCGGTCACATCGGGACGGACGTCGTGGCACTGCTCGGTGCTCAGGCTGCGGTGCGCGCGCTCGCCGACCTGGCACGCGAGGTTGCTGGCGCGCCGTGCGTCAGTGGCTTCGTCGTGCTGTCGGGCGCCGCGGGAGAGGCAACAGCGCGGCTCGAGGCCTGTCTCGGCGCGCTGAATCGGATCGCGATCGGCGGAGCCACGAACGGCGGTCCCCTCGACCTCACGCGCCATGCCGTCACGCGGACGCAACCCGACGCGTTTGCCGACCAGGCGCGCGCGCTGTACGCCGATGGCGGCGGCGCGATCCTGTTCGCGCTGGGTGAACTCGACCGCCTGGAGCAGCTCACCCCGCAGGCCATCCCCGTACTCGAGCTCGAGCTCGTCGAGCTCCTCGGTGGCCGGATGGGCCCGCGAGAGCTGGTGTCGTTTGCCGGGCGCGGCGCACTGCTGTTCGGCCTGGCCGGCGATGTGGAGGGGTGCGCCCATCAGGTCGGCGTGCTCTGGCATGCGCGCGAGCCAGTGACCGCCGATGGCGTCGAGATCGGTCGCAGCCTGTCGGCGCACTTGCTCGCAGTCTCGGATCTCGACCACCTCGACCAGCGCGTTGCGGCGCTCGCCAGCGGCGATGCCG
>DATAPF010000182.1:0-11226 GCA_036265355.1 Kofleriaceae bacterium | reverse complement strand
CGCCGACGCGCTGTCGTTCCGCTCGGTCCAGGCCGACAGCGAGAATGTCCGAGAGCTGGTCCACCGGGTGCGCCGCAAGCTGGCGAGCGTCCACGCCGACGATCTGATCGAGAGCAAGCGCGGCGTCGGCTACCGGCTGGCCGGCGAGCCCGGGTAGACTCGGAGACATGGCCAGCGCGAAGCGGCGGCGTACCGTGTGGTGGGCGCGGCGCATGCGCAGGCTCGGGCTTGCCTGGCAGAACGCGCTCGAGATCGCACGCGCGGGCCGACTGACGGCTCCGTACGGTGCGCCGTTCGAGGTGATTCACGAGGAGCGCGTGTATCGGCTGCGGCGCTATGCGCGCGACGCGGTCGCGGCGGCGCCGGCCGCGCCGCTGCTGCTGGTCCCGCCGCTGATGGTCGCCGCCGAGGTCTACGACATCTCGCCCGACGTCAGCGCCGTGGCGCACCTCGGGCGCGCCGGTGTCGACGTCTGGCTGGTCGACTTCGGCGCGCCGGAGCGCGAGGAGGGCGGCATGAGCCGCACGCTCGACGATCACGTCCGCGCGGTGGCGCAGGCGGTCGACCGCGTGCGCGGCGCGACCGGCCGCGACGTCCACCTCGCCGGCTACTCGCAGGGCGGGATGTTCTGCTACCAGGCCGCGGCGTTCCGGCGCGCGGCGGGGATCGCCTCGATCATCGCGCTGGGCAGCCCGGTCGATCTCCATCGCACGCTGCAGGTCGGCGAGGGCGCCACCGAGCGCCTGCTCGGCGGCTTGCGCGCCGCGCTGTCCTGGCCGCTGGCGCGGATCGAGGGCCTGCCCGGGGTCCTGACCTCGATCGGGTTCAAGCTGCTGTCGGCGCGCAAGGAGCTGCGCCAGCTCGCCGACTTCGTCAAGAACCTGCACGACCGCGAGGCGCTGGAGCGGCGCGAGGCCAAGCGGCTGTTCCTGGGCGGCGAGGGCTTCGTCGCCTGGCCGGGCCCGGCGTTCCGCAAGTTCGTCGACGACCTGGTCGTCGGCAACCGGATGGCGTCGGGCGGCTTCGTGATCGACGGCCACACCGTGACGCTCGCCGACATCACCTGTCCGATCCTCTACGCCGTCGGCAGCCGCGACGAGATGGGCCGCCCGGCCGCGGTCCGCGGGATCCAGCGCGCCTGCCCGCGGGTCCGCGTGATGTACGAGCTGCCGGTCACCGCCGGCCACTTCGGCCTGGTCGTCGGCTCCACCGCGCTCAGCGTGACCTGGCCGAGCGTCGTCGACTGGATGACGTGGCGCGAGGGCCTCGGCGGACCGCCCGCCGGTGCGATCGACGTCCGCGCCGGCGCCGCCGGCGCCGATGACGCCGACGCCGACGCCGACGACGCCGACGCCGCCGCGGGGCCCACCGGTCTCGACCTCGAGCTCGCCCGCGGGCTGGTCGACAAGACCGCACGGGTGATCGCCGACCGGCTGTCCGAGCTCGCGGTCGACCTCGGCGACTACCTCGACAACGCGCGCTACCAGCTGCCGCGGCTCGCCCGGCTGCGCCACCTGCAGGATGACTCGCGGATCTCGTTCAGCAAGACCCTCGCCGACCAGGCGCGCGAGATCGGCGACCGGACCTTCTTCCTGTTCCGCGACCGCGCGTTCAGCTACGCCGATGTCAACCGCCGGGTCGACGCGGTCGTCCGCGGCCTGATCGCCAGCGGCATCCGCCCGGGCGACCGGGTCGGCGTGATGATGAAGTCGCGGCCGAGCCACCTCTCGGTGGTCACCGCGATCAACCGGATCGGCGCGGTCGCGGTGCTGCTGTCGCCGGCGACCCCCGACGACGCCGTGCCGCGCGCCCTGGCGCTCGGCGAGGCCGAGGTCCTCGTCGTCGATCCCGACGGCGCCGCCCGCGCCCGCGCGGCGATCGCCGGCCGGATCCTCGTGCTCGGCGGCGTCGGCGAGGTCCCGTGGCAGCCCGGCGCGCGCCGCGTGCTGCCCGCCGGCGTCGTCGATCTCGAGGCGATCGACCCCGGCGCGGTGGCGCTGCCCGCATGGTACCGCCCCGATCCCGGCCGCGCGCGCGATCTCGCGATGGTGTTCCTGTCGACCGGGCGCGACGCGCCGCTGCGCGCGACGCGGATCACCAACCGGCGCTGGGCGTTCTCGGCGCTGGGCGCCGCGGCCGCCGCCACGCTGACCTCGCGCGACACGGTGTTCTGCTGCTTGCCGCTGCATCACCCGTCGGGGACCCTGGTCGCGACCGGCAGCGCGCTGATCAGCGGCGCCCGGCTCGCGCTCGCCGGCACCTTCACGCCGGAACCCGCGTGGGCCGATGCGTTCTGGGACGAGGTCCGCCGCTACGGCGCGACCGTGGTCCACCACGCGGGCGAGATGTGCCGCGCGCTGGTCGACGCGCCGCCCGTGCTCGGCGAGAACAACAACCCGGTGCGGCTGTTCGCCGGCAGCGGTCTGCGCGCCGGCCTGTGGCGCCGGCTGGTCGATCGGTTCGGCCCGGTCGCCGTGCTGGAGATGTACGCCTCGACCGAGGCTCACATCGTGCTCGCCAACGCGCGCGGCCGCAAGCTCGGCTCGGTCGGCCGGCCGCTGCCCGGCAGCCCCGACGTCGCGATCGCCGCGTGGTCGGTCGCCGCCGACGACTTCGTCCGCGACGGCGCCGGCCGGCTGATCCACGCCCGGCTCGACGAGCCCGGCATGCTGATCGCCGCGCTCGGCGCGCCATCGTCCACCGCCGGCGCCGACCTCGCGTACATCGATCCGCGCCGGATCGCCGGCGACGCGTTCGCGCCGGGCGATCGCTGGTTCGTCACCGGCGACCTGTTCCGGGTCGACGCCGAGGGCGACTACTGGTTCATCGATCACCGCCACCACATGATCGCGACCCACCACGGCCCGGTCGCGTCGACCCGCATCGAGGACGCGCTCTACGAGGTCCCCGGCATCGCGCTGTGCGCGGTGATCGGCCGCCCCGATCCAGCCCCCGCGCCCGACCTCGCCGGTGGGACCACCGCGCCGGCCGCCCAGCTCCCGGTCGCGGCGATCCAGCTCCATGCCGGCCCTGGCGCCGGCGCGACGCTCGATCTCGACGCGCTGTCGCGCGCGGTCGCCGCGCTCCCCGAGTACGCCCGGCCGCGCCGGATCCGCCGGGTCGACGCCTTGCCGATGACCGACGGCCACCGCCCGATCAAGCAGGCGCTCGCCGGCCTCGATCTGTCCGATGGTCCCGAGGTCGTTGCCTGGGATCCGCGCGGCCAGCGCTACGCGCCGACCGCCGAGCCCGCCGCCCGCTCGGCGTGACGTCATCCGGCGCCGTCCAGACGGGCTCGTGTTCAACGCCACGGTAATCCGCGGGGGGCATCGCTCCCCGGTATGACGCGCGCCGCGGCTGCGTCGCCGTGAGTGCGCCTGGTCACATCCCGCCCCATCCCGCCCCCAGGCACGCCGGCGACCCATCCGCGCCACCTCCGCGGGATCGCGTATCATCCGGGGTCGCGGCTCTCCCGCAAGAGCAGACACGGGGAATCCGAGCGCCGCCGTGACTTGCGGAACCACGCGGTCACGAATCGCGCTGGATTCACCCACTTCAGGCCAAGGAGCCCAGGCAGGTGCTGAACGACGCGGAGAAGAAGCTGATCCTTCACAGCTGGCGCCTGGTCGTCCCGATCAGGGAGACGGCCGCCGACCTGTTCTACCGGCGGCTGTTCGAGCTCCGGCCTGGCTATCAGGAGCTGTTCAAGACCGACATGGCGGCCCAGAAGCGCAAGCTGATCGCGATGCTCGCGTTCATCGTCAAGTCGCTCGACTGGCCGGACTCGGCGTGGCGCGATGACGTGGCCGAGGAGGACGACCTGTTCCTCGTCGTGCTGGCGCTCGGCCGCCGCCACGCGGAGCTCTACGCCGTCCCGGACTCGGCCTATGCGGCGGTCGGCGAGGCGCTGCTGTGGACCCTGGACTACGGTCTCGGCAAGGAGTTCACGCCGCCGGTCCGCGCGGCGTGGACCAAGATCTACGGGCTGGTCGCGACGGCGATGAAGATGGGGCGGCTCAGCGTCCAGCCGCGGACCACGACCGACGCCATGGTCCACCGCGTCGTGATGGCCGGAGTCGAGGACGAGGCGTCGTGATGCTCGCGTCGGGCACCCTGGCGGAGCTCGACGTGTCGAGCATCGCTGCGACGACCAGCCTCGGGCGCTCGAGCTTGCGGCTCGACATCCGCGCGGCGAGCGGCGAGCCGATCGGGAGCCTCGTCCTCAAGGCGGGGCGGATCGTCTCGGCGACCGCCGGGGCCGCTCGCGGCCGCGACGCGCTGCGCGTGATCATGAGCGCGGGGAATGATGCACGGTTCCAGCTCGCCCGCGAGCCGTTCGATTTCGCACTGGCCGGCACCCTGGCGTCGGTCGAGGAGCTCGGCAAGCTGGCGCGCGGCGAGACCGGCGCGGCCCCGGTGCGCGGCGGTACGGCCGCGCGCCTCGATGTGCCGAGCGCTCGTCGCCGCACCGTCCCGCGGTTCACGGCCCGGGCCGCGATGATGGCAGGCCAGCTCGCCGAGATCGATCTGCTCACGCTGCTCCAGGGCATCGCGCTGGGCCGCCAGCTCGTGGAGATCGAGCTTCGCGATCGAGCCGGGGCGCCGCGGGGAGCGATCCAGGTCAAGGGCAGCCAGATCGTGGCCGCGCGCGCGGGTGACGCCACCGGCATGGCGGCGCTCTCGGAGCTGATCGGCGCACGGGACTGCGTCTCGTTCGCCGCATTCCGCATCGCCAGCGATGCCAGCCAGCTCCCGGTGCTCGCCAGCGTCGCCGAGCTCGTTGCTCGGCTCGCGCCGGCGGCCTCGGACCCGGGGGACCGCATCGTGGCGGAGGGCTCGCTGTCCGAGTTCGACATCCCGACGATCCTGTACACGCTGGGATCGAGCCGGCAGTACTACGCGCTCGAGGTCCACGGCGAGCAGGCGCCCGCCGGGGCGATCTTCCTCAAGTCGGGGATCGTGCAGTCGGCGACGGCGGGCTCGTTCACCGGGCTGCGCGCCATCCAGCACCTGATCGCGTCGCACCCGCGCGATCGATTCCGCCTGGTCCAGCTGGCCAGCGAGGTCCCCGAGCAGGTCCCGCTCGGACCGGTCAACCACGTCCTGCTCAGCGTCGACGCGCCCGCGCCAACGCCGCCGGTGACCCGGTTGGCCACCGCACCGGCCGCGCCGCGCGCGGCCACGCACGCGCCCGACGAGCGCGCCGCGCCCCCGACCGCCGGTTCGGCCGCTCGCCCGGCAGCCCCCGAGCCGGTGCTGATGGAGGGCAAGCTCTCCGACTTCGACGTCCGGACCGTGCTCGAGGTGCTCGGCGCGACCCGGCAGCAGGCGCGCCTGCAGGTCCTCGACGCCGGCCAGCCGCCACTCGGCGAGATCGCGCTCAAGGCGGGACAGATCATCTCGGGCCGGGCCGGAAACCTTCAGGGCCGCGACGCGCTGGTGTTCCTGCTGGGCGCCTCGCGGCAGCTGTGGTTTCGCGTCGTGACCGGGTCGCCGGACGTCGCTGCGCAGGAGCCGCTCGGTTCGATCCACGAGCTACTCGCGGGGATCGAGATCGGGCGTGCGCGGCGCCCCGAGGCCGCGACGCGCGCCCTGCGGTGGGCGGTCCTGCTTGCGTTCCTGCTCGGGGGCGCGCTCGTGTTCGTCGGGGTTCGCGCCGGCAGCGGCCGCTCCGCCGAGCCACCCGCAGCACCGGCCGGTCACCCGGCGCCTGCCGCGGCCCCCACCGCGGAGGTCCCCCGCGATCGCGCTCCGCCGGCTGCGAGCCCCGCGCAACCGGCCCCGGCCAGCGCCGCCCCGCAGCCAGGATCCGGGTCGGGATCCTCGATGCCGCTCACCGAGGTCCCGCCCACGCCGCCGGCCGCGCCGGCCGCGTCGCCATCCGGAGCGCAGACTCCACCGCCGCCGGCTCCCGCGCGGCGATCGATGGGCCTGAGCATCCAGAATGCGCAGACCGCCCTCAAGCGACTCGGCTACGATCCCGGGCCGATCGACAACGCCTACGGCCCGCAGACGCGCACTGCCGTCCTGAAGTTTCAGCGGTCGCAGAATCTGCCCGCCACCGGCGTCCTCGATCGCGACACCTGGAGCGCGATCGTCGGACTGCTGATGCCGTAGACCGCTCCGGCGGACGCGCGAGGCCGCGTGCAACTCGACGCGGACCCCGCGGTCGTGGGCCCGCTGTATGGCGGGAGCAGCTCGAGCACGGCCGAAAGTAACCGACTGTAACTGGCAGTAACTGCCGAACGAGCGACTGTACCGCCGGGAATTGCGTTTTCTGAAGGCTGACGGATCGCCATCGACCAGGGCTATCCAGGAGGACCGCGGGGAGAGCCTCTCTGCGCGAGCCATATCCATCGCTCCGGCTGCCTCTCAATTCCGAGAGCTGCCGATCATTGCCACATATCATTCACATGACAGGAGATCATTCAATGCACGCCGGTTCACGTATATCACCCAGATACAGCGCACTGCTGGCGCTGTGCGTACTCGCGCTCGCAGCCCCACGGGCGCACGCGCAGAGCAGCATCGCCGCATGGGGGGGCGACAGCAATGGCCAGGTCAGCGCGACGCCCACGGGCGACAACTTCATCGCCGTCACCGCCGGGCGGTTTCACAACCTGGCGATCCGCAGCGACGGCAGCCTGGCCGCCTGGGGATACAACAGCAACGGCCAGGTCAGCGCGACCCCGACGACCGGCAGCTACCGGGCCGTCGCCGCCGGGTGGTTCCACAGCGCGGCGATCCGCGCCGATGGCAGCCTGGTGTCGTGGGGATCCAATGATTCCGGTCAGATCAGTGGCACGCCCACGACCGGCACGTACATTGCCATCGCCGCCGATGCATCGTTCACCGTCGCGATCCGGTCGGACGGTGCCATCGTCGCCTGGGGCGATGACGCGAACGGGATCGTGAGCAGGAGGCCCACGAGCGGCGTGTACACCGCCGTCGCCGCCGGACTGTTCCACTGCATCGCGCTGCGCTCCGATGGCTCGCTCGCGTCGTGGGGCTACGACGGCTGGGGTCAGGTCAGCAACACGCCGACGGCCGGCCGGTACATCGCCGTCGCCGCGGGGTACGAGCACAGCCTGGCGCTCACCTCGGATGGCATCGTCCTGGCCTGGGGGCAGGACACTTCGGGCGAGGTGAGCCGTGCGCCCACGACCAGCGGCTTCGTCGCGATCGGCTCCGGGCAGTTCCACAGCATGGCGATCCGATCGGACGGCAGCATCGTGTCCTGGGGCGAGGACTCGACGGGCCAGGTGAGCGGGACACCCGCCGGCGCGTTCACCTCGGTGTCCGGGGGCCTCATCCACAGCGTGGCGCTGCGACGTGGCTCCGGCGCCTCGACACCTCCGGGGACGGGGCTCCTGCTGTGGCTGCGCGCCGACGCCGGTGTCACCTCGAGCGGGGGCCAGGTCTCGCGCTGGCTCGATCAGAGCGGGAATGGCTTCGTGGCGAGCATGACCGTGGCCGCCCGGCAGCCTGCCTTCGCCGGCGGTGCACTGAACGGGCTGCCGGTCCTCCGGTTCAGCGGCGCCCAGTCGCTCGGCCTGGCGCCGTTCGTGTCTCCGACCCGGTTCACCGTCCTGGTCGTCGGCAAGAACTCGAACACCGCGGAGACATTCAGCATGATCCTCGGCCCCGGCGGCAACGCTCCCAACAACCAGCTTCGCTGGGAGAATGGAAGTCAGGCGCTGTTTGTCGGGACCGGAAACAATCTGCCGGTGATCACGAGCAATGTCGGTAACACACGAGCCTACCACACGCTGTCGGCGACCTACGACGGCTCGACCATGAACGTGTACTACAACGGTGCGGCGAGGTCGTCGAGCACCTTCACCACCACGGGGCCGTGGACCCTGGCGCAGATCGGAGCCTGGTATTCGACCTACTTCATGAACGGCGATGTGGCGGAGATCCTCATGTACGATCATGCGCTCTCGGGCGCCGACCTCAGCTCTGCGACGTCCTATCTGCGGAGCAAGTACAACCTACCTTGATCGCCCGCCGCCCGATGCGGTCGATCGGCCGGCCGGCGGGCACAAGCCCGACCGTCTCCGCGGGACGTCAGGCGCGATGAGGTAGTGCGTCCCCGGCGCGGCAAGGCGGAATCGGCGGTCGACCGTGCTAGCCTGACCAAGTGTCGCGCCCTGCCACCGTCGGCATGATGACCGAGGCCGAGTACCTTGAGTACGATCGCACCCACGACGGCAAGTACGAGTACGTGAACGGCGAGGTGATCGCGATGTCGGGCGTTTCGGACGCCCACGATCGGATCCAGGTCAACGCCACCGTGGCCCTGGCGAACTGCCTGCGGGGCGGTCCGTGCCGGGTTCGTGGCTCCGATCTACGGGTTCGCCTCGACGAGACGGGCCTGTACTGCTACCCGGACCTGACCATCGTGTACGGCGAGCCCGCGTTCGCCCCGACCCGTCCGGTGACCTTGCTGAACCCCCGGGTCATCGTCGAGGTTCTGAGCGAGACCACCGAGGAGTACGACCGGGGGGCCAAGGTCGCCCATTACCGGCACCGCGCATCGGTCGACCTGATCCTGCTCATCGACTCCCAGCGCCGGATGGTGGAGCGTCTGCAGCGCAATCCGGATGGGACCTGGACCTTGTCGGAGCACACGAGCGGCACGGTCGCCGTGCTCGAGCACCAAGTTCCGCTCGACGAGCTTTACGCTGGCGTCGCCTTGGCGGCTGGCCCGCCACTCTGACGAATCCGCGATTTTACGAGGATCAGGTACCGCTGCCGCCGAGTCTCAACACCGCGAAGTTCCAGCAGAAACTCCAGTCGGTCTCGTTCGGCCTTCGCCACCGGCTTCGGTAGGCTTGAACCATGGCCGTGCCGCAACAGCTCCTCCAGCAACTCCTCGCGCTCGACGAGTCCGTGCGGCTCGAGATCGCCCACGCCCTCCTGGAGAGCGTTGACGCCTGGGTGGACGACGGAATGAGCGAGGACGAGCGCAAGCGGCTGGACGCCGCGCTCGACCGCTCGATCGCACAAGCCGAGGCCGGCCAAGGGATCCCGGTCGAGCAAGTGATCGCCGAGATCCGGGCCAAGCGCACGACGCGGGCTCGCGCAGCTCGCTGATCACGCTGCACCGGCCGAACCCCAAGGGCGGCCGGGACCGCGCGTTCACGATCCCGCTGTCGCGTGCGTGCATCGAGATCCTCGAGCGCCGCTGCGCCGACAACCGCGACGATCGCGGCTGGGCGTTCCCGACCGATGCCCTCAAGGATCGGCCGTGCGATCTCTGCGCCGAGCTGGGCCAGCCGGCGCACGTCGCCGGCGCGCGTGTCCACCTCGTCGAGGCGAAGGAGACCGCTGACGCCATCGTGTCGCCGCACCGCCTGCGCGACACCTACACCTCCGCGCTGGTCGAGGTCGGCGGGATCAGCGGGTACGCGATCGACGTGCTCACGAACCACCGGCCGTCGCGCGGCTCGGTGACGGCCGGCTACATCTCGCTGTCGACCGATCACCTCGCCGAGTGCCAGGAGAGGTGAGCGAGTTCCTGCTCGCGAAGATGAACCCGCAGCCATCGTCGAAGCACCTGCGCGCCGTGGCGTGATGACCTGGTGACGCTCGACGGCCGAGGCACGGCGGCCGTGACCATGAGCGGCCTGCGGGCGTTCGAAGGGCGGCCGGCGGCACCGTCGCTGCGCCGGGTCAGGCCAGGGCTGTTTGCAGCGATCCGGACTGGCGGGCGAGGGCCGCTCCCAGAGCGCAAGTGCGCTATGTTCGCATGATGGCGGTGCGGTGCCAGCTGTGCGGCAAGCTGTCTCCCGAGCGCTCGATCCGGTGCGATTGCGGCTACGACTTCCGCACCGGCGAGATGACGGCCGCGATCGAGGGCGCGGAGTGCGAGCTCGAGGTCGCGCAGCGCCGGATCGGGCGGGGGATCGCGGCGCTCGTCGCCATACCCGTAGCCCTCGCGATCGGGGGCCTCTTGATCTACTCGTTCGACGCACTCGCGGCGCTCATCGTCTTGGTCCTGGCCCCGTGTCTGCTGGCGGTGGCCGGCGCTGTCGGCCTCGTCGGCGGAATCCGCGGCAGCATGACCGCGTCCCGCCGGCTGCGCCAGGCGAAGGTGCGCAAGGAGCTGCCTGCGGCGCGGGTCGTCGAGTGATGAGGGATCAGCGCTGTTTCCAAGCGCGTCGACCGGCGGCGCGTCCGCTGCGGCGGGTCAGGTAGGCGCTCACGGGCTGGTGCAGCCCGGCCACGGCGCGCTCACCGCCGCCCCGCCCAGACGTCGCGGCCCCAGCTGCCGCGCGCGCATGGGGCACGCCAAGGCTATTCGCGGCGATCCAGGGCCGGCTCGCGATCGGGTGGACCCGAGGGGTGCCGGATGGGTCGACACCGTGCGTGTCGAAGCGCGACCTAGTATGGCCAATGCTACCGCGCCGATCACGGTCTCGCTCTGCTCATGTCGACATGCCTGACCCTTCATGAACGATGCGAGGAATCTTCGAAGGCCATGCGCAACCCATGACCCGACGCTCAGGCCGAGAACCTCGACGCTGAGCACCGGCGGGACCGCGGCGCGGCTGAGGGGCTCGAACCGCACCGGGTCACCAACTCGCCGCGATGGCGGCGGCAGGGGCGCTCGGGACGTCGCCCAGGCGCTCGGGCAGCTCGCCGAGGGCGGCAACCTCGACCAGCTCGGCGGCGCCGGCGCGGCCGTGGCGCTGTGCTCGCGGTCCTGGCGCTCGACCGCGGATGACCCGGCTCGGAGGCGACCTCGACCGGCCCGGCGCGGTTGCGATGGACGGCTCGCCGAGCTGGCGGCGGCGCACCGGCCGACCTCGGCGACCACCTCGGCCCGGAGCTCGTGGCGCTCGCCGGCGACGTCGCGCGACCGAGGAGCTCGAACCGCACCGGGTCACCAGCTCGCCGGCGAGGGCGGCGGGCGGCGGCAGGGGCGCTCTGGACGTCGCCCAGGCGCTCGGGCCGCTCGCCGAGGGCGGCGGCAACCTCGGGGCCTCGACCCGCTCGGCGGCGCTGGCGCGGCCGTGGAGCTCGCGGGCGCGGTGCTCGCGGTCCGCGGCGCTCGACCCGCGGATGCCTCGGCTCGGAGGCGACCTCGACCCGGCCCGGCGCGGTGGGCGGCTCGCCGATCGCGGCGGCGGCGCTGGCGCGGCCGTGGTGCTCGCGGGCGCCGTGCTCGAGGTCCTGGCGCTCGAACCGGACCAGCTGGCCAGCTCGGGGGCGAGGGCG
>DATAPF010000181.1:0-4728 GCA_036265355.1 Kofleriaceae bacterium | reverse complement strand
CGGCCGGTTCACGCACTGGCCGACCCGGCTCGCCGCGGGCGGCGAGGTGCTCGCGCCGGGCGACGGCGCGACGCCGGTGCAGTACATCGACGGCCGCGACCTCGGCGCCTGGATCGTCCGCGTGATCGAGGATCGCACGGTCGGCACGATGAACGCGCTCGGCCCCGCGGAGCGGGTCACGATGAAGAGCGTGCTCGACGAGTGCAACCGCGCGCTCGGCAACAAGGCGCAGCTGACCTGGGTCGACGCGGCGTTCCTCGAACAGCACGGCGTCCGGGGCTGGCGCGACATGCCGATGTGGCTCGACAACAAGGGTGACTTCGCCGGGTTCGGCACGCTGCAGAATACCCGGGCGGTCCGCGCCGGGCTCACGTTCCGGCCGATCGGCGACACCGCGCGCGACACGCTGGCGTGGCTCGCCACGCTGCCCGAGGACGAGCGCGCCAAGGCGCGGTCGTCGGGGATCGAGCGCGACAAGGAGATCGCCGTGCTCGCCGCCTGGAAGGCGCGCAAGTGACGCGCGCCCGCTCGCGGTGATCGAGCGCAGCGAGACGCGGGCGCCGTGGGATCGACCCCGGCGCCCGGCGCGCTAGCAGCTCACCGCCACCAGCGAGCAGTCGGGGCCCAGCGGGCGGCCGGGGCCCAGCCTCCCGCCCAGCCGCCGTAGTAGGCGGCGGCCGCGCGATACTGGGAGCGGGCGGCCCACCGCCACGCGGCGGCAGGGGACGGGGCCGGCGGCATGCAGGCCGGCGCGCACGGAGGAGGGCAGCAGGGGACGGGTGCACACCCGCCGGTGGTCATTTCCAGTTGGTTCAGGTCGATGTTCTTCATGGGCTGCAGGTGGCTAGAGCAGTTGCCATGCCACTGCCAGCTCGTCCTGATTCCGGACAGTTGGCGACAGCGCCGCCGTTCGATCTGCCGCGCGCGGTAAGCGAGCGTGTGTACCGCAGTGATCAGATCCAGCGGCGCGAGACCCCGCTCGGCCGGATCGCGCGACGCTGTCGCCCGTGCGGTGCTCGACGCTCGTCGCCCCGAGCGAGCGCGACGAGCGACACTTTTGGGGAACATGGAACGCAGCGGCGACGTAGCCGCGCGGCGCCGCTCGTCGACACCGGCCGAGGACAACGCCACATCACGCCCGCGCGGACTGCGCAGACTGCGTGCCCGGCCGTGTGCCGGGGATCGCGTAGGCTGTGAGCGATGACGATCGGCCTCGGCTGCAGGTTGGCGCCATGATCGAGCGCTACTCGCTGACCTCGCTCGACGACATCCCCGGCGTGTTCGGCACGGCGGCCCCGGCCGGCCCGCCGCGGTTCAACATCGCGCCGCTTCAGATCGCCCCGATCTGCACCGCCGGCGGCCTGGCCCTCGCGCGCTGGGGCCTGCTGCCGCCATGGCACGGCCACGGCGGCAAGCGCGGCCCGCACATCGTGCACGCGCCGATCGATGCGCTCGACCACGTCCCCGTGCTGCGCAACGCGTTCAAGAGCCAGCGCTGCCTCGTGATCGCCGACGGCTTCTACCTGTGGTGGCGCGCCGGCAAGAAGTCCCAGCCGATGTGGCTGCACCCGGTGGCCGACCCGGCGCAGCGCGATGCGCGGACCCGCACCATCGCGCTCGCCGGCGTCGCCGCGACCCACCGCGACGATGGCCAGCCGAGCTTCGCGATCGTCGTCGGTCCGGCCGGCCCGCTGGTCGCGCCGTACGATTCCACCATGCCGATCGTGGTGCCGCCCGATGGCTACACCGCCTGGCTCACCGGACCGCGCGACCGCGCGACCGCGCTCGTGACCGGCGCGCTCGCCGGCCCGACCGGCTGGCGCGCCGAACCGGTCTCGACCTGGGTCAATTCGGTCGACCATGACGATGCGCGCTGCATCGAGCCGCTCGGCAACCCGGCGCAGGGCGAGCTGTTCTGATCCGCGGCGGCGCGAGCGCGTTCAGGGGTCCAGCAGGTGGATACCCACCTTCCGACATGCCTGTTCGATCTCCCGTCGCAGCTCGACCGGGACCTGCTCGCGATACTGGCTTGCGGTCGCGTGGTCGCGAGCGCGACAGGCATACCGCCCGGCGAGGATGTATCGCATGACACTCGAACCTTGCGGGCAGCGGAGGACGTCCTGGATCAGCTGCAGCGCCGATCGCGGATCTCCTGCCCCATCGCGCGCCTTGGCCTCCTGGAGGATGGCATCGAGCGCACCGCAGGCCGATGACCCGGGCGACGCTGGCGGCGCAGCCACGGCGCGATCGTCGCCGGATCCGGCCTCCGGGGCCGGGGCATCCTTCACCGGGATGTCCGAGGCGGGCTTCGGGTCCTGCTCCGGCGCCGCGGGCTCGACGACCGGCTCCGTGGTCGGTTGCCCGCCGGGGCGGGACCACGCGTCCATCTTCGGTGGCTCCGCCGGGTACAGCTGCACCGAGACGATCAAGGCCATGACGGCCAGCAACGCCAGCGAGCTCAGCGAGACGCCCCGGGTGACCGCGAACCGCCGCGGTCTTGCCGCCGTCGCGCCGACGCTCTGGCTGAGGGTGGTGGCCGGCGATGGCACCCAGTGCAACGCAGGCTCGATCCCGCGGGGCAGGCCATCCTGCATGTGAGCCGTACGCTCCACGATCGTCTCGGCGTCCCGGTGATTGCGCGCGAACGGAGCCAGCGCCGCGGCGAGCGCGGCGACCGATCGAAATCGCTCCCGGCGGTCCTTTTCCAGACACCGGAGTACCGCGACTTGCAATCCCAGCGGAATGCGCGGGTCGAGCGGCGGCGGCGGTTCCGATCCGGCCATCAGGACCGTCGCCGCGAACGACTCGCCCTGGAACGGACGGCGACCGCTCAGGCACTCGTAGAGCACCACGCCGAGCGCCCAGATGTCGGTCCTCGAATCGACGTCCTTGCTGGTTCGCATCTGCTCGGGCGACATGTAGCCGGGTGTCCCCATGAACACCTCGGTCCTGGTGGCCAGCTCGGCCGCGAGCAACGGCGTCTTGGAGATCCCGAAATCGAGGACCTTGATCAGCGGCGAGCCATCGGGACGCGCGGTCAAGAACAGGTTTGCCGGCTTGATGTCGCGGTGCACGATCCCCTGTGCGTGCGCTTCGGCCAGTGCCTCGCATGCCTGGAGCACATAGTCGACCGCATCACCGGGAGGCAGGCTGCCTCGACGAGCGATCTCGCCGCACAGATCGATGCCGCGCAGGCACTCCATGACCATGCAGGGCAGCCCGTTCGGCAAGACGCCGACATCGCTGACCCGCGCGATGTGCTCGCCCCGCAGACGAACCACGGCCTGCGCTTCGCGCACGAATCGCGCCGCGACGTCCTGGTTCGTGGCGCGCTCGGGCAGCAGGACCTTCACCGCGAGCTCTTCCTCGAGCTGAACGTGGACGACCTTGAGGACGACCGCCGTCCCACCTCGGCCGATCACGCTCTCGACGCGGTACTTCCCGAGCAGGACGCTCCCGCGCTCGAATCCTTCCCCCATTCATACCGAGACTAGAGGAAGCCCATCGACTTGCAAGCGCGACCTCGTCGGGAGACCCTCACCCGGGGATTCGAACAGAGTGAAGAGATCGCGGGAGACTGTTCGCGACGTCCGCGCGGGCACACGCATGTCCACATTGTCCGGATCCGATTACGTCCCCGGTGACAACGTCCAGCTTCACGAGAATCCATGTGCGTTGCACGAATACGCCCGAAAAAAACACCGCCCGCGGCGCGCGAGGTGACCGATCGCGCGATCGACGTCAAACCCAAACGGGTAACCCGGCGCCACGGCTGGCGGAGCGATCGGTCGCCGCGGTGCCGCGTCAGCGCGCGTCCTCGCGGCGCGCCTCGGCGATCAGCGCGAGCAGCGCGACCGCGAGCACGAACCGCGGGTCGACCGACGACGGTCGCGTGTCGACGGAGAACTCCCGGGTGAACAGCCGGAACCGCTGCCGGATCACCGCGACCTCGTCGCCGGCAACGAACACCGCGTGCCGGGACAGCAGCAGCGGGAACAGCCGGCGCAGCAGCGCCGCGCCTTGCTCCTCGGCGTAACCGATCTCGGCGCCGGCGTGGTCGAGGAGGAGGAACTTGTCGCGCACCAGCGATCGCAGCCCCTGCTTCTGGACCACGCCGAGCACCTCGCCGGTCTGGGCGTCGGACACCTCGTACGCGAAGTTGAGCGCGAGCACCTGCCGCGACTTGACCCGCAGCAGCGGCTGGGTCTTGGCCTCGTCGGCGTAGACCATGAACTCCTCGCGCAGCTTGAGCAGCGGGTGCTGGATGTACATGATCAGCTGGCCGTCGCCGGTGAACACCCGGAACACGCGCTCGAACACCGACCAGAACTTGCGGCGGATCAGGTAGTGGCTCTGGGTCGCGAGCGAGACCTCGCCGACGTGCCGAGACAGGCCGGTGGACATCGCGGCGGCCAGCCTATCACGCCCCCGCCGCCGCCCCGCGACACCGGCCGGCCCGGCGAGCTTGGTGATTCGTCGCTGAAACTCCACGCCGCGCCGTGCGTCTGTTGCTGGGCCGGCCCGCGCCTCGCGCCCGAGCCGGCTCCTCATGCACCCCATGCCCGCCTCGCTGCCCCTCGCCGTCCTGGTCGCCCTCGCCCTCGCCCTCGTCCCCGGGGCCGCCGCCGACCCGGCGCCCGACCCGGTCGCCGACCCCGGGTGCGACGACCGCGCGCCCTACGACCCGGCCGCGCTGCGCGATCGGGTCGCGCACCTGGCGGCGGTCGA
>DATAPF010000180.1:0-30779 GCA_036265355.1 Kofleriaceae bacterium | reverse complement strand
CGACCGACTTGGCGAGCAGGCGCAGCACGATGTCGTCGATCGCGCGCGGCACGTCGGGCCGGCGCGACGACGGCGGCGGCGGCGGCTCGTGGACGATCGCGGTCATGTTCTCGAAGTCGCTCGATCGGCGGTACAGCCGGTCGCCGGTCAGCATCTCCCACATCACGATGCCGAGCGAGAACATGTCGCTGCGCCGGTCGACCCGCGCGCCGCGGCACTGCTCGGGCGACAGGTAGCTGATCTTGCCCTTGACCGTCCCGGACCTGGTCTCGACCCGATCGGCCGCCTTGGCGACGCCGAAGTCGACGATCTTGAGGTTGCCCTCGTAGCTGACCATCAGGTTGGACGGCGAGATGTCGCGGTGGACGATGCCGAGCGGGCGCCCGTCGTTGCCGTTGCGCGCGTGGGCGTGGTGGAGGCCGGCGGCGGCGCCGGCGGCGATCGTCAGCGCGCACGCCATCGGCACCTTGCGCTCGCGCTGCTTGGCCCGGTGGATCAGCGAGCGGACGGTCTCGCCGTGGACGTACTCCATGGTGAAGAAGTACGAGTCGCCGAGCATGCCGATGTCGTAGACCGAGGCGATGTTGGGGTGCTGGAGCTGGGCGGCCAGCTTGGCCTCATCGAGGAACATCTGGACGAACTGGGCGTCGCTCGCCCGCTCGCGCAGGATCCGCTTGAGCACGCAGTAGCGGACCAGGCCGGTGGTGTTGGCGCCGCGCGCGAGGAAGATCTCGGCCATGCCGCCGACGGCGAGCTTTCCCAGGATCTGGTACCGGTTCGCGGTCGATCCGACCTCGGCAGATCCCTTCGCCACGTCGGGATTGTCAGGCTGCCGCGTCGCGGGTGTCAAACCGGCTTTCCGGCGGTTCTCAGGGGTGTCATGCGATGTGAGGGAGGGTGGGGTCGCGCATCGATTCGCCGCTCGCTCGCTCGCTCCGCGATCGATGCCGATGCCGGCGTCATCGCGAGCCACGGCCAGGTCGAGCTCGCCGCATCGCGGGGGATCGGCGCGGGATGGATCGGCGTGCGGGGTGGCCGCGCGGCGACGATCTGCAGCGAACTGCGGCTCCGCTGGGTGTACCTGCAGGCGTTGCGGTACGATGTCGTCCATGTCGGACGGTACGGGACTCGCGCCAGCAAGCGCACGAGATCCCGTGCGCTCGCTGGAAGCCGCCCTCGAGCGGGAGCAGAAGAAGGTCGCGCTGGTCCAGGAGGTCAGCCGCGCGCTGTCGCACACCGAGGACCTCGATGCGCTGCTCGCGCTGATCATGGCCAAGGTCACCGAGTTGATGGAGGCGGAGCGCTCGACGCTGTACCTGTTGACCGACGACGGCCACCAGCTGTGGTCGAAGGTGCAGCATGGCAGCGAGCGGATCGAGATCCGGCTCGACGTCGGCGACGGGATCGCCGGCTGGGTCGCCAAGACCCGCGAGATCGTCAACATTCCGGATGCCTACGACGATCAGCGGTTCCAGCCCTCGGTCGACCGCAAGACCGGCTACATCACGCGGTCGATCCTGTCGGTGCCGATGCTGGGGACGCCGGGGCTGGTCGGCGTGCTGCAGGTGCTCAACAAGCAGGACGGCCCGTTCACGCACGCCGACGAGGAGCTGCTGATGGCGCTCGCGAGCCAGGCGGCGGTCGCGATCGAGCACGCGCGGCTGTACCACGCGCTGCGCGAGCAGAACGAGGAGCTGTCGCGCGCGCGCCGGGATCTGGAGCGCCGGACCCGCGAGCTCAACGCGCTGTACGAGGTCGAGAAGGAGCTGTCGGCGGCGCTCGACCTCGACGACCTGCTGTCGCGCATCCTCGCCCAGGCGATCACCGTGCTCGGCGGTGGCGCGGGCTCGATCGCGCTGCTCGACGCCGATGGATCGCTGCGGTTCCGCACCGTGCAGGGCCCGGCCGCGCCGCGGCTGATCGAGCGCACGCTGCCGCATGGCACCGGTCTGCTCGGCTGGTCGATCAAGCACCGGATGCCGCTGGTGATCGAGGATCCGGGCCGCGATCCGCGCCACGCCGCCGAGGTCGCGGCCGAGGTGGGGGTCGCGCCGAAGCACCTGCTGGTCGCGCCGCTGATCGACGGCGAGGACGCGATCGGCGGGATCGAGATCATCGACCAGCGCCGCGCGTCGCGCGACGGCGACGGGCCGTGGAACGACGACGACGTCAAGCTGCTGGTGCTGATCGCGGCGCAGGCGGCGAGCGCGATCGGCCTGGCGCGCCGGCGCAGCGAGCAGAGCAACCGCGACCGGCTGGCGTCGATCGGCCGGATGCTGGCCGGGCTGTTGCATGACCTCAAGACGCCGATGACGATCATCTCGGGATACGCGCAGCTGATGGCCGCGATGGACGATCCCGCACAGCGCGACAAGTACGTCGAGCAGATCCAGCGCCAGTTCGACCTGATGGCCGGCATGGCACGCGAGGTGCTGGCCTTCGCGCGCGGCGACACGGATCTGGTGATCCGCAAGGTCTACGTTCATCGTTTTGCCGAGGAGCTGTCGACCCAGCTCGGCGCGGCGGTGCAGGGCCGCGGTATCGACTTCGAGGTCGAGACGCGCTACGACGGGATCGCGTACTTCGACGAGCAGAAGCTGATGCGCGTGTTTCACAACCTGGCGTCCAACGCGATCGATGCCATGCCCGACGGCGGCCACCTGCGGGTGACGATCGACCGGAACGCCGACGACCTGGTGTGGGCGGTGCGCGACACCGGGCCGGGGATCCCCGATCAGGTGCGCGGCCGGCTGTTCGAGCTGTTCGCGACCGGCCGCAAGGGCGGCACCGGCCTGGGCCTGGCGATCGTCAAGAAGATCATCGACGACCACCACGGGACGATCCGTCCGGAGACCGGACCGTCCGGCACCACGTTCGTGATCCGCATGCCGCTGTCGCGCCCCGCCGACGGCGAGTGAGCCAATGCTTGCGCTGCGCGGGATCGTCCGCAGCTTCGGCCGCCGCCGGGCGGTCGATGGCGTGTCGCTGGAGGTCGCCGCGGGCGAGGCGGTGCTGCTGGTCGGCCGCAACGGTGCCGGCAAGACCACGCTGCTCCGGATCGCCGCCGGGTTCCTCGATCCGGACCAAGGCGAGGTGATCGTCGACGGGATCGCGATGGCGCGGCAGCGCGCGCGCGCGCAGGCCCGGCTCGGCTACCTGCCGGAGCACGCGCCGGCGCCGGGCGAGCTCACGGTGCGCGACCACCTGTACCTGCGCGCCCGCCAGAAGCGGGTGGCCGGTGCGCGGGCCGCGGTCGACGCGGCGATCGATCGCGCGATCGCGCTGGCCGGCCTGGGCGACACGGTGCGCCAGCCGATCGCGACCCTGTCCAAGGGGTTTCGCCAGCGGGTCGGGCTGGCCGACGCGTTGCTCGGCGACCCACCGCTGGTGATCCTCGACGAGCCGACCAGCGGGATGGATCCGATCCAGGTCGTCCAGCTGCGCGACCACCTGATCGCGGCGGCGCGCGATCGCGCGGTCCTGGTGTCGAGCCATGCGGTCAGCGATCTCGAGGCGCTGGCGAGCCGGGTCGCGGTGCTGCGCGGCGGGGCGCTGGTCGCGCTCGACGCGCCGGACGCGCTGTGCCGGCGCACCGGGGCGGCGCGGCTCGACGCCGCGGTGGTGGCGCTGCTCGGCGAGCAGGAGACCGCGTGACCGCGGCGTACTGGGTGTGGCGGCGCGAGCTCGCGGTGATGCTGCGCGCGCCGGTGGTCTACGTGGTCGGTGGGCTGTTCCTGGTCGTCCAGGGCTTCGTGTTCGCCGGGCTGGTCGGCGCGCTGTCCGATCCGCGGCGGCCGGCGCCGCTCGGCGCGCTGCTCGAGGGCCAGCTGTCGGGGACGCTGTTGACCTGGGTGCTCGAGCTGGTCGTGCTCACGCTGCTCGGGATGCGCGCGATCGTCGACGACAAGCGCAGCGGCGGCTGGGAGTCGCTGCTGACCGCCGGGGTCGGCGAGGGCGCCGCGGTCGCCGGCAAGTGGCTCGCCGCCGCGACGGTCTACGCCGTGGTGTGGCTGCCGACCGTGGCGTACCTCGGGGTGGTCGCGCTGTACCGCGCCGACACCGGCGGCTGGGACCTGCCGGCGATCGCGGTCGGCTACGCCGGTGCGATCGGGCTCGGCGTCGCGCTGCTGGCCTGGCCGATCGCGGCGAGCGCAGCGACGAGCTCGCCGCTCGCCGCCGGGGCGCTCGGCTTCGCGTGGCTGATCGCGCTGCTGCTGGTCGGCGAGCTCGGCGCGCTGTGGCCCGACCTCGCGACCGATCACGCGACGATCGCGCGGCTGCTCGACGCGGTGTCGCTGCGCGCGATCGCCGCCGACTTCGCGCGTGGCCACGTCGCGCTGCGCGCGGTCGCGGTGCTGGTGGGCATCGCGGTGGTCGGGCTGTCGCTGGCGGTGACGCTGGCGTGCGCCGGCCGGCGCCGCCGCCGCGAGCTGGTGATCCGCGCGCTCGGCACGCTGGCGATCGCGGTGATCGCGGTGCTGGCGGGGGTGCTCGCCGCGCGCCACCCCGCCGGGGTCGACCTCAGCGCGGCGGGGCGAAACACGCTGGCCGAGGCGACCCGCCAGACGCTCGCCGAGCTGCCGGGGCCGGCGGCGCTCACGATCGTCGAGCCGACCCTGGGCTCGCTGCAACCGGTCTACGACGAGGTCGCCCGGATCGCCGGCGAGCTGGCGGACGCCGCGCCGGGGCTGACCGTGCGGCGGGTCGATCCGGCGAGCGCGCCCGGCGGGCTGACCGCGATCGCGCGCGCGGCCGGCCTGGCGCCCGGCGATCTGGCCTCGGGTGGCGCGATCGTCGTCGAGCTCGGCGGCCGGCGCCGGGTGCTCGACCTGCTGGCGTTCGCCGCGATCGAGCGCGGCCCGGGTGACGCGCCGACCGTCGAGCGGTTCGCGGTCGAGCAGGCGATCGCGGGTGCGCTGGCGGCGCTCGCCGCGCCCCGCCCGCTGACGATCTGCGCGACCGGCGGCCACGGCGAGCTCGCGATGACGCCGCAGCCGGCCGGCCAGGACTGGGCCGCGGTCGGCGACCGGCTGCGCGCCGACGGCATGACGGTCGAGGCCGTCGACGTCGCCGGCGGCGTGCCGGCGCGCTGCGCCGCGATCGTGGTGGCCGGGCCGACGACGCCGCTGCCGGCCGAGGACGCGCTGGCGATCCAGCACTTCGTGCGCGGTGGCGGCGGGCTGATCGTCGCCGCCGGCGGCGCGGTCGACGGCCCCGGCGGCGTCGCGCTGCCGGCGACCGGCCTGGAGGGCGTGCTCGCGGCCGAGGGCCTCGGGCTGCCGCGGGCCGTCGCCGTCGATCCGGCGCTGGCCGTCCGCGAGCTGCCGGGCGCGCTGCTGGTGACCGCCGGGTACGCCGACCACCCGATCAACCGCGGCTTCGCGCACGTCCGGGCGACGCTGTGGGTCCAGCCGCGCGCGGTGATCACCACCGGCGCCGCGCAGCCGCTGATCTCGGCGACGCCGGGCAGCTGGGGCGAGCGCAACCTGATCGATCCGCCGGCCCGGGATGCCGACGACGTCGCCGGGCCGGTCGCGCTCGCGGCGATCGGCGGCTCGCACCGCGTGATCGCGATCGGCTCCGCGGGCTCGCTGAGCAGCTCCGAGCTGTCGCGCGGCGTGTCAGCGGCGGATCTGTGGCTGGTGCGCGCGATCCGGTTCGTCACCGGCACGCCCGAGCCGGCGCCGGTCGCGAGCCGGGCGCCCGATCAGGTCCGCCTGGTGATCCCCGACCGCTGGCGGCTCAGCGTGATCGCGCTGTCGGTCCTCGCCCCCCCGGTGGCGTGGCTCGTGGTCGGCGTCGCGCTCGTCTGGTGGCGCCGGAGGGCGCGGCGATGATCGCGTCGTGGCGCGGGCTCGCGGCCGCGGCGGCGATCGCCGTCGTGCTGGCGGTGAGCGTGATCGTCGATGTCCTGCGCAGCGAGCCCGGCGCGGTCGATCGCGCACTCGTGCCCGGCTTCGATCCGGCGCGCGCGACCGAGCTGGTCTGGGAGCGCGCGGGTCAGCCGGCGATCCGCGCGGTGCGCACGGGCGAGCGCTGGGAGCTGCGCGCGCCGGGGCCGATCCCGGCCGATGCCGGCGCGATCGGCGAGGTGCTCGCGGCGCTGCGCGGGGCGCGCTGGCACCGCCGGGGCGACGCGCCGCCGCCGCACGCGACGCTGACCGTGATCGCCGGCACCGAGCGCCATGTGCTCGGCATCGCGGCGCCGATCGCCGGCACCGAGCAGACCTGGATCGTCTGCGATGCGCGAGGCCTGGTGGTCGATGGCTGGGTCGCGCGCGCGCTCGATCGCGATCGGCTGTCGCTGCAGGTCCGGCGGCCGATGGCCGGCGCCGCCGGCGCGCGATCGATCGCGATCACCGGCGCGATCACTGGCGCGATCACCGGCGCGGTCACCGGCGGCGGGCGCGTCGATCTGCGGATCGAGGGGTTCCCGCGGCGCCAGGTCCGGCCCGAACCGCTGTTGCTCGCGCCCGAGGTCGCCGCGGCGCTCGAGCGCGCGCTGCGCGATCTGGCCATGGTCCGGGTCTCGGACGGGCCGCCCGCGGGCCACGGGCTGGCGATCGAGATCGCGGGCCCGGCCGGGACCGCGGTCACCGTCGAGCTCGGCGGCGCGTGCCCCGGCGCGCCGGGGCTGATCGCCGTGTCGGGGACCGCCGGGGGCGGCTGCGTCGAGCCGGCCGCCGTCGCTGCGGTGCACGCCGCGGTCGCCGCGCTCCACCAGCCGCCGGCCGCGATCGTCGAGCGCCGCCCGGTGCCGCTCGAGCCGGCGCGGGTCGTGCTCCCGGACGGCGCCACGCTGTCGACCTCGCCGCTGCGGATCGGCGACGCCGCGGCCGACGTCACCCGGGTCGCGGAGCTGCTCGCCGCGCTCGCCGCGCCGGCCGAGGTCGTGGCGCGGCCCACCGCCCCGCCGACCGCGCAGCTCACCGCGACCGATCGCGCCGGCGCCGCGATCGCGCTCGACCTGTTCGCCGATCGCGTGCTGGCTCGCCGCGGCGAGCCGGTCGCGCTGCGGCCCGCGCCCGGCGCGTGGAGCCTGCTGGTCCGGCCGTCGCGCGAGCTCCGCGATCTCACGCTGTGGGTCGAGGAGCCGACGATGATCACCGCGCTCGTCATCGACGGCGTGCGCTACCAGCGCGGCCCGGTGATCGGCGCGTGGGATCGCCACCCCGCGGGCCGGGCGGACGCCGCCCGGGTCGAGGCGCTGATCGCCCAGCTCGCCGCGCCGCGCGCGCTCGGCTTCGCCGGCGGACCGCTCGCCGCCGCGCACCGCGTGACGCTCGAGGTCACGCCGCCGGCCGGCTCGCCGATCCGCCACGCGCTGGAGCTCGGCGCGCCGCGCGCATCGGGCTGCCCGGCGCGCACCGGCGGCGACACCGTGGTGCTGCCCGCGGCGATCTGCAGCGAGGTCGCGGCGCTGGGCCGATAGCGCGCTACAGCCCGCGCGCCGCGAGCACGGCCTTCGCGAGATCCGGCGCCTCCTTGCCGGCGGCGATCCGCTGCAGGAGCTGGACCGCCGCGGGGGACGCGACCTCGGCGAAGCCGTCGAGCAGCACGTGGTGCGAGCCGCGCAGCCGGACGAAGCCGTCGAGCAGGCGCTCGAGCACCGGCTCGCCGCCGAGGAACGCCAGCCGCGCGTCCGGCGAGATCCGGCACACCGCCTCGCGCACGAACTCCGCGTCGTCGGTGACGTGCACCAGGTCGCCGGGCTCGATGCCGTCCTCGCCGCGCTCGCCGCTGCGCTCGGCGCCGAGCCGGCCGTTCAGCACGACATCGAGCGCGCGCAGCAGCGAGCCGCGCTCGCCCCGGCGCGGCCCGAGCTCCTTGCCGGGCAGCGCCTTGACCCGGCGGTCGAACACCGCCGCCAGCCGGCCGCGCAGCTTGTCGGCGGTGGCGGGCGGCAGGCGGAGCAGCAGGAAGCCGACGTGGTGCATGACCAGCGCGCGGTCGTGGTCCTGGTGGGTCCACACCGCGCTGCTCGAGCGCTCGATCGCATCGACGATCGAGCTCGCGACCAGCTCGGGGCCGGCGAACGCCTCGAACAGCCGCACCAGCTCGCGCAGGTCCTCGTACGACGAGGTGTCGGTGAACAGCGCCTTGAGCGTCGCGGCGATCTCGTCGTGCGCCAGCGCCGCGCTGTTCTTGAGCGCCTTCTTGCCGGCGGTGTCGAGCTCGGTCGCGCCCTGCGGCGTGCGCCGGCAGCCCTTGCTCGCCGTGATCCGGCACCACCGGATCGCGACGTTGCGCGGCCAGCCGAGCCGGTAGCTGCGGCGCTCGTAGGCGATCATCTCGGCGCGCGCGTCGTCGGGGTGGTCGTCGACGATGTACTCGAGGTGGGGAAACCCGAGCGCGAACGCGAGGTCGGCCTCGGGCGAGATCGCGAACCCGGGGCGAACGAACCGCGCGCCGGACGCCGCGCTGCCGTGTGCGAGCGCCGCCGTGGTCCGGGCCGGGCCGGCGCCGGTGGATCGCGGCGCGGCGGGCGGCCCCGCGGGCACGTCGGCCGCCGGGGGATCCGGCGGCTTCTTCTTGGACGCCATCGCGGGCGATTATCCGCGCAAATGCCGGGTTGCGCAGCGCGGTCCCGGGGCTTTGCGCGGAAGACTGGACCTACAGCCCCCCCATCAGGATTCCCCGGACGCTGCCCGCGGCACGCCGGGCGGGCTCCCCGCGCCGAGCATCCGGGCGACCAGCGACTGGATCTGGCCGCCGGCCGGCGCCACGATGCCGTGGCACACCGAGAGGCCCAGCCCGGTGCCCTGACCGATCGCCTTGGTCGTGAAGAACGGCTCGAAGATCCGCCGCCGCTCGCCCGGCGCGATCCCGGGGCCGGTGTCGCGAACCTCGACGATGACGCGCACGCTATGGCGCCGGTGGTGGAGCGCGTCGTCGAGCGGCGCCGGCGCGGGCGCGGGCGCGGCGAGCCGGACCCCCTGCGCGGCGGGCTCGCCGAGCGCCCGGTCGGACGCGATCTCGGTCAGGCGCTCCGCCGCGGCGTTCGCGAACGTGATCCGGCCGGCGGGATCGACCGTGATCACCGCGTCGTCGATCGAGCGCCGCGCCGCCGTGAACCAGCGCTGGCTCTCGCGCAGCTGCTTCTCCATCGCATGGCGATGGATCGCGATCTCGATCGCGCTGCGCAGCTCGGCGGACTTGACCGGCTTCATCAGCCGTACGGCGCGGTCTGCTTGTACGGCTTGACCAGGTAGCCGGCCGGCTCGGTCGCGAGCGCGCGCTCCAGGGTATCCGCGTCGGCGTTGGCCGTGAGGTACACGACCGGCAGGTGGTACCGGGCGCGCAATAGCCGGGCGGTCTGGATGCCGTCGCTGACGCCGGAGATCCGGATGTTCATGAGCACCAGATCCGGCCGCCGCTCATCGGCCACCCGCAGCGCCTCGTCCGACGAGGCCGCGGTCCCGATCACGGCGTACCCGAGATCCTCCAGCGTACCGCGCAGGTCGAGCGCGACGATGCGCCATCCTCCACGACGAGCACGCGGCGCCGCGGGGGTGCGGAACGAAGGGCGATCATGTTCCCGGGAACCCGGACGGGGGCGCGGGTGATTCAGAGCAGTTACCCGGCTATTCACCCGGACTCACTTCCGACCGGCCTGCAGATCTGTAGCCCAGCCGGAACTGTTAGCCGCTGCTCTTGCCGCGATTCACCATGTCCTGGGGGCTTTGCTTGGTGGGAGCGGCCGGGGCGCCCTGCACGCCTGGCTTGGGCTCGACCACCGGCGACTCCCAGCTCTGGGTGACGTTCTTCATGTGCTTGTAGACCAGCAGGCCGTCGGAGTTGCGCTCGCTGTGCGGCGACGTCAGCTTCCAGGTCCCGGTGATCTCGACCTGATCGCCGACCTTGTAGGGCGGGCAGCCCGGCTTCTTGGGGTCCTTGTTGTCGCAGCGGTCCGCCGGCGGGTGGCGGATCTCCTCGCGCGGCAGCCGCTCGAGCTCGATCTTGTAGTAGGACCGCGGGACCTCGACGACCCACAGGCTCTTCTCCGGCGGCGTATCGGCGGCGTCGCCGATGTAGAACTTCGGCCGCTCGCACTTGGACGGGTCTTCATCGATCATCTTCTGGACCGCGTCGGCGGACACGCCGGGCTGGCGGATCGCGGTCGGGCAGTCGTAGGCCCAGGTGATCACGCCCTTGACGGTGACATCGGTTTCGAGGAGCTTCTTGCCCTTGACCCGCATCTCCTTGACGCTGTGCGAGCCGTCGGACGGCGACGGCGGAAGATCGAACGCCGGCACGGCGGGCAGGCTGACCTTGACGTCGCTCTTGCGCACCTCGGCCTCGGGGCCCTTCAGCTTGTCCTTGTCGCACCCTGCCAGCGCGGCGAGCCCGACCGAGAGGGCGAGCGTGCCGAGCATGGCGGTGCGGAGGCCGTGATGGTGCGCCATGCTGGCGGTGATAACATGGTGGGCACAGCCTCTCAAGTTGCGCTGGTCGGCGCGCTCGTCGCGGCGGCCGTCGCTGCGGGCTGCGATTCTCCCGCACGCGTCAAGCCATGGCGCCACGCACCCGATCCGGCTGCCGAGGCGCAGCGCGCGCCGAGCTCCCCGGCGCTGACCGACGCGCCGGGCGACCCCGACCTGCGCGTGGCGCGGCCGCACACGCTGCGGATCCACGTCGAGGCGGAGCCCGGCCGGCTGACGCCGCTGGTCGCGCCGTCGGTGTGGGCGCGCCGGATCACGCTCGGCACGATCTTCGAGCCGCTGCTGCGCTACGTGCCGCCCGACGGCCAGGCGCCGGGCCGCTACGCGCCGCGGCTGGCGCGGTCGTGGCGGGTCGCACCGTCGGGCCTCGAGATCCGGATCGAGCTCGAGCCCGACGTCGTGTTCCACGACGGCCGCCCGCTGACCGCCGCCGATGTCCAGTTCACGCTCGATGCGGTCCGCGATCCGCACCGTGCGATCGATCACCTGCGGCCGATGCTCGAGGACGTCGAGGCGGTCGAGCTGGTGTCCGCGCACGAGCTCCGGCTGCGGCTCAAGCGGCCGAGCGGCTGGGTGCTGCGCGCGCTGGCCGAGGTCCCGATCCTGCCGATCCACGTCTACGACGGCAGCTTGCTCGGCGGCGGTGCGCTGATCGGCACCGGGCCGTGGCGGCTGGCGTCGAACAAGGCGGGCACCATCCACCTGGCGCGCTTCGACCGCTACTGGGGGCCCAGGCCGGCGATCGCCGACCTCGAGTTCGTGTACGAGCCGGACGCCGCGGCCGCGCTGCGCGAGGCCAAGCGCGGCAGCCTCGACCTGATCGCCGCGCTGATCCCGGCGCACTGGCCGGAGCAGGCCAACGCGCCCGGCATCGTGGCGGCGTTCCGCCCGCTCGAGCTCGACCCGCCGCGGCTGCGCTACCTGGCGTTCAACACCGCGCGGCCGCCGCTCGACGATCCGCGGGTCCGCCACGCGCTCGCGCTGCTCGTCGATCGCCAGACCATCGCGCGCCGGGTGTTCGGCGGGCTGGCGCGGCCGGCGCTGTGGCCGATCTGGCCGGGCGGGCCGATCAGCGGCGCCGAGGCCGCGGTGCCCGAGCTCGCCCCGGCGGCGGCGGCGCGGCTGCTCGACGAGGCGGGCTGGACCGACAGCGAGCCCAAGGACGGCATCCGCGATCGCGCCGGCAAGCAGCTGCGGCTCTTGATGATCGGCGGCGACAAGCCGGCGCAGCGCGATCCGTCGGTCGCGGCGCCCCGGCTCGAGCGCGACCACTTCATCGAGGCGGCGCGCCGGATCGGCGTCGTGATCGACGTCCGCACCGGCGGCGAGTCCTGGCTCGACAGGCGCGTCACCGACGGCGCCTACGACATCGCCGAGCTGATGTGGACCGGCATGGTCGACAGCGATCCGGCCCAGATCCTGGCCCACGCGGAGCGCTCGCCGCGGATCGACCGCGCGCTCGACGCGCTGGCCGCGGCGTGGGATCCGGCCGAGCGCGCCCGGCTCGCGCCCGAGCTCGCCACCGCGCTCGCCGAGACCTGGCCGATCGCCGGGATCGTCGCCGACGCGCCGCAGGGCCTGATCGCCAAGCGGGTGGCCGGCGTGCGGGTGTGGGACGGCTGGCTCGACCTGTCGCAGCTGTCGCTCACCGGCCCGTGAGCTCGAAGATCATGGCAGATCAACGCCCCCCGGCGCCCGGTCGTCCATTCGGACCCGAGCCACTGTGGATCCTGGGACACAACACGAACTCGATCGAGGCGGTCAACGCCGCGCTGGACCAGGGCGCCAATGCCGTCGAGATCGATGTCACGGCGTACGCCCACGATCTGAACGCGCTGTGCATCGACCACGCCGGCCTCATGGGCGACGATCCGGGGCGCGCGAGCGCGCCGGCCTTCGAGGCTTTCCTGCGCGAGCTGCGCCAGGTGGTCGAGCGCCGACCCGAGCTGTGCCTGGTGGAATTCGACCTCAAGCCGCCCGCTTCGCGCCCGGAGCTCGGCCCCGTGCTGTCGGGCGCCCTTCGCGACATCCTTGCCCGGGACACCGCGCTCAGCGTGATCCTGTCGGTCGCAGATGTCACCACGACCCACGCCGATCGCCCGCGCGGCAGCTCCGTGTTCGACCGCATCAACGGCGATGTGCGTGCGCGCGAGGGCTTCATGATCGACTCCGACCGCGACATCGACGGAGTCGCGGAGTTCTTCCTGAACAAGCAGGGGGTCGCTCGCTTTGGTTACGGCAACGGCACCGCGGTTCCGCTGGTCGACGAAGGCATGATGGTCTATCGCACGCCGATCGAGAAGGCCTGCTGGATGCGCGCGGTGCGAGGCGCCCCCGGCTTCGTGGAGGCATGGACCGTCAACAGCGTCGACAACCTCAAGCTCTACCTGCGCCTCGGTGTCAACGGGCTGATCTGCGACCCCGAGGGCATCGAGCGCGCGCGAGAGCTCCTCCAGCATGGCGAGCTCGGCCAGCGCTATCGGCTGGCCGACCGTTCGGACGATCCGATGGCGCCGGACAACTTCGCCTACGGGCTCACCGTCGTGACCACCGACAGGCGCCTTGCGGGGACCGATGCGAGCGTTGCGTTCACGCTGAGCGGCGATAGCGGCTCGGCCTCGACCACGGTGGACGCCAGCCTCCACCATCGCCTGGAGTCCGGATCGACCGATCACCTCGTGCTGTACAGCGTGGATCTCGGCACCCTGAGATCCATCACCGTGCAGAGCGATCGGAGCCACCTCGCGCCCGGCTGGCACCTTCACTCCATCGTGGTCGAGAGCCGTCGCTATGGCGGCAAGCAGACAGCCGGCTTCGACTGCTGGATCGACTCGGCCGATCCCGTCACGAGAGAGCTCGGGTAACCGACACTCCATGTCGCTCGGCCGACGCCGGGCCTCGACGAACCCGCAGGTCGATCCAGGCTCGAGCGCGACCACTTCAGCGAGGCGGCGCGCCGGATCGGCGTCGTGATCGACGTGCGGACCGGCGGTGAGTCCTGGCTCGACAAGCGGGTCACCGACGGCGCCTACGACATCGCCGAGCTGGTGTGGACGGCAGGGTCGACAGCGATCCGGCACAGGGGTACCGGTTTTGCTTGGCTCTCCTGGGCACTCGTTCCCTGGGCCCTCATGGTGACCCGCGGACCGCGCGACACAGGTGAGGGTCTGGCTTGTGCGATCAGTCAGAGTCCGGCGACATCGTCGCAGCGCGAGAAATTCTCGACGGGTTTGGCTTGCTCCGCTCGCCGGCGAGTTCGTTTCACCGTGCTGTCCGGGGGCGCGCGTCGTATGGAACGTCATGAGCCTGCGGAGATCGTTTCTGGTCTTTGCTGCGGTCCTGGCGGTCATCGGCACCGGGGTCGCGATCGCGTTGATCATCCTCACGACGAACCTGCGCCGCGAGGCGGAAGAGGTCGGCACCGAGGTCGAGAACCTGCGCACCAGCGAGGAGCTCGAGCTGGAGCTGATCTCGCTGCGCGAGGAGGCCGACCCGCTCGGGCGCGCGGCGATCGAAGGCGTGATTCGACACGAGCTCGCGGAGGCCGCCCGTTACATCACCATCCGGCAGGAAGAGGAGATCCTCGCCGAGCTGACACGGCGGGTCGACCAGTACATCGCAGCGCTCGACCGCGCGGCGACCGCCGAGGTCGTGCCGGAGCGGGTGCGGAGCAACACGCGCGCGGCGTTCCAGCCGGTATTGGCGCTGGCGCGGCAGTGGATACAGCTCAACGTCGAGCAGGGGAATGCCGCGGAGCGCGCCGCGGCGCTCTGGGCCCAGGTCGCGGTCATCATCGGCGTGGCCGCGATCCTGTTGCTCGTGACCGGCCTCGGGGGGGTCGCCTGGTGGCTGCAACGCAGGACGTTCCGGCCCGCGCTCGAGCTCGCGGGCGCGATCGACCGCTACACGCGCGGCGACCGATCGGCGCGCGCGAGCGAGCAGGAGCCCGAGGAGTTCCGCACGATCGCGCGCGGCTTCAACGACATGGCGCGGGCGCTCGATCGCCAGCGCGCGGATCAACTCGCGTTCCTGGGCGGAGTGGCCCATGAGATTCGCAGTCCGCTGGGAGTGCTGAAGATGGCGACCGAGATGATCCTACCCGACCAGCCACTACCGCCCGAGCCGGCCGTGCGGCAACTGGTCGCGCGCATCGACCGACAGATCGGTCGCCTCGAGCGAATGGCCCACGACTTCCTCGACGCGTCTCGCATCGAGTCGGGTCACCTCGAGCTCAAGTTCGAGGACTGCGATGTGCGGGAGCTCGTGCGCGTCACGCTCGACCTGTTCGAGCCGGCCGCGGGGACCCATCCGCTGGCCGTGAGCGCGCCCGACGAACCGGTCTGCGTGCGGTGCGATCCGATACGCATCGAGCAGGTGCTCTCCAACCTGGTGAGCAACGCGATCAAGTACTCGCCGCCCGGCGGATCGGTCCGGGTCACCGTGGCGCAGCGGCCGGAGGCCATCGTGATCTCCGTGGCCGATGAGGGGGTCGGCATGTCCGCGGACGATGTCGAGCACGTCTTCGATCCGTTCCGCCGCGGCGCCGGGGTGATGCGCGCCATCCCGGGGGCCGGGCTCGGCCTGTTCGTGGCGCGCCGGATCGTGGAAGCCCATGGCGGCAAGATCGCGGTCGAGAGCGTGCAGGGAGCGGGGACGACGTTCACGGTTCATCTCCCGGTCGGGGCGTTCCCCGAACACGCGGCGCGTGGGGCGACCGGGCCGGGCGGCGCCGCAGAGCAAGCGTGATGTATGGCGGGCAAGCTCTTGCGTCCAACATCGCCAGCGCTCATCTCGAGATCGGCCGCACGGTTCCCCGATCGGGGCCCTCCTGGCGTGCTCGAGGCGCGGTCATCAGGAACAGGGAGAGCCACACGCAGACACTGAAGTAGCTGGAGTGCCAGAACACGAAGCCGAACCCCCAGTCACTCCAGGCCTTGGATTCGTGGACGACCAGGAGGGCATCCCTCACGGCGCTCCAGCCGTGCCGGATCTCGGGCACGCCGGTTCGGATCTGGCGCACGGCGGCCGCCCAGGCGATCGGCAGGTTGAGGCAGCCGCTCCATGTGCAATACACCGCGCACCAGAGGACCTGGAGAATGGCAAACCGCCGGATCGGTTCGAATCGACCGGAATCCCGCATCGCGGATGCGCGGCGCAGCTGCCGGACCGCCAGCGGAAGCACGGTCGCAAACCCGATGAACCAGAGCGTTTCCTCGATGGCGAACGCCAGCTCGCTCTTGGTGATGACACCGGTGGTCGCAAATACCTGCGCGAGGCTGATACAGCCCCACAACACGTACGGCGCCCTCCGAGCGAACCGGCGCGCCATCGGATCGGTGGGCTCCGCGCATAGATCGCGGTTCGCCTGGATCAGGGCCAGAGCGAACTGGCCGCTGAACGACACTTCTGCCAGCAATGCAAATCCCCGGATCAGCAGCGAGCTATTGGCCAGGGTATCGAACCAGGCCATCTGGGTGGAGTACCTGCACACGAACACCGAGCGGTACGCGGCCACGAGCGTGAAGGCGACGCCCAGGGTGCGCATCCACGTCCGGTACTTCCAGTCCGGGTCATCGACCGAGCCCGCCGTGCGCAGGACCAGCCGGACACAGAGCACCAGGTTCACCGCGTTGATCAGGACCATCACCGTCCACCAGGGCCAGGCCCAGGCCGTCGCATCGTCCTGCATCACTCGCACCTTTCGAGCCGGCTGGCTCTCCGCAGGTCCATCGCTACTGCCCACCCGAGCGCGATCGCCGGCGAAACAGCGCCTCGCCTCCGAAGCTGAGTGCGTCGACGATGATGTGTCCGGCGAGCGCGCTCCAGATCCCGCTCGGCAGCACGAACAGCGCGACCGCGATGTACGCGAGCCCCTTCGGGACGCAGGCCGGCGGCGAGAACCACGGATAGTGGGCGAGCCCGAACGCCGTGCCGGCGATGATCGCCGACGGCACCGAGATGCCGGCGTGGAGCACCGGCACCAGGAACAGCCCATCCTCGGAGGCGATCTGCGCGCCGAGCCCGATCACGCGCCGGACTCGCCGGATCAGGAGGCCGTGCTCTTCGGGTTCCTTGTCGAGCTGGAGCCCCAGCAGTGAGCTCACCACGATCGCGCCGACCGACGCCGCCGCCACGATCCCGACGTACAGTGCCACCGCTTGCCAGCGGATCGAGAACGGCACCGTCACCGCATGGTAGGCGAGCAGGGCGAGCCCCGCGACCCACTGCGCGCGATGCGAGTAGCGCAGGAGCGGATGGAGCTCCCAGCGCAGGATGCGCACCTGCCGGCGCGCCATCGGGACCTGGGCCTGCGCACGCTCCATCCAGTACAGCGCCTGCCGGAGATCTTTCGCGATGCCGCGCCCGAAGTGATACGCACTGCCCACCAGGAACGCCGCGTCGACGTTGCCCTGCTCGGCCGCGCGCTGGGCCCACTCGACCGCGCGCGCGGGATCTGCGACGACCCCATGGCCGCTCTCGTAACACCAGGCCAGATTGTACTGGGCGCGCGCGTGGCCTTGCTCGGCGGCCCGTCGAAACCACTCGACCGCCGCTGCCGGATCCTTCGCGACTCCCTTGCCGGTGGAATAGCAGTGCCCCAGCGTGTTCTGCCCGCGGGGGTGCCCCTGTTCCGCTGCGCGCCGGAGCCAGCGTACGGCCTGGACCGCATCCGCGACGACTCCATCGCCCTCGAGGTACCGCGCGCCGAGCAGCCACTGCGCGTCTGCGTCCTCCGGATCGGACCCGTCTGCCCGGTCCACGCGCCCAGTCTAGCACGGCGCGCGCCTCCGGCCCGAGGGCGATCAGACTGCATGCGCTCACGTGGGCGCAGCGTTGGAGCCGACCGGAATCAAGAGGGTGCGAGCGGGCTTTGGTGCGAAGAACGTGTGGCCGTTCTGGTTGTTCCCGCTTCCGTGGGTCCCCACGTGGGGGCGCCGAACCGGATGGAGCGCGCCCACGTGGGCGCAGCGTTGGAGCCGGCAGGGATCGCGGCGGTGCGAGCGGGCTTGGTGCGAAGAACGTGTGGCCGTTCTGGTTGTTCCCGCTTCCGTGGTCCCCCCACGTGGGGCTGCCGGATCAGACTGCATGCGCCCACGTGGGCGCAGCCGTTGAAGCCGGCAGGATCGCAGCGGTGCGAGCGGGCTTGGTGCGAAGAACGTGTGGCCGTTCTGGTTGTTCCCGCATCGGTGGTCCCCCACGTGGGGGCCGCCGGATCAGACTGCATGCACCCACGTGCGCACATCTGAATTTACATCATACCAATATGCCAATGGACACAGATCAGTCGCACTACCATGTCGAATTTGCTTGACAGCATTTCGGCAAGGGCTGGATAGGAGCCCACGAGTCGCATATAGATCGCCTCGAGGAGAACATTGGTTGGCCTTCTACGAGCGAAATTGAGATGCCCCTCGATTTTGCACTGAACACTGCCATTCGTCGCACTGCGCGCAAACCATCGCTCCGAAAACGCGCGTGCTAGAAGCGATGCACGAAATCGTGCTGGAGGAGGTCATGTTCCAAGCTACCGCAAGCGACGAGATCGAGACCGGGCCAATGGCGAGCTGGGGCTCGGAGGGGTCCGTGCGCACGCCGGACTGGCGAACGGTGGATCGCGCGTTACGAGCGATCCGGCAGCGGCGGGCCGCGCTCGATGCCGAGGAGGCGCGCTGGCTGCGCGAGGCGGAGAAGCTGCAGATCTGGCGCCCGCTCGGCATGGTCTCGGCGCTGGACTACATGGAGCGTGTGCTCGGGTACGCACCGCGCACGGCGCAGGACCGGCTGCGGGTGGCGCGCGCACTCGGCGACCTGCCGCAGCTGACGGCCGCCCTGGCGGCCGATGACCTGGCGTTCTCGGCGGTGCGCGAGCTGACGCGCGTGGCGACGCCGGGGACCGAGGCAGCCTGGATCGCGGCGGCCGCTGGCAAGAACCTGCGGCAGGTCGAGGAGCTCGTCGCCGACCATCGGCCCGGCGACCGGCCCGACGATCCGCCGGATCCCCAGGCGCGCTCGCACGTCGTCCGGTTCGAGCTGGCGGCCGCTACGTTCGCGCTGCTGCGCCAGGCGCGGACGGTGCTCGATGACGAGCACGGAACGAACCTGTCCGACGATGGGTTCGTGGCGACCCTGTGCAGCGCGGTGCTCGATGGCGCGACGAGCACGGAGACGACGGGCCGGGCGAAGTACCAGATCGCGGTGACCGTGTGCCAGCGCTGCCGGCAGGGCTGGCAGGAAGGCGCGGGCGCGCAGGTCGCGATCGAGCCATGGCGATCGACCGCGCCATGTGCGACGCCCAGCACATTGGATCGGTCGACGATAGCGTCCCCGAGCGCGCGTATCAGGACATCCCCCCGAGTACCGCGCGCCTGGTGTGGCGTCGCGATGGGGGCCGCTGCCGCGTGCCGGGCTGCCGGTCGGCGAGAGGGCTCGAGATCCACCACCTGGTCCATCGCGCCGACGGCGGAACCCATGAGGCTGCGAACCTCTGCTTGCTGTGCTCGGCGTGTCACCTCGCGCACCATCGCGGGGCGATGACGATCACGGGCACGGCGGATCAGCTGGAGGTCCGCCGACCGGCAGCGCCGCAGGCCGACGATCCGCGATCTCGGGCGCAGTCGGCGACGCCGATCCACGCGGTCGGCACTGACGCGCGCGTGGATACCTGCGACGCCACGCGGAAGGACGCCGGCAGTCTCCCCACCGATGCGAACCGTCTGGCAACTTCGGCCGCGGACCTTGGCGCCCACGTGGGCGTATCCGGCGCGAACTCGAGCGTGCCGGCGAGCGCCGAGATCAAGACCGCGAGCAAGCTCGATGCGGCGATCCGGTGCACGCAGGCGCGGGCGGCACTGACCGGGCTGGGATGGAAGCCGGCGATCGCGCGTGCGGCGGTGGATGCTGCCGCGGCCGTGTCGGGACCGGAGCTGACCCTGGAGCGGCTGATCTTCGAGTCGCTGCGGCGATGTCCCACGCCGAAGGCGTGAGCGTCACTGGAGCCGCACATGTGACCACCCTGTGGGACCGCGTCGAGACGATTCCTGCGCGGTGGCGAGGTAGTCGGGCCGCAGGTTGAACACCCCGCGGTCGAGGAACCGGCGGCGGTCGCCCGGCGCGCCGCGCGGGAGCGCCAGGTCCTCGTGCGTGAACACGACGACGTTGAGCCCGCCGAAGTAGCGCGCCAGCGGCCGCACCGCCTTGCTGAAACACGGCTGTTCACGCGTGCCGGGCGTTCGCGTGTAGCTGCCGGCTGGCGGGGATGAGGTGCTCCGCACTGATCCCATCACGAGTCCTGCATATCGGCAGGTGTTCGCTGGATGGATGCTTGGCGGCGAGCGCTGCTGCTGCCTGGCGTACCGCATTTGCTACCGAGTTGCGATTGCCGAGCGCGCGGTAGAACGCGATCGCGAATGATCGCGCGGCCGCATCGTCCACGGCGCCCCGCATACCGACCACGCAGTCCACGGCATCGCACAGCGCGCTGGCCAGCGCATCACTGAAGCAAGCATTGAGCACCACGATGCGGGCGCAAGGGGCAGTACTCGCAATCATCTGCGCAAGGGCTCGGCCATCGACGCAGTGCGGCCGGCGGTGCTCGTCCTCGAGATAGATCGCGCCATGTGCGGCACCTGCAACGTCTCGATGAACCTGTCGGCTACCGTCGCCGTCATCTGTGAGCGTGCCAGCGCGACCATGACCGCTGAAGTGAATCACCGCGGGTGTGAGGGTCGCAAGGTGCCGCATCATCTCGTCAACCGTGACGGTCCACTTCGAGCGCAGGGCGAAAACGTCGCGCGCGGCGGTCATGCTGAGCTCACGCTCGATCGCTGCGCATTCCTCATCCAGCAGTAGCCGTGAGGTCCCCACTGGATTGGCAGCCAGGAACGCGATGAGTTCTTGGCCGTTTGTTGGCTCAACCACGGCTTCGGCTAGCTTGCTTGGTGGCGTGACAGGGGCCTTGAGCGAGCTCTGCTCTGCGGCGTAGTTGTGCACCTTGCGGCGGATGTTCGGACGAACGTCGAGCTTGCGGAGCTGGCTTTCCAGGTTGGCCACCAGTGATGCCGTCTGATCCCCATGCACCTGCTCGATGGCCGCTTCCACGAGCTGGCACGACGTCTCGCAGACGACGCTTCGACGTGCGCTGCGCAAGTTCGTGATCGTGGAGATCGCGTCGTTGAGGTACTGCTGTAGCCGATCCGAGCAGGCCGAGCGCGGCGCAGGCAATAGCACACCGTCTGCGATGTGCCGCAGGATCATCCGGAGCGACTGATACTCGCAGTGCAGGCGAACGAGGTCGATGCGAAGCTGGCGGGCGAGCAGATAGTCGTCCGGCTGGTAGCCGAGGAACCAGACCGGACGCAGCTTGCCGCGAAACCGTTGCCACCAGTGCGCCACTGTCACCGAGTGATGGCCCTGCGAGGCTTGTACGGGAGTCAGTTCGGCCGGTAGCTCCAGCTGCTCCTCCTTCCGGTACATCACCAGAGTGACCGGTGCACCCTCGCGAACCCACCAGGGCTCGCAGATCCCAGTGAAGTCATGCGCGGTGCTCGCGCGCCGGTACGCACGGGAGAGCACAGGGCCGAGCTCTCCAAGCGGGCGGGCCGGAGTTCGATCGGCCGGCACGGCGGCGAGTTGTTCGAGGATCGCGTCGATCTCCCTGGTCGCCGTGAGCGGTCCCGACCCGTCACGGGCGATGCCGATCTCGAACTTCGCGAGCGCCTTGCCGTCGGAATAGAACCGCCGGAATGCGCAGCGACGGTCCGGCCCCAGCCCCGGCCGTTCGAACCGTACGGCCCACCGTGCCTCGCAGCGGTATTGGTCCCCCCCGATCGAGGCGCCGCCACGCGGACGGACTGTGACACCGCCGAACGCGCGCACGAAGTCGGATTCGGTGTCCGGAGCGCTCCAGTGAGGGCGCGACAGCCGTCCGCCGTCGTCGGCGATGAAAGACCGTACGTCCGCGAATGGGTATTGGATGGAGGTGAGCATGGCAAAACAAAACCCGTCACCCCGTCGAGCGGGGGAACGGTTGGGTCACTTTACGAGGCCCACCCCAACACCCGGCACTCCCATGACCGTCGGAGACTGCAGTGAACCACCGAACACCACCACAACACCGTTCACTGCCCCACCGCTGACTCGCCCACCGCCGACAGTCGCTAGCCGCTCGTCACCATAGATGGAAGGGAGACGGCGACCCTCTACGACGTAGAGGCCCCCCGTCCACCCTTCCATCCTCCCCACGTGAGTCTGTGAAGGAACTCTTACAAGCCGATCCGATGTCGACCTGCGCCGACATGATAGCTCCGGTGCCGCGGGCGATCAACCGTCTCCCCGGGCTCGCTGGCTTGCTGGCTCGGGATACCAGCACCTGTGCTCGCTGGGGCCGTTGCCGGAGATCCGCAACAGATCGCTCACCACGGCCTACGCGGAGATGATCGCGCAGTCGTGCGGATGTCCTCGATATCACAGGTCGCATCGAGGAGTGCTTCCACAGCAGCGATGGTTGTAGCAGTGGCACTGGGACATCAGGCGACGGACGTGCCCGGAGTACGACACGGAAACCGCCCAAAAGTGCACGACGGCCAGTCCCATGCCCCGGTGTTCGCGCTCGCCGACAACATCCTCCTGGTTTGCCACGTCGAGCTGCGCTCGCAGCTTTGCCGCGTGATCTCGATCCTCGAGAAGCACTGCGTGGGATCCGACCGAGCGCGCCCGGCTCTCGCCTGAGCTCACCAATGCGCTCGCGGAGACCTGGCCGGTGGCCGTGATCGTCGCCGATGCGCGAGGCCTGATCGCCAGGCGGCTGGCCGGCGTGCGGGTGCGGGGCGGCTGGCTCGACCGGTCGCAGCCGTCGTTCACCGGGCGTGACCCGAGGTCCGGATCTTCAGAGGGCGCTCGGCGGCGCCGACGAGCGTCTGTGGCGCTCGCACCTGAGGACCCGGCGGAGCCGTCGGTCGGGATCGCCCTCCCTCGAGGCGCGGCGAGTGCGACCCCACGACAGTTCCTCGAGCCTCTCGCGATCGACTATGCTGCGTCCGTGTCGGACGGCTCGACGTCACCAAGGGAGCGCGATGGGCTCGTGTCCACCGCGGCCGCGTCGGGTGCGCAGGCCGGCTTGCGGCTCTACGTGACCGGCGGCCACGCGTGCACCAGCCATGCGCTGCCGGCGAGCGGCGCGCTGACGCTCGGCCGCGGCGGGGACTGTGACGTCGCGATCGACGACAGCTCGGTGTCGCGGCTGCACGCGGTACTCCACATCGGCGCGGTGCTCGAGATCGAGGACCGCGGCAGTCACAACGGCACGCGGATCGGAGAGCGCCGCGTCGCGCCCGGCCAGCGCCGTGCGGTGCTCGCGGGGGAGGTGATCCAGCTCGGCACCGCGACGCTGGTGATCTTCGATCCGTCTCCGCCGCGCGCGCGCCACCTGTGGCCGCACGGCTACTTCGAGCTCCTGGTCGCCCAGGAGTGCGCCCGGGCGGCCGCGACGCGCCGGCCGTTCGCGGTGCTCCGCATCCAGGCGAGCGAGCTCGCCGGTGCCGAGCTGGTGATCGACGCGATCACCCGCTCGCTGCGCGACGTCGACGTGCTCGGCAGCTACGGCCCCGACGACCACGAGGTGCTGGTGGTCGAGGTCGAGCCGGAGCAGGCGCGGGCGCTGGCCGACCAGATCGCGGCCTCGCTGGGCGCGCGGGGGGCCGCGGCGCGCGTCGGCCTGGCGTGCTTTCCGGGGGATGGCAGCGATCCCGAGCGGCTGATCGCGCACGCGAGCGCGGCGCTGCAGGCCGACGCCGCCGGGGAGCGTCCGCCACGGCCGCCAGGACCGGCGCCAGGGCCGGCGACCGGGCCGGCGCCAGGGCCGGCGATGGAGCACGCCCGCGCGGTGCTGCAGCGCGTGGCGAACGCGGAGATCGGCGTGTTGATCCTCGGGGAGACCGGGGTGGGCAAGGAGGTCATGGCGCGCGAGCTGCACGCGCGATCGCAGCGGGCCGAGCGGCCGTTCGTGCCGATCCACTGCGCCGCGCTGTCGCCGGCGCTGTTCGAGAGCGAGCTGTTCGGCCACGAGAAGGGAGCGTTCACCAGCGCGCTGGCCGCCAAGCCCGGGCTGCTCGAGACCGCCGACGGCGGCACGGTGTTCCTCGACGAGATCGGCGAGCTGCCCGAGGCGATCCAGGTCAAGCTGCTGCGCGTGCTCGAGGATCGCGTCGTGCTCCGGGTCGGCGGCGTCCGACCGATCAAGCTCGACGTGCGGTTCGTCGCGGCGACCCACCGCGATCTCGAGGCCGAGGTCGCGCGCGGCGGGTTTCGCTCGGACCTGTACTACCGGCTGAGCGGGGTCACCGTGGTGGTCCCGCCGCTGCGGCATCGCCGCGACGAGATCGAGGGGCTGGCGCGCACGTTCTGCGAGGACGCCGCGGCGCGCGCCGGGCGCCCCGCGCCGGCGCTGTCGCCCGAGGCGCTCGCCGCGCTCGAGGGCTATGCGTGGCCGGGCAACATCCGCGAGCTGCGCAACATGATGGAGCGCGCGACGGCGCTGTGCGATGGCGCGGTGATCGAGCCCGATGACCTGCCGCTCGACAAGATCGCCGCGACGCTGCCGCTGCCGGCGGCGCGCCGGTCGCCGCCGGCGCCGGTCCGGATCGACGACGAGGCCGAGAAGGCGCGGATCATCGCCGCGCTCGCCCAGTGCAAGGGCAACCAGACCCGCGCGGCGAGCCTGCTCGGGTACTCGCTGCGCAAGCTGGTCTACCTGATGACGCGCTACGAGCTGCCGCGGCCGCGCAAGCGGAAGGCGGCGCCGTGATCGAGGGGACGACCGAGGGCAGGATCGGCCGCCAGGGGGCGGAGACGGTCGACGCGCCCGCCGCCGCGGGCACCGCAACCACGGCGGCAGGATCTGCCCCGGCATCCGGCCCGGCCGCCGAGCCGGCCCGGCTGGCGCGCGGCGCCGTGCTGGGGCGCTACGTCATCGAGGAGCTGATCGGCGCCGGCGGCATGGGGGTGGTCTATCGCGCGCGCGATCCCGATCTCGGCCGCGCCGTGGCGATCAAGCAGCTCGGGCGGGTGCGCCGCGACTGGCAGTGGCGGGCCCGCCTGCTCCGCGAGGCGCAGTCGATGGCGAGGCTCGCGCACCCCAACGTGGTCACGGTGTACGACGTCGGGCTGGCGCACGACGGCCTGTTCGTCGCGATGGAGTACGTCGAGGGCGTGACGCTGCGGCGCTGGCTCGCCCAGCCGCGCTCGCGGCACGAGATCATCGCCGCGTTCGCCGGCGCGGGCCGCGGGCTGCACGCGGCGCACCTCGCCGGCCTCGTGCATCGCGACTTCAAGCCCGACAACGTGCTGATCGCCGGCGATGGTCGCGCGCGGGTCACCGATTTCGGTCTGGCGCGCTGGGAGGCCGCCGAGGCGGCCGACCTCGCCGAGGACGCCGGCGGCGCCGGCGGCGCCGGCGGCGATCGCAGCGCCGCGCCGGCCGGGCTCACGGTCGACGACGCGGTGATGGGCACGCCCGGCTACATGGCGGCCGAGCAGTACGCCGGCGCCGCGGTCGACGCGCGCACCGATCAGTTCGCGTTCACGTGCGCGCTGTTCGAGGCGCTGCACGGCGAGCGGCCGTTCGCCGGCGATCCCGACGCGATCCGCGAGGCGGTGCTCGCCGGGCGCCCGCTCGCGCATCCCCGCGATCTGCCGGCCTGGCTGCGCCGGATCCTCGACCGCGGGCTGGAGACCGACCGCGAGCGGCGGTTCGCCTCGATGGCCGAGCTGGTGGCGGCGCTCGAGGCCGACCCGGTGGCCGCGCGGCGGCGGCGCGCGATCGCGATCGCGGTGGCGGCGGTGGTCGCGATCGCCGGCGGTGGCTACGCCGCGACCGCGGCGCGCGATCGCGATCAGCGGCTGGCGGCGTGCCGCGAGGCGCCCGACGAGCTCGCCGGCAGCTGGGACGCCACGCGCAAGGCGGCGATCGCCGCCGGGTTCGGGGTCGCCGAGCGCCCCGGCCGCGCGCGGACCTGGGCCAAGCTCGAGCAGCTCGTCGACCGCCGTGCCGCGGCGCTGCGCGCGGCGCGCGAGCAGACCTGCCTGGCGTCGGCGCGCGGCGAGCAATCGCGCGAGCTCGCCGCCAAGCGCAGCGCGTGCCTCGACGAGCGCCGCGACGAGCTCGTCGCGCTCACCGGGCTGATGGCGCGCAGCGACAGCGATCCGGCGAGCCTGATCGCCGCGGCGCGCCGGGTCCAGGCGATCGACCGCTGCAGCGACACCGATCGGCTCGCCGGCGAACCCGCGCCGCCGGGTGATCCGGCTCGCCGGGTGGCGCTCGGCGACATCCGGGCTGCGCTCGGCGCGGCGCGCATGATGACCGCCGCCGGCCGGCTCGGCCTCGCGATGGAGCAGGCGCAGCGCGCCGCCGACCTGGCGCGCGCCGCCGGCGATCCGGCGCTCGCCGCCGAGGCGATGGCCGCGCTGGCCGACGTCAAGCTCGGCGGGCCCGAGCAGCGCTGGCCGGTGGTGTGGCAGGCGATGCGCGACACCGCGGCGGCCGGCACGGCGCAGGCCCACGCGCGCGCGGTCACCGTGGTCGCGCGCGACTTCGCCGCGGCCGGCAAGTTCGAGGACGCCGAGCGCTGGAGCTGGCTCGCGGTCGGGCTCGCCGGGCGCAGCGGCGATCCGCACGACCTCGCCCTGGCGCTCACCGTCGAGGGCCACGTCGCGTGGCAGCTCGGCAAGGCGACCGACGCGCTCACCGCGCTCGAGCGCTGTGCGAACACGGCGCGCGAGCCCGACGTGGTGAGCGTCGGCGTCGAGCTGAAATGCATGGTGCTGGCGTCGCAGGTGACGATCCAGCTCGGCCAGCGCGACCGGACGATCGCCTCGGCCGATGCGGTGATCGCGCGCGGCACCGAGCGCGCCGACGAGCTCGGGGTGCGCGAGACCTACGAGCTGTGGACCGACACCGCGGTGATCCTGATCAACGCGCACGAGGAGCGCCGCGCGCTCGAGCTCTTGCAGCGCGCGCAGGATCTCTACCAGGAGGCGGCGGCGCATCGCGATCCATCCGCCGTGATCGACACCTACGAGCGCGCCACGCTGGCGCTGGAGCGCGGGGTCGCGCTGCTCCAGCTCGGCCGCGCCGGCGAGGCGGCCGACGAGCTGGCCACCGCGCAGGCCGGGCTCGGGGGCTTCGAGCTGGTCCTCGTCCAGGCCAAGCTGTACCGCGCCGAGGCCGAGCGGCGGCGCGGCCAGCCCGAGCAGGCGCGGACGCTGCTGCACGAGATCGAAGGCTCGCAGACGCTCACCCCGCGCGACCGCGCGATGCTGTACACGATCGTGGCCAACCTCGAGCTCGACCGCGGCGACTGCAAGGCGGCCGAGCGCGCGATCGCCCGGGCGGCGAGTTACACCACGCCCGACGAGTCGCCCGACGAGCAGGGCGACCGGCTGTTCGCTCCGGCCCGGCTCGCCGTCGCGCGGTCCCGCCCCGATGCGCCGGCGCAGATCGCCGCCGCACGCGCGGCGTTCGAGCGCGCCCACAACGCGTTCCGGATCGCCGAGATCGACGCGCTGCACGGCGACCGCTGCCGGTAGCGCATCGCGCAAGCGGATCGCGCAATCACGCAATCACGCAATCGCGCAGTCGCGCAATTCGCCGCTCCTGGGCTGCGGACCGCTCGCCAGCGCTGGCAGCGACGCATTCGAGCGTGGCATCGCCGCTGCATCGCGGTCGGGCAGCCGTCTCGAGACTGTGACGCCAGGAGGATCCCGATGCGATTCGATGCCACGATTCCGATGTTCGCGCTGTGCATGGCAGCCAGCTGCGTGTTGCGGACGCCCTCGCTTGTGCCCTCGCTGAGCGCGTCGGCGTCATCGTTCCCGTCGGGGTCGTCGGCGCCCGCGGAGTCGCCTGCCCCGGAGGTCGGTGGCGGCGGGCTGATCGAGGCCGGCTGCTCGTTCACCGGAAGGGACATCAAGGGCGAGCCGGGCTCGCGGCACCCGCTGGCGTGTCCCGCTCGCTGCAAGAAGGACGTCCCGGTCTGGGGGACCGACGTCTATACGGCCGGTACGCCGGTCTGCGCGGCCGCGATCCACGCCGGCATGATCTCGGAGCGCGGCGGCGAGACGACCTTGGTGCTCGAATCCGCCCGGCCGGCGTTTCGCGGCAGCAAGCGCAACGGCATCACCAGCCAGGACTGGGGCAAGGACGACGTGAGCTTCCGGTTCGACGGTCCCCGCGTCGTGCAGGCCGAACCGGAGGTCCGCGCTCCGGTCGTCGTCGATGCCGGTTGCACGTTCGAGGCCAATCAGATCCACGGCGAGCCGGGCTCGATCCACCGGGTGTCGTGTCCGCCCCACTGCACGGCGGACCTCCCCCCCTGGGGCGGGGCCTGGGGTACCGACACCTACTCTGGCAACTCGCGGATCTGCGTCGCGGCGATCCACGCCGGGATGAGCAGCGACGAGGGAGGCGGCGAGTTCACGTTGATCCTCGGCGACAAGCGGCCGGCGTTTCGCGGCAGCAAGCGCAACGGGGTCGAATCCCACGACCTGGGCGCCCAGGACGTCAGCTTCCGGCTCCAGCGCTGACCCGATCGCGCCGGCCCGCGGTCGCGGCGGCGTTCACCCGGCCGCGAGCCAGTGCGCGCGCAGCCTGGCGTTGAGCAACGCCGGGCGCTCCTCGGGCCAGAACACCCGTGCGCCGTCGAGCTCGACCACCTCGGTGACCCGGGCGAGGTGGTCGCGGAGCCAGTGGGCCATCGCCATCGGGAAGAAGCCATCGGCGTTGCCCCACAGCACGAGCGTCGGCGCCGGCAACGCCGCGAGCTCGGCGCGGATCTCGATCAGATCGCGCTTGGCGATCGACGCGACGTAGCGGGTCAGCAGCTCGACGCGCTCCGGCGACGCGACGAGCGGGGTCGTGTAGGTGCGGATCGTGTCGTCCGAGAGATCCTCGGGATGCTGGTAGGCGGCCGCGAACGCCTTGCGGCCGATGTCGGGCCGGCCGGCCGCCGCCTGCAGCGCCTTGACCAGGCTGCCCGACGCCACGCTGTCGCGGAACTTCGTGAACGCCGGGTTGCGGTCGTCGTGGTCGTCGACCTCGCAGTTGGTCAAGGTCATCGTGCGGATCCGCCCCGGGTTGCGGGCCGCGAAGATCTGGGCCGCGCCACCGCCGCTGTCGTTGCCGACCAGATCGACGTCGGCGATGTCGAGCGCGTCGAGGAACGCCCGGAACATCGCGGCCTGATCCGGGAGCGCGAGCGACTGGCCGGGCCGGACCTGGGTGTGGCCCATGCCCAGCGTGTCGAGCGCGATCACCCGGCGGATATCCGACAGCCCGCTCAGCTGGTGGCGCCACTGGTAGCCGCTGAGCAGCGCCCCGTGGATCAACAGGGCGACCGGGCCGCGACCGCGCTCGACATAGGCGATCCGTCCGTGCGGCGTATCGACGAACGTGCGCGCGATCTCGAAGTCGCGGCTGGTGAAGGTTGCGGCATCCTCGAGCTGCGTGTCCATGGTGGCTCCCGGGCGAGGCCGGTCCCCGGCTTGCACAAATAGGTCGATGAACCTATTCTGCTACCGACGATCAGCGCGGTGGTGGAGTCGAGGGAATAATAGGTCGAACGACCAATTTTGGCAAGCGGCGATCGCCCGTGCGATGGTGGGGCGGTGGCGAGTCCACGCAAGCTCACGACGCCCCGAGCCGCGCGGCGCGCCCGTGCGGGCACCGCCGTGCAACCCAAGGGCCAGCACCGCGTCGACGAGATCCTGCACGCCGCCCGCGCGGTGGTGGTCGAGGATGGCTACGCGGCGCTGACCACGCGCAAGGTCGCCGAGCGGGTCGGCGTGCGCCAGAGCAACGTGCAGTACTACTTCCCGGCCAAGATCGACCTGGTCCGGGCGCTGTTCGAGGACAGCATGGCACAGACGGCCCGCGTGGTGGCCGAGCGGTTCGCGGCCGGCCGGGCATCGCCCGAGGCGCGGCTGCTCGGCGGGATCGACCACTTCCTCGAGACCCACCATTCGCACGAGGAGCAGCGCTTCCTGCGCGAGCTGTGGGCGCTGGCCGCGCACGACCCCGAGGTCGCCGGCGCGATGAACCAGTTCTACCGGCGCTGGGTCGACCTGACGGCGCGCAACCTCGTGCTGATCAACCCGGCGCTCGACCGCGGCCGCGCGCAGCGCCGCGCGCTGCTGATCGTGAGCCTGGTCGACGGCCTGTCGCTGTTCCGGGGCGTCACCGAGCTCGACCATCCGTCGGTGCGTGGCATCGAGCACGAGCTCCGCGACCTGGTGCGCCGCCTGGCCCGGGACGACTGAGGCGGATCCAGCGGACATCCGGCCCCGACCTGTCTCCCGTGGGAGTCGCGCCGTGCCGTGCGCTTCATGGTAACGGCGCGGATCCAACTGCGTGGCGCTGCGGCACGGCAGTTGAAAAGCAGCTCGTCATCCCCGGGCCGCTGGAGCCACCGGCCCCCAACTCAGGAGATCGCCATGCAGAACGAACCGAATGCGACCGGTGGCACCAGCAACGAGACCGAAGGCTTCCAGACCATCGACGGCGTGGAGCTGTCCCAGGCGAGCGGCGGCTACGGCCCCCCTCAGCCCTACGGCTACACCAACACCGGCGGCAAGCCGCAGTACTACACCGTGAAGCCCGGCGACAACCTGACCAACATCGCCAAGGCCCACGACGAGTCCCTCAACCGGCTGCTGGGGATGAACTCGCAGTTCCAGGCGAATCCGAACCTGATCTACCCCGGCCAGCGCGTGCTGACCGGGCGCACGCCGGCGAACTACGTGCCGTACTACCCCTGCGCCTGATCGGATCGCGGAGGACTCAGGGCGGGAAGGGACGCGTGGAATCCGGCGCATCGTAGCGGGCGAGAACCTCGCGCCGCTGCTCGTCCGACACGAGCGGTCCTGCTCCCAGCGGGCGGTCCGCCAGGTGGGTGGCGAGACGCATCGCGGAGGCGAGGATCGAATCCGACTGGAGATGAGCATCCCCGAACACCGCGAGGCACGTACCGAACGCATAGTACGGCGTGGAGAAGAACACGATCTCCCGCCAGTAGCGGTCGCGGTCCTCGGGCGGGCTCGCCGACATCAGTGGCTCGAACAGGCGCTGGGCCTGCGCGAACGCCCGGTCGAGGAGCTGCTTCTCGGCGAGCTCGACGCGCATCGGGACCGGGACGATCCGGATCGGGTCGCTGCGGCGTTGCTCGACGATGGAGCGCGTCGTGGTGGCGCAGCCCTCCATCATCTGGGTATTGAGCATGAAGCACACGACGAGGGTATCGGGAAGCGCGATCGTGCTGATCGCGCCGGCGTCGGTGAGACCGGCGCGGC